>NZ_JBUDHV010000007.1:55319-181370 GCF_054956795.1 Streptomyces sp. SYSU D01066-1 | reverse complement strand
GGCGGCCCGGCGCTGGGCCCACACCCCGCCGGGGGGGGGGTACACCCGCACCCCCCCCCCCCGCGGCGGTGTTTCACGTGAAACCGCGCGCTTCCGCACCCTCACCGTCCGTAACGGCGCTCCCGCAAGGAGTACGAGCGCAGGGCGCGCAGGAAGTCGATCTCGCGGAAGTCCGGCCAGTAGGTCTCGCAGAAGTACATCTCGGCGTACGCGGACTGCCAGAGCAGGAATCCGGAGAGCCGCTGCTCGCCGGAGGTGCGGATGATCAGGTCGGACTCGGAGCGCGCCTTGGAGTACAGGTGCTTGGAGATGTGCTCCATGGTGAAGGACTCGATGAACTCGTCGATGTCCCCGCCCCGGGCGCTGTGTTCGGTGAGGGCGGAACGGACGGCGTCGACGATCTCGCGCCGGCCGCCGTAGCCCACGGCGACGTCGACCTTGGTGCCGCCGTGCCGGTCCTGGGTGGCCTCGGTGGCGGCCTTGAGGCGGCTCGCGGACTCGGCGGGCAGCAGGTCCAGGGCGCCGACGACCGAGACGGGCCAGGGGTTGCCGGGAACGGCCAGCCGCTCCACCACCTCGGCGATGATGTCGATGAGCGGGGTCAGCTCTTCCTCGGGCCGGTGCAGGTTGTCGTCGGAGAGCATGTACAGGGTGACGTGCTCGATCTCGGCCGAGTCGCACCAGCGCAGGAAGTCCAGCACCTTGGCGCCGCCCGCGCGGTAGCCCTCACGCGGGTCGTCGATGCCCGACATCTTGGCCCACCGGCGGTTGCCGTCGAGCATGATGCCGATGTGCTGAGGCCGTGGGCGTCCCTCCAGCTCCCTGACGAGTCGCTTCATGTAGAGCGCGTCGAGAGCGGCCCGTACCTTCGCCCGCATGGTCTACCCCTTCCACCTCGCCGACGGCGGCCGACGGCCCGCGCGGCGATGAGTCACGTGGCACCGCCCCGCAGGGGTGGGGATGCCGGTGCCTTGTGAAGTGACGATATCAAGAGCGGACATGGCCCCCTTCGCCCGAACCGTGCCCCGTCCGGGCTCTTCAAGATCATCAATTCCCGCCGGGAGCCGGGGAGTTGGCGCGGGGCCGGTCCGGTCGGAGCGGCCCGGCGGGCCGTCCTCTCAGTCGTCCGGTTCGCCGCCTTCGGAGGCGTCGACGGGCGGCAGGTCGTCGACCACGAAGGAGCCCTTGCCCCGCACAGTGACGATCAGCCCGCGTTCCCGCAGCTCCTGCGCGGCTCGCCGGGCGGTCAAGCGTGCCACGCCGTACTCGTCGGCGAGGCGGTGCTCCGAAGGGATGGGCCGGTCCGGCGCCAATTCCCCTGTCCTGATCTTGCGGGCGATGACGTCGGCCAGCTGGACGTAGAGCGGCCTCGCGCTCATGGGGTCCAGTACGGACTCGGCTTCTTCCCTGTCGCTCATATGTCCAACGTAGAGATGTGGTTCCCTACACGATCGGATGGATCTGTCTGCACTTGTATGCAGAGGGCTGCATAGCGGATATAGCGTCAGGCGACGAAAGACCCCGGCGAGGTGGACAAGACCTCCCGGGGCACGGCCAACGCTGACAAGGAGCGTCGACATGCCCGACCTTATCCGCCGCCTCGCCCTCCGGCTGCGCCTCTTCCTCATCCCCGGCACCGGCAGACACCGCCGTACCCGGCACCGGCCGCACCCCACCGCCGTACCGCTCGTCCCGCCCCCGGCGCCACCCGCGCGCCTTCCCCTCCACCGCTCCCCCTACGGCCTGTCCACCCCCCTCGACGGCACCGCGTCCCGCCTCGTGCGCCCCTACCTCCTCGCCCACGAACAGGACGCCGCCCTCACACAGCGCCGTCGCCTCGCCCTCGTCCTCGCCGCCGACTTCGGCATCGACCTCGACCGGCACCTCGTCGGCGCCCCGGAGGGGGCCGCGGCATGACGGAGCACCCGGCGCACCGCGCCCCCACGTCCCCGAGCACCCTGCGTCTGCTGCCCTGGCGCTCCCCGGACGGCAAGCCCTGCTACCTCTCCACGGACGAGAACGGCGGCTACCTCTCCCGCCTCGCCGACGACATGGAGGCCATGCAGCTCGCCACCGCCGAGGACGTCCTCGGCCTCGCCCGCCCGGTCCTGGACGACCCGGCCGCCCCGCACACCGAGGTCCGCTACGCCGGACTCCGCCTCGCCGAGTGCCTGGCCGACGCCCTGCGCGTGGCCGAGTCCCGGGGGCTGCGCCTGCCGGGAGCGGACGACGACGCGGACGCGGACGCCGACACCGACGCGGACACCGACGCGGACGCCGCGCCACCGGCACCCCACTCCCGGACCACGGAGACATCCCGCCCGTCCCCGCACGACATCCGGCCTGTTCGCAGGGGTTGAGCGCTTGCACGCGGGCGAAGTGGCAGACCTCGTCGCGCAACGACAGCACGGTGACAGGCTCACCCGTCGTCGCCCTCTGCCAGGCCACCGCCGCGGCGTGAGCAACGGCGTGCTCGGCTCGGGGCCAGGACACCGCCTCCACGGCGTGAGCCGTGGTGAAGGAAACTCCCTCGGCGCACCGCAGGCCGGCCGCGTACGCCCCGCAGCCGGGTTCGAGCCGGTCGGCGCGGCCAGGACGCACAGCGGCGGCACAAGGACGCGGCCGCGCTGATGACTGGCCTCGATGTACAGCCCCGTGAAGAAGGCGTCGCCCTCGTACAGCGCGACCAGGCAGGTGTGGTCCAGGACGACGGTCTCGACGCCGCCGATCACGCAGCGCGACCACCACGACCGGCACGGTGAGCGTCGTCGTGCCGTACTCGGCCGCGAGCACGGGCCTCCGCGAGCATTCGGCAGCACCGGCATGCTGAAACGTCAGCGCGGAAAAAGCGACAAAAAGACCCCTCCAACCGCGTTTCCGCGGGTCGGAGGGGTCTTGTGGGGTGGAGCCTAGGGGAGTCGAACCCCTGACATCTGCCATGCAAAGACAGCGCTCTACCAACTGAGCTAAGGCCCCGAAGCCGTGGCGTCCGACCGGCGGGGACTGCGTCCCGGCGGGCGCCGCAGACAAGAGTACCGGGTGGTCCCCCTTATCTCCCAAACAGATTGGGGGTCCCGGTGAACAACCACTCTCCGTAAGATGCTCGGCGTGGTTCGCTGGAGCGAACTGCGGTTTCTGGGGAAGCGATGGGGAGACGCAATGGACGCCGCACAGCAGGAAGCCACCGCGAGAGCGCGGGAACTGCAGCGGAACTGGTACGGGGAGCCACTGGGGGCGCTCTTCCGCAGGCTGATCGACGATCTCGGGCTCAACCAGGCGCGTCTCGCGGGGGTTCTGGGGCTGTCCGCGCCGATGCTGTCGCAGCTGATGAGCGGTCAGCGGGCGAAGATCGGCAATCCGGCGGTGGTACAGCGGGTGCAGCTGCTGCAGGACCTGGCGGGGCAGGTCGCGGACGGCAGTGTCAGCGCGGCCGAGGCCACCGAGCGGATGGACGAGATCAAGAGGTCCCAGGGGGGTTCGGTGCTGAGCAACACGACGCAGACCACGAGCGGTTCCGGTGCGCCCACGGTGAAGCGGGTGGTCCGTGAGATCCAGTCCCTGCTGCGTTCGGTGGCCGCCGCCGGCGACATCATAGAAGCCGCCGACACCCTCGCCCCGACCCACCCGGAGCTGGCAGAGTTCCTCCGGGTCTACGGCGCCGGCCGCACCTCGGACGCGGTCGCGCACTACCAGTCCCACCAGAGCTGACCCCGCCCGGGCCCGACCGCCGGGGGGGGTACGGCGGCCGGGTCCGCGCAGGTGCCGTGGACGCGGGGCGGGAAGGACAGGGGGAGGGGCGCGCAGGGCGATGGGTGAGGTCTTCGCCGGACGGTACGAACTGGTCGACCCGATCGGGCGTGGGGGAGTCGGCGCGGTGTGGCGCGCGTGGGACCACCGCCGCAGACGGTACGTGGCCGCCAAGGTGCTCCAGCAGCGCGACGCCCACTCCCTGCTGCGGTTCGTGCGGGAGCAGGCGCTGCGGATCGACCATCCCCATGTGCTGGCCCCCGCCAGCTGGGCGGCCGACGACGACAAGGTCCTGTTCACCATGGACCTGGTCACCGGCGGCTCACTGGTCCACGTGGTCGGGGACTACGGTCCGCTGCCGCCCGGTTATGTCTGCACCCTGCTCGACCAGTTGCTGTCCGGGCTGGCCGCGGTGCACGCCGAGGGCGTCGTCCACCGGGACGTCAAGCCCGCCAACATCCTGCTCGAAGCCACCGGCACCGGCCGGCCGCGGCTGCGGCTGGGGGACTTCGGCATCGCGATGCGCCTGGGCGAGCCCCGGCTGACGGAGGCCGACCTGGTGGTCGGGACGCCCGGTTACCTCGCGCCCGAGTCGATGATGGGCGCGGAACCGGACTTCGCCGCCGACCTGTTCGCCGTAGGGCTGGTCGCGCTCTACCTGCTGGAGGGCGCCAAGCCGGACACCAAGGCGCTGGTGCAGTACTTCGCCGAGCACGGGACACCGCCCGCGCCCGCGAGCGTCCCGGACCCGTTGTGGCAGGTCGTGTCGACGCTGCTGCAACCGGATCCGCAGGCCCGGTTCCGTACGGCCACGGGGGCGCGCAAGGCGCTGGCCGCGGCCGTGGAACTGCTGCCGGAGCCCGGTCCCGACGACGAGCTGATCGAGATATTCGACCAGGTGGGGCCGCTGCCGGCCGGTTTCGGCCCCGCCGGTCCGGTTCCGGTCGCGGGCCGCGACGCGTCCGTCCGGCCCTCCGCGCCCGTCGCACCCGCCGGTCCACAGGACCCGTCCGCTCCGCCCCCGCTGCCCGGCATGTCGGACACCGGCAGCTTCCACCTGCCGCCTCCGCACTCCACGGTCGCCCTGCTCGGCCAGTCACAGCCGCAGCCACAGCCACAGCCGCAACCACAATCGCAACCACAATCGCAACCACAGTCGCAGTCACAGTCACAGTCGCAGTCGCAGTCGCAGTCGCAGTCACAACCCCAGCCACAGTCACCACCGCAGCCGCAGCCGCCTCATGCGCCCCCGGCCGTCCCGTACCCGCGGCACACCCCCGCGTCCCAGCCCCCGCACACGCCTCCCCCCACCGCGGCCTACACCGCCCAGAGCGCCCAGGCCCGGCCCCCCGCCCCGCCCGTCGCCCAGCACCGCGCCCCCCGGCGCCGCCGTCCCGGCCCCCCGGCGGCGGTGGCCATCCCGTTGCTGTTCCTCGCGCTGGTCTGCTACGCCGTGGGGTTCTGGGCCCTGACCCGTATCTGAAACCCCGCCGCCCCCGGCGCCCGGACCCCGCTACGCCCCCCTGCGCCGCGCCACGACCGTCCACACCCCGAGCCCGGCCAACAGCGCGCTCCCGGTGCCGATCCCGCCGAACGCGACCGCCCTCATCGCCGGGTCCCCGCCACCGTCCGCGGTCTCGCTCCCGGCCCCGCCCCCGGACGCCGCCGCCCGCAAGGGTTCCGTCGCCTCGAAGACACCGCCCGGCACCGGCTCCCCCGCGTACTCCGGCCCGGTCCGCGCCGCCCCCGTCAGCCGCAGGCGCAGGACGAGCCCGAACGGCCCGTCGCCGAAGCGGTCGGCGACCTGTTCCGCGAGATGGACGACCAGGTAGTACGACCCGGCGAACCGCATCGCGCTCTGCTGCTCGGCGACGGCGTACCGGTTGCCGTACGCCACCGGCGGCACGGGCCCCAGGCCGACCGTGGCCCGGCGTCCGGTGTAGCCGGTGCCGGCGCTGTCGACCTGGCCGCGGACGGGGTTGTAGAGGGACACCGACAGGGCTCCGGTGGCGTACCCGGAACGGCCGTCGGCGCCGTCGAGTTCGGCGGTGGCGTACAGCTGCCGGCCCCAGTCGAGGGGCACCTGGTAGTAGAGGGTCTGACCGGGCTCGACGCCGGCACGCCAGGCGCCCTGGCCGATGGCCGCGGCGTCGGTGAAACCGGCGCCGCCCGGGCGGTCCTCGGGTGCGCCGGTGAGGGGGGCGGGCGAGGCCGAGTCCCAGGCCTCCGGGGCGTCCGTGGCCGCCGTCCCCTTCACGGCCGGCTCGGAGACGGTGGTCAGCTCCAGGTCCCAGGCGTCGGGCGGGGAGTCCTGCGGCCGGACGCGTTCGACGACCACGTAGTAACGGCCGGGGTCCTGGCACCGGGTCCCGGTGCGGGTGATCTCGCGCGCTCCCCACGCGGTGACGGGGCGCGGGCTGCGGGCGGCGCCGAAGGTGGCGCTGTCCAGGGAGCAGGAGCCGCCGTCGGCGTCCTGTACGGAGACGCGGACGCCGTCGACGGCGACGACCTCCTCGCCGGGGCGGGGTACGGCGGTGACGGAGACGTAGGCGTCCGAGGCGGCGTCGAGTTCGAGGGCGTAGTGGGCCCTGGCGTCGCGCGCCAGGGAGCTCCGGTAGGTGACGCCCGGCTCCAGGCGCACCGCGCCGGCCGTACCGTCGGCCGCGTCGACACGCCGGGCGTCCTCCGCGAAGGCGTAACCGCCGGAGGCGTCACCGGAGGCCGCGTCGGCGGCGCCGGCCGCGGAGTGACCGGCCGCCAGGGCCGTTCCGCCCGGTGCGGCGGCCGTCACACAGAGCGCGGCGGTCACAGCTGCCACGGCGGTCCCGACGGTCACAGCGGTCCCGGTGGCCCGGCGCCGGAGCGCCGGTACACGCCCGCCCCCGGCCCTCGGCCCCGACGTATGCAGCCACCTCATCGCCGCCACCCCTCACACGTCACCGAACGGAACCGGCACGGACCGGCATGGACCGCCATGGACCGGACCCCGACCGGACGGAACCGCACCCGTCCCGCCCCGCCTCGACCCCGCCCGACTCGACTCGACTCGACTCGATTCGATTCGACCGTGGCCCATCCTGCCCCGCCGCCCCGCCCGCCATCCGCCGGTTCCGCGGATCGGTCCGGTCCCGGGTCCCAGACCTCAGGGCCCAGACCCCGGACCCCAGCCTCCAGCCCCCTGGCCCCTGGCCCCTGGCCCCTGGCCCCTGGCAACACAAAACCCCGACCGTGATACGGCCGGGGTCTGTTCTCAGGACCGGTTGTCGGTCGTCCTCACGAACCCGTGGGCACGGAGTCAGTCGCCTCCGTCCACAGATCCTGCTCGGCGCGATCCGCCTGGATCTGGCGGTACACGAGGAGCCCGCCGATGGCGGCCAGTGCGACCAGGAGAAGCTTCTTCACCGCGCGACCTCGTCTTTCCTTGACGTAGGGGACCTCTGCCGCCCGACTATACACACCGGCCGATATCGATCGGTGACCTGCGTCCGGCGCCAACTCGGCACCGCCGGACCCCAGTAGGGACGGGCCGGACCGTTCCGGCCGGACGGTGATCACACCCGCACGCACCGTGAGATTTGGTCCCTCTTTTACTCGTTCGGCATTTTTCTTCCGACTTGCACCCATCCGTGTGGTGCTGATCTGAAGATCGACGCGTCACGGGCGTCGCTCCCCCACTTCTCGGCCCTCATACACATCATGAGGAAAGTACGCAAATCGCCCGAGCCGAAAGTGAGGGGCCATGGCCCGGAACAAGTTCCTCAGCGTGTGGACCGCCTTCGTCACCGCCTTCCTCGCGCTGTGCACGGCGCTCGGGCTCATGACGACGACCGCCACGGCGGCGGTACCGCGGACCGAGACCGCGCGCAACAGCGAAAGCGGCGCCCCCGCGGCCACGGTCTTGGCGACGGCCCCGCGTTCCTGGTCACGGGCCGGTGCCCTGCCGCCCACGATGAAGCAGCGCATCCGGGCCGAGGCCCACGGCACGTCCCCCGGCTGCCGCCACCGTCCCGCCACCGACACGGTCGCCGCGGCCCGCTCCGCCACCCTGTGCGGCACCGCCGGACGGACGGAAACGGAACCCCTGCCCCTGACCGACCCACCGCTACGACGCTGAGGTCTCCTCCGGGGACCGCCCCGACGTCCTGGAAGCGCCCGGCCGGGTCACCCGGCCGGGCGCTTCCCCGTGCGCGGCCGTCTCCCCGCCCGCACCGGTCACCCGTACTACCGCCCCTTTGTGATGCTGATCGCCTGTGCCGGACACTGTTCGGCCGCCTCCCGTACGCGCGGGTCGTCACCGCTGTCCTCCCGCCCCGGTAGGACGGCGCCGAACCCGTCCACCGTGGTGAAGACGGACCCCGCCCGGTACACACAGTCACGGGAGCCGTAGCAGAGCTCCTGATCGACGGTCACCTTCATGCGCGTACGACTCCCCTCCCCGACAACATCCCCGCCGCACACGGCCAGAAGCGCGCCCCGGCAGGAACCGGCACCCGGCACGCTCCGCCCATCCGCCGTGTCGTCACACGTCTTTCCCGGTCAGGGCGAGACGGACGCCGAGGCCGACCATCACCGTCCCGGACACCGCGCCGATCGCGGACAGACGGCGGGGCGACCCGCGAAACCAGCCACGCGCCGTACCGGCGAGGAGCCCCCAGGCCGAGTCGGACACCAGCGCGACAGCGGCGCAGACGACGCCGAGGAGCACGAGTTGCAGCGTCACGTGCCCCGCCGAGCGGTCGACGAACTGGGGCAGCACGGCCGAGAAGATCAGGAAGCCCTTCGGGTTGCTCACGCCGACGACGAACCCCTGCCGGGCGATGCGCAGCGCGCTGGCGGGCGACCGCTGCCGCGCGTCCGTGACGGCCAGTTCCCCGCGATGCCGCCACGTCTGGACGCCGAGCCAGACCAGGTACAGCGCGCCCGCGAACTTCAGCACCGAGAACACCACGATCGACCGGGCGACGACGGCTCCCAGCCCGAAGGCCACCAGCATGGCCTGGATCAGTATCCCGGCGTTGTTGCCCACCGCCGTGGCCAGCGCCGCCCGGCGCCCGAGCGTCACCCCGCGCCCGACCACGAACACCACGCTCGGTCCCGGCACGGCGATCAGTACGGTGACCACAGCGAGGAAGGCCCAGAAGTGCTGCCCGATACCCGGCATGCCGTCAGGCTAGGGATCCGGCCGGTACGCGACAACCCCGCGTGGGCCCGGCGTCCTTCACCCTGATGGTCCCGCGCTGCGCGGTGCGCCGTATCTTGGGCGGGCACGAGGAACCGGGACGGACGACCACCGGGCCGCACCGGGCCGCACGACCCTCCGAGAGGTGGTGAGCCGGATGAGCCGCCGCGTCACCGTCGTCACGGCCGTCCACGCCCCGTCCGCCCCCTTCCTCCGGGACGCGTACGACTCCCTGCGCGCGCAGGAGTTGCCCGACGGCTGGCAATGGCAGTGGATCGTCCAGGAGGACGGCCGGACGGACGACGTACGCCCCCGTGTCCCGGCCGATCCCCGGGTGTCGTTCCGGCAGGGCCGGCCGGGCGGCCCCGGCGTGGCCCGCACCATCGCGCTGGCCCGCGCGGAGGGCGAGTACGTGAGGGTCCTCGACGCCGACGACCGGCTCACCGCCGGCGCGCTCGCCCGCGACCTCGCGGTACTGGAGGCCGACGCCACGATCGGCTGGACGACCTCCCGCGTCCTGGACCTCCTGCCCGACGGTTCGACGGCCGGGTTCCCGGGCGACCCGGACCACGGCCCCATCGAGCGGAACTCCCTCCTCTCCGCCTGGCGGGCCGGCGGCTTCCGCGCCCCGGTCCACCCGGCGACCCTCTGTGTCCGCCGCGACCTGCTCCTCGCCCTCGGCGGCTGGATGGCCCTGCCGGCCTCGGAGGACACGGGGCTCCTGCTCGCCCTGAACGCGGTCAGCCGCGGGTGGTTCACCGCGGAGGCGGGTCTGCTCTACCGCAAGTGGGATGGGCAGGTGACCGGTCAGGCGGCGCACGTGGACCCGGCGGAGCGGGACGCGCGCATGGCGGTGATCGAGGCACGCGCCCGGGCACTGGCCCACCTGGAGTGGGAGCACCCGCGGGCGCCTCTTCCCCCCGGCTGACCCGCTGGGCCGGCTCCACGGGTTGACCCCTGGGCCGGCCCCCGGACTGGCCTCCTGCGCCGGCCCCTTGGGCTGCCCCCGGACCGACCCCCCAGGCCGCCCCCTTGGGCTGCCCCCGGACCGACCCCCCAGGCCGCCCCCTTGGGCTGCCCCCGGACCGACCCCCCAGGCCGCCCTCCTGAGCTGCCCCGGCCCGACCCGCTACGGGAGCGTCTCGGCGTCCACCCGCGAGAAGACCAGCTCCGTCTCCCCGACGAGCGGCTCCCGCCACCGCACCGGGGCGGCGGGCCCCTCGCGGAGCGCCCTGAGGCAGTCGGCGGGCGTGTAGCCGTTGGCCATCCGGTAGGCGTGGAAACCCGCCGCGGCGAACGTGCCCGTCAGTTCCTCGGCACGGTCGCCGAGCCGCGCCATCCGCTCCGGCGTCACCTCGACGCAGACCTCGGCGTCCGGCCGCAGCGCGCCCAGCAGCGGCGCGAGGCCGCGTACGACGCTTCCCTCGGCGCCCTCCACGTCGATCTTGATGACCCGCGCACCGGCGACCTCACGGGGCGTCAGCAGCTCCGTCAACGGCACCGCCTCGGCCTCGAAGACCGACTCGGCCGGACCGTCGTACGGAACGATGCTGTTGGCCCCCATGTTGTGGGAACTGGCCAGCACGAAGGTGAGCCGCTCGCGCCGGTCGGCCACCGCCGTGTTCACCGCCCGCACGTTGGCGCAGCCGTTCAGCCGGAGATTGCGCAGCAGATGCCCGTGGAACGCGGGCGAGGCCTCCACGGCCACCACCCGGCCGCCGTCGCCGACCAGCCGTGAGGCGAGGACGGTGAGGACACCGATGTTGGCGCCGACGTCGACGAACGTGTCGCCCGGCCCGAGCCGGCGCCTCAGCCACCCCGTCAGGTGCGGCTCCCAGACGCCGAAGAGATAGAGGTACCGCTGGATCAGGTCGGTGGTGTCCACCGCGAAGCGGGCCCCGAAGCGGTCCTCGACCACCCGTCGGCGGGGGTGCTCGCGCAGGTACGGGTCGAGGAAGCGGCCGGCCAGCGCGATCTTGCCGAAGGAACCCGGGGCGTCCCGCACGTACCGGCGTCCCAGGGTCGCCAGAACCTCCGTACCGGTGCTGCTCATCCGCTCCCCTTCGCCCGCACGGGGCACATCGGCGTCGCGCCGCCCGGTACCGGTCCCTCCCCTCGTGCGGACCGGTACCGAACGGTGCGAACGGGATCGGCCCGCCCGGTGAGGGCTCGGGCCGAGATACGGCGGGTTCACGCGCTGCCGCCACGATCCCCGGTGGCTGGTTCACGCGCTGCCGCTGCCGCGGTCCCCGGGTGCGGTGCCGCGGTCCTGCGATCCTGCCAGCGATCCCTCCCGCCGAGGAGGGTCCGGATCCGGATTACCCCCTTCGTCGCAGGTCAGACATATAGAGTGGGTTTTCCGGTCCGGACGTTCAGACGGCGGGGGAGGTAAAGGGGTGGGACCTTGAACTCCGACTCAGGGACACGTACGGCCTTCGCCGAGCGCCTCGCGCTGCTGTACAGGGAAGCCGGCAATCCTCCGCTCAAGCGGGTGGCGGAGGCGGTCGACCGGTTGCGCCGGGTCGATGAGCGCGGCCGGCCCGTGCGCGTGTCGGCGCAGCGGATCAGCGACTGGCGGCGGGCGAAGAACGTACCCGCGCAGTTCACCGCGCTCGCGGCCGTGCTGCACGTCCTGATCCCCGCGGCCCGGCGCGCGCGGCCCACCCCGGTCTCCAAGGGCCTGTACGACCTGGCCCAGTGGCAGCGCCTGTGGGAGCAGGCGCTGGCCGATCCCGCCGGTGACCGTCCCGAGGCCCCGGCCGGGGCGGCGGACGGCCGCCCCGCCGAGACCGCGGACATCGGCGGCGTGTGCCCCTACCGGGGGCTCGCCGCGTACCGGCAGCAGGACGCCCGGTGGTTCTTCGGCCGGGAGCGGAGCAGGGACGACCTCATCGCCCAGGTCCGGGCGGCGGAGCGGACGGGCGGCGTGGTCGCGCTCGTCGGCGCGTCGGGGGCGGGCAAGTCCTCCCTGCTGAACGCGGGCCTGATGCCGGCCTTCCAGGCCGGGGGAGCCGATGCCAGAAGGGTGCTGTACCTGGTGCCCGGGGCGACGCCCCTCAAGGAGCTGACCCGCCGGATACCCCCGCTCGCCGAGGTCGTCCCGGCACCGGCGCCCTCGGCCGGCACCACCGGCCCGACCGGCACCACCGGCCCGACCGACACCACCGGCCCGGCGGATCCCTCGGGCCCCTCAGGCCACTCGGCTCCCTCAGGCCACTCGGGCCCCCCGAGCTCCCCGGACGCGGCGAACGCGGCGGACACGGCGTACCAGGCGGACACGGCGGACCAGGGCACGAACACGACGGCCCCGGGCACCGGCACCCCCGCCTTCGCCCAGGCCGTACGGCAGGCCGTCACCGCATGGGTGACGGCGGACAGCGGCGAGCCGTCCCCCTCCGCCAACCGCCCGCTGATCATCGTCGACCAGTTCGAGGAGACCTTCGCCCTCTGCCCCGACGAGGCGGAGCGGCGCGCGTTCATCCAGACCCTGCACGCGATGTGCTCCCGCCCCGGCTCCGGCGGGCCGCCCCCCGCCTGCGTCCTCGTCGGCGTCCGCGCGGACTTCTACGAGCAGTGCCTCGGCCACCCCGAACTCGCCGACGCCCTCCAGCACCGCCACATGGTGCTCGGCCCGCTGACCACGGCGGAGCTGCGCGAGGCGGTGGCCGGCCCGGCGAAGGCCGTGGGCCTGGAGATCGAACCGGGCCTGGTGGAGCTGATCGTCCGGGAGGTCAGCGCCGACGGCCCGCACGGCGTGCACCATGCCGGCGTCCTGCCCCTGCTCTCCCACGCCCTGCTCGCCACCTGGCAGCGCCGCAAGTCGGGCCGGCTGACCCTGGCCGGCTACCGCGCCGCCGGCGGCATCCAGCAGGCCGTGGCGACGACGGCGGAGCACGCCTGGGCCGGTCTCGACCCGGCCGCCCGCACCGCGGCGCGGCAGCTGCTGCTCAGACTGGTCCGGCTGAGCGAGGACACGCAGATCACCCGCAGACGAGGGACGCGGCGCGCGCTGGCGGAGGAGTCGAAGGACCCCGGCAAGACCGAGGAGTCCCTCGAAGCGCTGGTCCGCGCCCGGCTGGTGACGCTCGACGCGGAGTCCGTGGAGATCACCCACGAGGCGCTGCTGCACGCCTGGCCCCGGCTGCGCGGCTGGATCGACGAGGACCGGAGCGGCCACCTGCTGCGCCAGCGGCTGGAGGAGGACGGCCGGGCCTGGGAGGAATCCGGCCGCGACGCGTCCCTGCTCTACCGGGGCTCGCGGCTGGAACAGGCCCACACCTGGGCGAAGTCGGCCGACTCCGTCTTCCTGACGCGCGGCGCGGCACAGTTCCTGGCCGCGTCGGTACGGTTGCGGCGCCGCACCGTCTGGCTCAGCCGCGGCGCGGTGGCGGCGCTGATCGCCCTGGCGGTCGTGGCCGCGGCCTCGGCGGTGACCGCCTCCCGGCAGCGGGACGACGCGGTGTTCGCGCAGATCTCCGCCGAAGCCGACCGCTTCCAGTACTCCGACCCCTCCCTCTCCGCCCAGCTCGACCTGGTGGCGCACGATCTGCGCCCCGGCGACGAGAGCACCCGCAACCGCCTCATATCCATCGTCAACGCCCCCTTGGCGACCCCCCTCACCGGCCACACCGGGGCCGTCTACCTCACCTCGTTCAGCCCGGACGGCCGGCTCCTGGCCACCGCCGCCTACGACCGCACGGTGCGCCTGTGGGACGTGGCGGACCCCTCCCGCCCCGAGGCCCTGGGCGAGCCGCTCACCGGCCACACCAGCTGGGTGAGCACCGCGGTCTTCAGCCCGGACGGCACGATTCTGGCCAGCGCCTCGGACGACGGCACGATCCGCCTGTGGGACGTACGGGACCCCGCCCGCCCCCGCCCCCTCGGCGCCCCCCTGAACGGCCACACCGGCACCGTCTACCTGCTCGCCTTCCGTCCGGACGGGCACACCCTCGCCTCGGTCGGCAACGACCGCACCGTCCGGCTGTGGGACGTCACCGACCCCGGCCGCGCGCGCCCGCTGGCCACCCTGACCGGCCACACCGACGCCGTGCGGTCGGTGGCGTTCGGTCCCGACGGCGACACCCTGGCGGCGGGCGGCGACGACGACACGATCATGCTCTGGGACACCACCGACCCGCACCGCCCGCACCGTACGGGCAAGACGCTGACGGGCCACACCGGCACCGTGCACTCGGTCGCCTTCAGCCCCGACGGCCGCACCCTCGCCAGCGGCGGCGCCGACGACACCATCCGCCTGTGGGACGTGTCCGACCCCCGCCGCCCCACCGCCCTCGGCACCCCCCTCACCGGCCACACCGGCCCCGTCTGGTCCGTGGCCTTCGACTCCGCCGGGACCATGCTCGCCGCGGGCAGCGCCGACTCCACGGCGACCCTGTGGAACGTGCGCAACCCTGAGTACCCGTCCCAGGTCGGCGAGCCGCTCGCGGGCAGCAGCGGCGAGATGTACGCCGTCGGCTTCAGCCCGGACGGACGCACCCTGGCCACCGGGAGCGGCGACAGCACTGTCCGGCTGTGGTCGATCCCGACCTCGGACATGCTCGGTCGCATAGGGGCCTTCCGTCCGGACGGACGGGTGCTCGCCACGGCGGCGCGTGACGGGAGGGTACGGCTGTGGAACGTCACGGACCCCGACCGTCCGCGTCCGCTGGGCGGGCCGTTCACGCCCGGCGAGGGCGACGTGCGCTCCGTGGTGTTCTCCCCCGACGGCCGCACCCTGGCGGTCCTGACGGGCAGCCACGCCGTCCAGCTGTGGGACGTCACCGACACCGCGCACCCCGCCGCCCACGCCCCGCCCGTCCAGCTGCGCACCCGCTTCGCCGGCCCCGGCGCGCTCGCCTTCAGCCCGGACGGACGGACCCTGGCCACCGCCCGGGACGACCGCACCGTCCAGCTCTGGGACGCGCGCGACCCGTCCCGCCTGCGCCCCCTGGGCACGCCGCTCACCGGCCCCACCGGTTACGTCAACTCCCTGGTCTTCAGCCCGGACGGCCGCACCCTCGCCGGCGGGAGCGCCGACGGCACCATCCGCCTCTGGGACGTCCCGGCCGGCGGCCGGACCGGACGGATCCTGGGGGAGCACACCGGCCCGGTGAACACCCTCGCGTTCAGCCCGGACGGCCACACCCTGGCCAGCGGCAGCGATGACAACACCGTCCGCCTGTGGACACTCGCCGACGACGGCACGGAGCAGCCGGTCGCCACGCTCACCGGCCACACCGAGGCGGTGGCGTCGCTGACGTTCAGCCCGGACGGCCACACCCTGGCCAGCGGAGGCAACGACAACACCGTCCGCCTCTGGGACGTCGCCACCCCGTCCGACGCGGCCCCCATCGGCCGGTCGCTGTCCCCCAACGCCAAGACGGGCGCCTTCCTCTCCTTCAACCCGCGCAGCGGGATGCTCGGGGTGTCGAGCGGCGTGGACACCGTGCGGCTGTGGAGCCTGGACGTCGACGAGGCGGTACGCCGCATCTGCTCCGCCACCCGCGACGTCCTCACCCCGGCCCGCTGGCACGAGTACCTGCCCCGCCTCTCCTACGACCCGCCCTGCGACACCTGACCCGCTGCGCATGACGCCGGTCACAGTGACCCGCGAGGAGCGGAGAGTTGCCCGCACGGGGCGCGGGGTGTTGTTACTCTGGCCGCAGCCCGATCGCTGGTGCATCCCCCGTCGCCAGCGATCGGGCGTTTGCGTTGCCATGACCCCGCCGTACGGAGTTCGACCGACCGGAAGGACGCCATGCCCGCCTACGTCATAGCCCACCTGCGGGACGCCGACCCGCACCCGGAGATCGCCGAGTACATCGAGCGCATCCCCGCCACCTTCGAGCCGTACGGCGGACGCTTCCTGGTCCACGTCACACCGCACGAGGTGAAGGAGGGCGACTGGCCCGGAGCGGTCGTAATGATCGGCTTCCCCGGCATCGCCGAGGCCCGGGCATGGTGGGACTCACCCGCCTACCAGGAGATCGCCCCCCTGCGCTCCCGGCACATCGAGGGCGACATCATCATGGTCGAGGGCGTCCCCGACGACTACGACCCCACCGCCACGGCACAGGCGATGCGCGCGGCCCTCCCCACCGACTGACCCCTCACACGCCGCCGCCTGCCCGCGCCTGCCTCACGGCTCGGGCAGCTCGGTGACGAACGTGCCGATGCCCGGCTGCATCTGGGCCAACCCGGCCTCCCTCAGCTCGGTGAGGACACGCCGGGCCGTCATCTGCGCGATGCCGAACTCACCCTGGATCGCGAGAACGCCCGGCAACTGGCTCCCCGGCGGGTACTCACCATCGGCGATCCGCTGCTCGATGACCGCGTACACCTGCTTCCAGCGGGGGATGTCCGGCTTCCAGTCCATGATCCGACGCTAAGCAGCACTATCTCGATGGGCGAGGCGAGGTAGCCTGACTGCCCTAGCTAGCCTAGCTACCTAAGCTACGCTTGCGGAGACAGGTCGCCCCTGCGGTCGCGGCAACGACCCAGGGGCATGGACGACTGACAAGGAGTCGACGTGAACGAGGGTACGACGGAACCCCTGACCTACGGCTACTGCGCCTGGCACCGCGGCTACAGCACCGGCATCCGCGTCATCGAGGTGGTGGAACAGGCTTCCGGCCCCGGGGGCGTGCAGTCGGCGTGCGGCCCCTGCCGCGAGGAGTACGACCTGGTCCCGTACGCCGACCAGCCGTAGACAGCGGAAAGACCCCCGGCCCTGTCGGACCGGGGGTCTTCTCGCTGTGGGGCTAACAGGATTTGAACCTGTGGCCTCATCCTTATCAGGGATGCGCTCTAACCAACTGAGCTATAGCCCCGCCGCGCTTGCGGTGTGTGTCCCGCGCGCTGACTCCTGAAGATTAGCGCACGACGGGGGCAGGCCCAAAATCGGTTGGTCGCGTGACCTCACTCGTCCTCGGCGAGGGTCAGCTCCACGCCGCCGACGAAGCCGGCGGAGAGGTTGTAGATGAACGCGCCGAGCGTGGCCAGGGCCGTCGCGAGGACGACGTCGATGACCGCGATGACGGTGGTGAACAGCAGGACGTTGGGCAGCGACAGGAACGACTGGAGGTCGAAGCCGTTCGACTCGTTCGAGCCGGTCGCCTCCGAGATCGTGCCGCCGACCGTCGAGAAGACGCCCATCGCGTCCATGACCATCCACAGCACGGTCGCCGCGACGATCGTGCACACGCCCAGCGCGATGGAGAGCAGGAAGCTCACCTTCATCACCGACCACGGGTCGGCCTTCGCGACCCGCAGGCGTGCCTTGCGGACCCGGGGCGTGGTGTGGCCCGCGCCGGTGCGCGGGCGGCGTACCGCGCCCGGCGGGGCGCCCGCCGGGGTCTGGTACGCCTGCGGCGGGTGGTAGGGCCCGCCGGACTGTTGCCGCTGCCGTTCGCCCGGCAGCGGGGAGGCCGACGGCTCGCCGGCCTCCGGCTGGGACGCGGGCTGGGCGCCGGATGCGGCCGGGCCCGCGCCAGCGGCGTACTGCTGGGTCTGCGGACCACGGGTGTCCGTCACAGTTCCCCCCTGGGATCCATGAGTCTCGTACGAGGATGAGGACGCGTCTTCGCGCCGGTCCGTTCCCTGCGCGGCGGAGCCACGGCCGCCGCCGTCCGTTTCCGTACCCGTCGGGGTACCGGCCGATCCGGCGCCCGTGGCTCCGCTCACGATGACTCTCTCCTCGCGCTACTCGGCCGAGGGCGCCTCGCCCCCGTCCGTGCCGGCGGTCGCGGCATCCTCGGCGGTCTCGTCGACGACCACGTCGCCGTCGACTTCCTCCGCCTCGCGCCCCGCCTCGGCGTTGCGCGCGATACCGACCACGGCATCGCGCTTGCCAAGATTGATCAGTTGGACGCCCATGGTGTCACGGCCCGTCTCCCTGACCTCGTTGACTCGCGTGCGAATCACACCGCCGGAGAGGGTGATGGCGAGGATCTCGTCGGTCTCCTCGACCACCAGGGCTCCGACGAGCTCTCCGCGGTCCTCGACGATCTTGGCGGCCTTGATGCCGAGGCCGCCGCGGCCCTGGACGCGGTACTCGTCGACGGAGGTCCGCTTCGCGTACCCGCCGTCGGTGGCAGTGAACACGAACGTACCGGTTCGAACAACATTCATCGAGAGCAGTTCGTCGCCGTCACGGAAACTCATGCCCTTGACACCCGAGGTGGCCCGGCCCATCGGACGCAGCGTGTCGTCCGACGCGGTGAACCTGATCGACTGCGCCTTCTTGCTGATCAGCAGCAGATCGTCGTCGGCCGAGACCAGCTCGGCGCCGATCAGCTCGTCGTCGCTGCCGTCCTCCCGCTCGCGCAGGTTGATGGCGATGACGCCGCCCGAGCGCGGGGAGTCGTAGTCCTTCAGTGACGTTTTCTTGACCAGGCCGCCCTTGGTGGCCAGGACCAGGTACGGCGCCGCGTCGTAGTCGCGGATCGCGAAGATCTCGGCGATCGCCTCGTCCGGCTGGAAGGCCAGCAGGTTGGCGACGTGCTGCCCGCGCGCGTCGCGGCCGGCGTCGGGCAGTTCGTAGCCCTTGACGCGGTAGACGCGGCCCTTGTTGGTGAAGAACAGCAGCCAGTGGTGGGTGGTGGAGACGAAGAAGTGGTCGACGATGTCGTCTTCCTTGAGCTTCGCGCCCCGTACGCCCTTGCCGCCGCGCTTCTGCGCCCGGTAGTCGTCGGTCTTGGTGCGCTTGATGTAGCCGCCGCGCGTGACCGTGACGACGATGTCCTCCTCGGCGATCAGGTCCTCGATGGACATGTCGCCCTCGTAGGGGATCAGCTTCGTCTTGCGGTCGTCGCCGAACTTGTCGACGATCGCGGTCAGCTCCTCGCTGACGATCTGCCGCTGACGGGCCGGGGAGGCGAGGATCTCGTTGTACTCGTTGATCTTCGCCTGGAGTTCGTCGTGCTCCTGGACGATCTTCTGGCGCTCCAGCGCGGCCAGCCGGCGCAGCTGCATCTCCAGGATGGCGTTGGCCTGGATGTCGTCGATCTCCAGGAGGTCCATCAGGCCGCCGCGGGCGATCTCGACCGTCTGGCTGCCCCGGATGAGGGCGATGACCTCGTCGATCGCGTCCAGCGCCTTGAGCAGACCGCGCAGGATGTGGGCGCGCTCCTCCGCCTTGCGCAGCCGGAACTTCGTCCGGCGGACGATGACCTCGATCTGGTGGTTCACCCAGTGGCGGATGAACGCGTCCAGGGACAGGGTGCGCGGCACGCCGTCGACCAGGGCCAGCATGTTGGCGCCGAAGTTGGTCTGGAGGTCGGTGTGCTTGTAGAGGTTGTTGAGGACGACCTTGGCGACCGCGTCCCGCTTCAGGACGATGACCAGGCGCTGGCCGGTGCGCGAGGACGTCTCGTCGCGGACGTCGGCGATGCCGCCGATCTTGCCGTCCTTCACCAGGTCGGCGATCTTCTGCGCGAGGTTGTCGGGGTTGGTCTGGTACGGCAGCTCCGTGACCACCAGGCACTGGCGGTTCTGGATCTCCTCGACCTCGACGACCGCGCGCATGGTGATGGAGCCGCGCCCGGTGCGGTACGCCTCCTCGATGCCCCGGCGGCCGACGACCAGCGCGCCGGTCGGGAAGTCGGGGCCCTTGATGCGCTCGATGAGGGCGTCCAGCAGCTCCTCGTGCGAGGCCTCGTAGTTCTCCAGGTACCACTGGGCGCCGGCCGCGACCTCGCGCAGGTTGTGCGGCGGGATGTTGGTCGCCATGCCGACCGCGATCCCGGCCGAGCCGTTGATCAGCAGGTTCGGGAAGCGGGCGGGCAGGACGGTCGGCTCCTGGGAGCGGCCGTCGTAGTTGTCCGTGAAGTCGACGGTCTCCTCGTCGATGTCGCGGACCATCTCCATCGACAGCGGCGCCATCTTGCACTCGGTGTACCGCATGGCCGCCGCCGGGTCGTTGCCCGGCGAGCCGAAGTTGCCGTTGGAGTCGACCAGCGGCATCCGCATCGACCACGGCTGGGCGAGGCGGACCAGGGCGTCGTAGATGGAGGAGTCGCCGTGCGGGTGGTAGTTGCCCATGACGTCGCCGACGACGCGGGCGCACTTGTAGAAGCCGCGCTCGGGGCGGTAGCCGCCGTCGTACATGGCGTACAGCACGCGGCGGTGGACGGGCTTGAGGCCGTCGCGGACGTCGGGCAGCGCGCGGGACACGATGACGGACATCGCGTAGTCCAGGTACGAGCGCTGCATCTCCGTCTCGAGCCCGACCGGCTCGACGCGCTGGGCGATGACGCCGCCCTCTTCGGTGGTGACGGGAGTGTTCTCGTCGGTCATTGCTGGTGAAGGTCCTTCCTGGTGCGGTCAGCGGCGACCGACTCAGATGTCGAGGAAGCGGACGTCCTTGGCGTTGCGCTGGATGAACTGGCGCCGCGCCTCGACGTCCTCGCCCATCAGCACCGAGAAGAGGTCGTCGGCCTGGGCGGCGTCGTCGAGGGTGACCTGGCCCAGGACCCGGTGCTCCTGGTCCATGGTGGTGATGCGCAGTTCCTCGGCGTTCATCTCGCCCAGGCCCTTGAAGCGCTGCACCGAGTCCTCGCGGACGCGCTTGCCCGCCTGGCGGCCCAGCTCGATCAGCGCGTCGCGCTCGCGGTCGGAGTACGCGTACTCGAAGTCGTCCCGGCCCCACTTGATCTTGTAGAGCGGCGGGCGGGACAGGAAGACGTGCCCGGCCTCCACCAGCGGCCGCATGAAGCGGAACAGGAACGTCAGCAGCAGGGTGTTGATGTGCTGGCCGTCGACGTCGGCGTCCGCCATCAGGATGATCTTGTGGTAGCGGAGCTTCTCGATGTCGAAGTCCTCGTGCACACCCGTGCCGAACGCGGAGATCATCGCCTGGATCTCCTGGTTCTGCAGGATGCGGTCGATGCGCGCCTTCTCGACGTTGAGGATCTTGCCGCGGATCGGGAGGATCGCCTGGTACTGCGGGTTGCGGCCGGACTTGGCCGAGCCGCCGGCGGAGTCGCCCTCGACGATGAAGATCTCGCACTTGGTCGGGTCGTTGGACTGGCAGTCGGACAGCTTGCCCGGCAGCGACGCCGACTCCAGCAGGCCCTTGCGGCGGGTCAGGTCGCGCGCCTTGCGGGCCGCCACGCGCGCGGTGGCCGCCTGGATGCCCTTGCGGATGATGTCCGCGGCCTCGTTGGGGTTGCGGTCCAGCCAGTCGGCGAGGTGCTCGTAGACCACCTTCTGGACGAAGGTCTTCACCTCGGTGTTGCCCAGCTTGGTCTTGGTCTGGCCCTCGAACTGCGGCTCGCTCAGCTTCACCGAGATGATCGCCGTCAGACCCTCGCGGATGTCGTCGCCCGTGAGGTTGTCGTCCTTCTCGCGCAGCAGCTTCTTGTCGCGCGCGTACTTGTTGATCAGCGAGGTCAGCGCGGCGCGGAAGCCCTCCTCGTGCGTACCGCCCTCGTGGGTGTGGATGATGTTGGCGAACGAGTACACGCCCTCGGTGTAGCCGCCGTTCCACTGCATGGCGACTTCCAGGGACAGGAGCTTGTCCTTGTCCTCGGCCTCCAGGTCGATCACCGTGGGGTGGACGACCTCCCCCTTGCGGGAGTTGAGGTACTTCACGAAGTCGACGATGCCGCCCTCGTAGTGGTACGAGACGCTCTTGACCTCTTGCTTCTCGTCCTCGCCCGCCTCGTCCGCGCCGGCCGTGGCCTTCGCCGACTCGCGCTCGTCGGTGAGGTTGATCCGCAGGCCCTTGTTGAGGAACGCCATCTCCTGGAAGCGCCGCGACAGCGTCTCGAAGGAGTAGTCGGTCGTCTCGAAGATGTCGCCGTCGGCCCAGAAGGTGACCGAGGTGCCGGTCTCCTCGGTGGCCTCGTGCTTGGCCAGCGGGGCCGTCGGCACGCCCAGCTTGTACTCCTGCGTCCAGCGGTGGCCGTCGGTCTTGACCTCGACGGCGACCCTCGTCGACAGGGCGTTGACGACGGAGACGCCCACGCCGTGCAGACCACCGGAGACCGCGTAGCCGCCGCCGCCGAACTTGCCGCCCGCGTGCAGCACGGTCAGCACGACCTCGACGGCGGGCTTGCCCTCGGAGGGGACGATGCCCACCGGGATGCCACGGCCGTTGTCGACGACGCGCACGCCGCCGTCGGCCAGGATCGTGACGTCGATGGTGTCCGCGTGCCCGGCCAGCGCCTCGTCGACGGAGTTGTCGACGACCTCCTGCACCAGGTGGTGCAGGCCCCGCTCGCCGGTCGAACCGATGTACATACCGGGCCGCTTGCGGACCGCGTCCAGGCCCTCGAGGACGGTGATGGCACTGGCGTCGTACGACGGGGAGCCCTCGCCGGGGGACGGGGCCGCCTCGGCGTCGGTGGACGGGATGTTCTCGTTGGGGTTGCCGGAATCGGCCACGAAGCGCCCTTTCTGGCACAGCACGAGCCGGGCTCGTCGGCGTTTGCCGGAGCGGCTGCGGCATGTTGCGTTGGTAAGCCTTGATCAGCGTTGCTCAGCGTGTCCCGGACATCCCCACGACCGGGGCGGGATTGCCTTCCAGTCTACCGGTACCACTGACACTGATGGGGGTTTGCCGGTACCTGAGTCCGCATGTGCCGCCCTGAGACGTCCTCTCCCGACTCCCGATATACGGAAGGGGGCTTCAAGAGGCTCACGGAGGCACTCAGCGCCTCCGGCCGTCAACTCTTGGCTACTTCCGAGTCAGGTCATGATTCGCAACCATGTGCGGTTGTACGACGAGGAGGTCACCGGCGCCTCGAACCGACGGCCGAGCGGCCCTCATGTGATGTCTGTCACCGTCGGCGCCGGGGGTGCCGCGGGGCGCGTCCTCACCCGTACGTATCGCCGGGACCCGTGCTGCCGGGGGCGCGCAGCGGGCCGTAGCGGCGCGGGGAGCCGCCGGGGCCCCGCACCTTGATCACGCGGACCGAGCCGTGGCCGAGGTCCTCGTTGAGCCGGGCCACCAGCGTCGGCGCCAGCAGCCGCAGGTTGGTCGCCCACGCCGTGGAGTCGCAGCGCACCACCAGGACCCGCTCGTCCTCGTCGTACCGCTCCGGCACGCAGTGCTTGGCCACGTCGTCGCCGACGATCTGCGGCCAGCGCCCCATCACCCCGCCCACCGCGGCCGGCGTCTCCCAGCCGCGCTCGGTGATCAGCCGGTTGATCGCCGACCCGAGCGCCATCGGATCGCGCCCGTCGGCACGCGCGCCCGAGCGCAGACCGCCGTGCCGGGCCTGCTTCTTCTGCCGCGCCGCCTCCCCCCGCGCGCGTGCCGCCTCCTTGGCCGCCCGCAGCGCCACGCGCGCGAGGTCGACGCCGGAGGGTTCGGGCGCCTTCCGCGCGGACTCGTCGACGCTCATACGCGCTCCACCGCCCCGCCGGCCACCGCGAACCGCGCCCCCGCCAGCACCTGCGGGACGTCGTCGTCCACGGCGGCGGTGACCAGCACCTGCTCGCCGGGCGCCACCAGCTCGGCCAGCCGCTCCCGGCGGCGCGCGTCCAGCTCGGCGAAGACGTCGTCCAGGACCAGCACCGGCTCGTTGCCCTCGGCCCGCAGCAGGTCGTAGGAGGCCAGCCGCAGCGCCAGCGCGTAGGACCAGGACTCGCCGTGCGAGGCGTACCCCTTGGCGGGCAGTTCCCCGAGCTTGAGCAGCAGGTCGTCCCGGTGCGGGCCGACCAGTGTGACGCCCCGCTCGATCTCCTGCTTGCGGGCCCCGGCGAGCGCGGCGGTCAGCTGCTCGAACAGCTCCTGGCGCGAGTGCGCCTCACCGGGCGCCGACGGCTTGTACTCCAGGGTGACCGGCCCGCCGCTGGGGGCGAGCTGCTCGTACGCCTTGTCGGCCAGCGGCTGGAGCGTGGCGATCAGGTCCAGGCGCTGGGCGAGCAGCTCGGCGCCCGCGCGCGCGAGGTGCTGGTCCCAGACGTCCAGGGTGGACAGGTCCAGGGTGCGACCGCCGTGCCGGCGGGCCAGCGCCGCCGACTTCAGCAGGGTGTTGCGCTGCTTGAGGACCCGGTCGTAGTCGGAGCGGACGCCGGCCATGCGCGGGGACCGGGCGGTGATCAGCTCGTCGAGGAAGCGGCGCCGCTCCCCGGGGTCGCCCTTGACCAGCGCGAGGTCCTCGGGCGCGAACAGCACGGTCCGTACGACGCCCAGCACGTCGCGGGGTCTGACCTGCGAGGACCTGTTGATCCGGGCGCGGTTGGCCTTGCCCGGGTTCAGCTCCAGCTCGATCAGCTGCTGCCGCTCGCCCTGGCGGACCTGGGCGCGGATCACCGCGCGGTCGGCGCCCATGCGGACCAGGGGCGCGTCGGAGGAGACGCGGTGGCTGCCGAGGGTGGCGAGGTAGCCGACGGCCTCGACCAGGTTGGTCTTGCCCTGGCCGTTGGGGCCGACGAAGGCGGTGACGCCGGGGTCCAGCGGGACCTCGGCCCTGGCGTAGGAGCGGAAGTCGGCCAGCGACAGATGCGTGACGTGCATGGTCGTGCGCCGACCTCCACCCTTCGGGTCCTGCTTACTTCTTCTCGACCGCGTGGCCGCCGAACTGGTTGCGCAGCGCCGCGATCATCTTCATCTGCGGCGAGTCCTCCTGACGGGAGGAGAACCGGGCGAACAGCGACGCGGTGATCGCCGGCAGCGGCACCGCGTTGTCGATCGCGGCCTCCACCGTCCAGCGTCCCTCACCGGAGTCCGCGGCGAAACCGCGGAGGCGGTCCAGGTGCTCGTCCTGGTCGAGGGCGTTCACGGCGAGGTCCAGCAGCCAGGAGCGGATGACCGTGCCCTCCTGCCAGGAGCGGAACACCTCCCGGACGTCGGTCACGGAGTCGACCTTCTCCAGCAGCTCCCAGCCTTCGGCGTAGGCCTGCATCATCGCGTACTCGATGCCGTTGTGGACCATCTTCGCGAAGTGGCCCGCGCCGACCTTGCCGGCGTGCACCGAGCCGAAGTCGCCCTCGGGCTTGAGGGCGTCGAATATCGGCTGCACCTTGGCGACGCTCTCCGCGTCGCCGCCGTACATCAGCGCGTAGCCGTTCTCCAGGCCCCAGACGCCGCCGGAGACGCCGCAGTCGACGAAGCCGATGCCCTTGGCGGCCAGCTCCCCGGCGTGCTTCTCGTCGTCCGTCCAGCGGCTGTTGCCGCCGTCCACGACCACGTCGCCCGGCTCCAGGAGCCGGGCCAGCTCGTCGACGGTCGACTGGGTGGCCGCGCCGGCCGGGACCATCACCCAGACCACCCGCGGGCCCGAGAGCCTGCCCACGAGCTCCTCCAGGCTGTGGACATCGGCGAGGTCCGGGTTGCGGTCGTATCCGACGACGGTGTGGCCCGCGCGGCGGATCCGCTCGCGCATGTTGCCGCCCATCTTGCCGAGGCCGACGAGACCGAGCTCCATCAGTTGCGTTCCTTAAGGTCGCTGTGGCGTGTCAGGCGCGTGTCGCCGTGTGAGGCGCATGCGCACCGGCGCCGAGCCTAAACCCGGACCGTCACGCACAGCTGTGGGCATACGCGCTCATCCGTACGCCCCCACCTGCGGATACACCCTGTGGACAACCGGCGGCGGCCTCAGCCGCTCAGCCGCACCGGCATGATCAGGTACTTGTACGCCTCGTCCGCCTCCGCGTCCAGCGCAGGCCTGCCGCTGAGCAGGGCCGGCTTGGTGGAGGTCGTGAAGGACAGCTGGGCCACCGGGGAACTGATGGCGCTCAGCCCCTCCAGCAGGAAGGTCGGGTTGAAGGCGATCGAGATGTCGTCGCCCTCCAGCTGGGCGTCGACCCTTTCCACAGCCTGTGCGTCGTCGCTGGAGCCCGCCTCCAGGATGAGCACGCCCTGCTCGAAGCTGAGCCGCACCGGGGTGTTCCGCTCGGCGACCAGGGCGACGCGCTTGACGGCCTCCACGAAGGGGGCGGTCTCGATCACGGCGACGCTGTTGAACTCGGTCGGGAAGAGCGTCTTGTACTTCGGGAGGTCGCCCTCGAGGAGCCGGGTCGTGGTCCGGCGGCCGGCGCCCTCGAAGCCGATCAGGCCCTCGCCCGCGCCCGAGCCGGACAGCGCCAGGATCACCTGGTCACCGCTGGTCAGCGCCTTGGCGGTGTCCTGGAGCGTCTTGGCGGGCACCAGGGCGACCGCGGAGACGTCCGGGTTCTCCGGCTTCCACAGGAACTCGCGGACCGCGAAACGGTAGCGGTCGGTGGAGGCCAGCGTCACCGTGTCGCCCTCGATCTCGATGCGCACACCGGTGAGGACGGGCAGCGTGTCGTCGCGGCCGGCCGCGATGGCGACCTGCTGCACGGCGGAGGCGAAGACCTCGCCGGGGACCGTGCCCGTGGCGTTCGGCATCTGCGGCAGGGCCGGGTACTCCTCCACCGGCAGGGTGTGCAGCGTGAACCGCGAGGAGCCGCAGACCACCGTCGCCCGTACACCGTCGGTGGAGATCTCCACCGGCCGGTTGGGCAGGGCGCGGGAGATGTCGGCGAGCAGGCGGCCGGAGACCAGCACCGTGCCCTCCTCCTCGACCTCCGCGTCGACCGACACCCGCGCGGAGACCTCGTAGTCGAAGCTGGACAGGCTCAGCTGCCCCTCCTCGGCCCTCAGCAGCAGGCCCGCGAGGACCGGCGCCGGTGGACGGGCCGGGAGGCTGCGCGCCGCCCAGGCCACTGCCTCCGCGAGTACGTCGCGTTCCACCCGGATCTTCACCGTTGCCGCCTCCTGCTGTTGCCGGCGCTTCTCGCCCTGCTTCGCCTCAGTCGTCTGACTCGGTGTCGCCGGCCCCGCTGGGGGGCAGGAACACCGGGACCAGTCTGACGCACCGCACTGACAGTAGGTGCCCTTCGGGGTCAAGTCGTGCCGAGGGGCGGTCGGGCCCGAGAGGGCGAGTTGTGCACAGGCCCCGCTTCGAAACGAGTTCCGGGCTCTCTCTAGTCGTCAGTAGTAGTAGGGCCTGTGGATACCGTGGATAACCACGTCTGCGCAGGTCAGCCCGGAGATTTTGTCCACGGGGCCTGTGGGCGGGACCGGTGGACAAGTGGGGCCCGCTGTGGAGAACGGAAAGTTCTGCACACTCCGTGCACAGGGAGAGGCGACTTCTCCCCAGCGCCGTCCCCAGGTTTACCCGTCTTTCCCACAGCCCAATCCGGCACCGTTGTGTGACGCCTTTCACTCCGGACGGTGAGAGGCCGCGTCGGGTTGCCGAACAGTGGACAGCCTTGTGGAGAAGCCGGTGACCGCTGGGGACAACCGCTCCTGACCTGTGGGCCGACGGTGGACAACCTTGCGCACAGGCTGTGGACCGATCCGTTGTCCACAGCCTGTGGACAACGTTCGTCCACTGATCCACAGGCGAATGACCTGGCTCGATGATCTCTCAGCTTCCCGGCCTGTGGACAGAGTTGGGACAACTTGGCGGTCCCCAAGGTGTGGACGGGGAAAAGTGCCCGAATCTGTGGACGGCGGCCGTAACCCCGGTGCGGATTCGAACAGCGAGGGCGCCCGCGTCCCCGGTCCTCGGCCCGCACATGACGAAGGGCGCCCCCCGGATCTCCTCCGGAGGGCGCCCAGAACGCCGTGCAAGGGGGCCGTCAGCCGTCCTGCGGGGCTGTGCCGTCCCGTGAGGGCCGTCAGCTGTTCTGCGGGGGCTGCCGGCTGTCCCGTGGGGCTGTCGCCCGTGGGGCCGTCGTCTGTGGGGCTGTCGCCGTCCCGCAGGGGCGTCACCGTTTTACAAGGCTCTCAGCCGTCCTGCGGGGCTGTGCCGTCCCGTGAGGGCTGCCGGCTGTCCCGTGGTGTCGCCCGTGGGGCTGCCAGCCGGCCCGCAGGGGCCGTCAGCCGTTCTTGATGCGGTTGGTCAGCTCCGTGACCTGGTTGTAGATGGAGCGCCGCTCGGCCATCAGATTGCGGATCTTGCGGTCGGCGTGCATCACGGTGGTGTGGTCCCGGCCGCCGAACAGCGCGCCGATCTTCGGCAGGGAGAGGTCCGTCAGCTCGCGGCAGAGGTACATGGCGATCTGGCGGGCCGTCACCAGCGCGCGCCCGCGCGAGGTGCCGCACAGGTCCTCGACGGTGAGGCCGAAGTAGTCGGCGGTCGCGCTCATGATGGCCGTGGAGGTGATCTCGGGGGCCGAGTCCTCGCCGCCGGGGATCAGGTCCTTCAGGACGATCTCCGTCAGACCCAGGTCCACCGGCTGCCGGTTGAGCGACGCGAACGCCGTCACCCGGATCAGCGCGCCCTCCAGCTCGCGGATGTTGCGCGAGATCCGCGAGGCGATGAACTCCAGCACCTCCGGCGGGGCGTTGAGCTGCTCCTGCACCGCCTTCTTGCGCAGGATCGCGATCCGCGTCTCCAGCTCGGGCGGCTGGACGTCGGTGATCAGTCCCCACTCGAAACGGTTCCGCAGCCGGTCCTCCAGCGTCACCAGCTGCTTGGGCGGCCGGTCGGAGGAGAGCACGATCTGCTTGTTGGCGTTGTGCAGCGTGTTGAACGTGTGGAAGAACTCCTCCTGCGTCGACTCCTTGTCCGCCAGGAACTGGATGTCGTCCACGAGCAGGATGTCCATCTCGCGGTACCGCTTGCGGAAGCTGTCGCCCTTGCCGTCGCGGATGGAGTTGATGAACTCGTTGGTGAACTCCTCGGAGCTCACGTACCGCACGCGCGTGCCCGGGTACAGGCTGCGGGCGTAGTGCCCGATGGCGTGCAGCAGGTGGGTCTTGCCGAGGCCCGACTCCCCGTAGATGAAGAGCGGGTTGTACGCCTTCGCCGGCGCCTCGGCGACGGCCACCGCGGCGGCGTGCGCGAAGCGGTTGGAGGCGCCGATGACGAAGGTGTCGAAGAGGTACTTCGGGTTGAGGCGCGCGGTCGGCTCGCCGGGGCCGGCGGCCGGGGCGGGCTGTGCGGCCAGCGGGCCGGGGGCGCCGGTGGCGGGTCCGGGGCCGACGGGGCCGCCGCGGTGGACGTGGCCGGAGCCGGAGGGCTGCTCGGGCGGCTCGCGCCGGCCGCCGCGCGGGTCGTAGTCGCCGCGCGACTGCTCGTAGTCCGGACGGGACTGCTCGTAGTCGGGGCGCTGCGGCTCGTAGGGCGGGCGCTCGGAGTCGTACGCGGGGCGGTCCGGCTCGTAGGGCGGGCGGTCGGGCGACTGCGAGCGGTAGTCCTGCGCGTAGCCCTCCGGGTAGGGGCCCTTCTGGTACGCGTCCGGGGCGGGCTGCCCGTAGGGGGATTCCGGAGGCGAGGCGTACGGGTCGCCGCCGGGGAAGCCGAGGCGCTGCTGCTGCCAGCCGTAGTCGTCCTGCTGGGAGGGGCGCGGCCAGGAGCCGGGCTCGGGGCGCTGGTACTCGGAGGGGTAGGCGGGACGGGCCGTGGGCAGCGGGTCGGGACGGCGACGGCCGTAGCCCTCGTAGTCGTCACGGGAGTCGCGGGAATCACGCGAGTCGCGGAGGTCGCGACCGTCCCGTGTGTCACGCGGATCACGTCCGTCCCGCGTGTCCCGGCCGTCGCGGCCCTGCTGGCCGGCGGACGGGTGGTCGGGCTCCTCGTAGCGGTGCGGGGCGCGCGCGTGCGGGGCCGGCGGGGCGGGGGGTTCGCCGGCCGAGTCGTCGACGGTGATCGCGATGCGGATCGGGCGGCCGCACTCCCTGCTCAGCGTCTCGCTGACGACGGGGGCCAGACGGCCCTCCAGCACGCCCTTCGCGAACTCGTTCGGTACGGCGAGCAGGGCGGTGTCGGCGACCAGGGCGAGCGGCTGGCAGCGCCGGATCCAGTGCTCGTCCTTCGACTCGACGCCCTGGCCGCGCCCCTCCCCGAGGAGCTGCTCCAGTACGCGTGGCCACACTGCGGCAAGATCGGCAGGTACGTCAGCCACAGGGCACGCTCTCTCATGGGTCCCTCGAAGGTGTGATCCGAGGGAAGGTCGGTCGGTACGGGGGGCGGGCGGGTCGGAACGAATCAGATGCGCCGGTGGGAAGGGAACGAATCGGAGTCCGGCCACGGTAGTCAGCGTGGCCGGTAGCATTCAAGTTGTTGTCCCCAGCCTGTGGACAAGTGTCTCTCGGCGGCCGTCGGTTTGACCGAATGGCGCAGCCGCGCGTACCGTAACCAGGTCGAGTTGTCGATGGCTGCTGCCGCCTGCCTCCGATGGGCACAGATCGCTTCAGGTGATCGGAAAGCGGTGCACACGGGCGTGACGCGAGCTACTCGTGGGCGCACGGTGACAGCCAGGACGGCACCCCGCCACCACCGATTTCTTCTGGAGCCCCCGAGTGAGCAAGCGCACCTTCCAGCCGAACAACCGTCGTCGCGCGAAGACCCACGGCTTCCGGCTGCGTATGCGCACCCGTGCCGGCCGCGCGATTCTCGCGTCCCGCCGTGGCAAGGGTCGCGCCCGTCTGTCCGCCTGATCCCGATCAGGTCATGACGTCGTGCTGCCCACCGAGAACCGGCTGAGGCGGCGCGAGGATTTCGCGACCGCGGTACGACGAGGTCGCCGGGCAGGCCGCCCGTCCCTCGTCGTCCATCTTCGTAGCGGTGCAACGGACCCGCACGCGCCTGGGGAGAGCGCTCCCCCGACGCGTGCGGGTTTCGTCGTCAGCAAAGCCGTCGGTGGTGCGGTCGTGCGCAACAAGGTGAAGCGCAGGCTTCGCCATCTGATGCGCGACCGAGTCGGTCTGTTTCCCCCCGGTAGCCTGGTAGTCGTACGAGCGCTACCCGGAGCGGGTGACGCCGACCATGCACAGCTGGCCCAAGACCTGGACGCCGCCCTCCAGCGGCTACTGGGAGGGGGCGCGCGATGAAGTACCCGCTGCTGGCTCTGATCAAGCTGTACCAGTGGACGATCAGTCCACTGCTCGGGCCGGTCTGCAAGTACTACCCGTCGTGCTCCCACTACGGCTACACGGCCATCGACCGGCACGGCGCCGTCAAGGGCACGGCACTCACCGCCTGGCGCATCCTGCGGTGCAATCCGTGGTCGCCGGGCGGGGTGGACCACGTTCCGCCGCGCAAGCGTCCGCGGTGGCACGAGATGCTGCGGAACGCCTGGCGCGCACGCAAGGGCGGGCCCTCCGCCGCCGAACCGGCCACCGAAGGACCGGCTGCTCAGCCGGGTTCGTACGGTCCTTCGAGCCCGGCCGCAGAGACCCAGTCCCATGCCCAAGGAGCATGATTAGTGGACACGATTGCCAGCCTCTTCAGCTTCATCACGACACCTGTCTCCTGGGTCATCGTCCAGTTCCACAGCTTGTACGGCGCCGTCTTCGGCCCCGACACCGGATGGGCCTGGGGCCTGTCCATCGTGTCCCTGGTGGTGCTGATCCGGATCTGTCTGATCCCGCTCTTCGTGAAGCAGATCAAGTCGACCCGGGCGATGCAGGTCCTGCAGCCCGAGATGAAGAAGATCCAGGAGCGCTACAAGAACGACAAACAGCGCCAGTCCGAAGAGATGATGAAGCTGTACAAGGAGGCGGGCACCAACCCGCTCTCCTCGTGCCTTCCCATCCTGGCGCAGTCCCCGTTCTTCTTCGCCCTGTACCACGTGCTCAACGGCATCGCGACCGGTGACACCATCGGCGTGATCAACGAGCGGCTGCTGGAGAGCGCCCAGAAAGCCCACATCTTCGGTGCGCCGCTCGCGGCGAAGTTCACCGACGGTGCTTCGAAGGTGGACGCCCTCGGCTCCTCCATCACCGATGTGCGGGTCGTCACCGCCATCATGATCGTCCTGATGTCGGCGTCCCAGTTCTTCACCCAGCGCCAGCTGATGACGAAGAACGTCGACACCACGGTGAAGACGCCGTTCATGCAGCAGCAGAAGATGCTGATGTACGTCTTCCCGGTCATGTTCGCCGTCTTCGGCATCAACTTCCCGGTCGGTGTCCTCGTCTACTGGCTGACCACCAACGTGTGGACCATGGGCCAGCAGATGTACGTCATCCGCAACAACCCGACCCCGGGCTCCAAGGCCCAGGCGGCCTACCTGGACCGTCTGTACAAGCACGTCTCGCACACCGGCAAGGTCCGTCGCCGCAGCGAGCGCGCCATCGTCAAGGCCATCGTCGCCAAGGGCCGGGACCGCAACGAGTTCGAGCGGAAGTTCATCAACGGCCTGACCAAGGCCGGCCTCGCGGCCCAGGCCGACGGCACCGTCGTGAAGAGCGACACCGTGGCCGTCGCCGGGACCGAGGACGGTACGCCGGCCACGGCCGCCCCCAGGCGCCAGCAGCCCAAGCGGCAGTCGAAGTCCCAGCGCCAGTCCGGCGCGACGAAGACCGCCGGTGACGCCGAGGCGTCCTCCTCCTCGGCCGCGTCGTCCGCGTCGGCCACGTCGAAGCCGACGTCGCTGAGCAAGTCCGACCAGCCTCAGGACGCCAAGCCCGCCGCTGCCAAGAAGGCCGCGCAGAAGCCCGGCTCCGGTACCCGCAGCAAGGCCCAGTCCGGGCAGCGCAAGGGACCGCAGCGGCCCAAGTCCCCGTCGAAGAAGTAAGAAGGAGTCCATCCCGTGACGGAAGGCACCATCGCCGCCGCTGCCGAGGGCGCAGACACCCTGACCCGCCTGGAGCAGGAGGGCGAGATCGCGGCGGACTACCTGGAGGGTCTGCTCGACATCGCCGACCTCGACGGCGACATCGACATGGATGTCGAGGCCGACCGTGCCTCTGTCTCGATCATCAGTGACACGGGCGGCCGTGACCTGCAGAAGCTGGTGGGCCATGACGGTGAGGTCCTGGAAGCCCTCCAGGAGCTCACCCGTCTGGCCGTGCACCGGGAAACCGGTGACCGCAGCCGTCTGATGCTGGACATCGCCGGTTACCGGGCCCGGAAGCGTGCCGAGCTGTCCGAGCTGGGTGCCAAGGCCGCCGCCGAGGCCAAGAGCAGCGGTGAGCCGGTGCGCATGCAGCCGATGACCCCGTTCGAGCGCAAGGTCGTGCACGACGCGGTCAAGGCCGCGGGGCTGCGCAGCGAGTCCGAAGGCGAGGAGCCGCAGCGGTTCGTCGTCGTACTGCCCGCCTGATCGGCCCCCGCGTTCTCCCGGCCCCGTCTGTTGAGCAGGCGGGGCCGAACTTTGTCAGCCTGGTAGTTCTGGCTGATGGTTCTGATGGTTCTGGTGTCGGCGTGCGAAGCGCCGACGCGGTACGGAAGGACGGTCCCCCGTGACGGAGGCAGCGGAGCTTCCCCCCGCGCCCGAGCAGGCACGTGAGGTGTTCGGCGATCGCTACGCGGATGCGGTGCGCTATGCCGAGTTGCTGGCCGAGGCGGGCGTGCAGCGCGGCCTGATCGGTCCGCGCGAGGTGCCCCGGCTGTGGGAGCGGCATCTGCTGAACTGCGCGGTGCTCTCCGAGGTCGTGCCCGAGGGCGTGACGGTGTGCGACGTCGGTTCAGGAGCCGGGCTGCCCGGTATCCCGCTCGCCCTGGTCCGGGACGATCTGAAGATCACCCTTCTCGAACCGCTCCTGCGGCGCACCAACTTCCTGACCGAAGTCGTGGAACTGCTCGGCCTGGATCATGTGACCGTCATGCGGGGCCGGGCGGAGGAGGTCATGGGGAAGCTCCCGCCCGTCCATGTGGTGACAGCCCGTGCCGTGGCCCCGCTGGACCGGCTGGCCACCTGGGGGGTTCCGCTGCTGCGCCCGTACGGGGAGATGCTGGCGCTCAAGGGCGACACGGCCGAGGAGGAGCTGAAGAGCGCGGCGACGGCACTGAGCAAGCTCGGGGCCGTGGAGACGTCGATCCTGCATGTGGGGGAAGGCATCGTGGAGCCGCGGTCCACGGTGGTGCGCGTGGAGGTCGGGGAGAGCCCGGGCGGAGTGCGGTTCGCGGCCAAACGGGCCAAGGCCGCCCGCACCGGACGAACCCGTCGGCGTCGTGGATAGCGCCGAGCCGGAGTGTCGCGGCAGTTCGACTTCGGCCGCTGTGCATCGTGTTTCACGTGAAACGTCGCTCACTGCTGCACGGCATCATCAGTCGCGGACGCGCTGCGGCCGACCCCCGCGACCGCAAGCCCCTTGGATCACTCGATGAGGGAGCGCCCTCGGCGGGCAGAGTCTCCTCGGGACGGGCTCGGCCGCTCGGAGGGGGCACGGAGTTTTCCACAGAGGTGGATTTCTCCACAGAACAACAGGCCTCACTGGTTCGCGACCCCGGAGGCATGGGAGGCTCTGTTCATTGCGAGCCTGAAGTCGAGGAGAGTGAATCCTTGCGGTCCGACGCCAATATCGCGGGCCCGATGACCGATCCGGTCCCCGGTCCCCGTACCGAGTCGACGGGGGCGGATGTTTCACGTGAAACACCGCCTCCGATGGACGACACACCGATCGGTCGCGCGGCCCAGCTAGCGGTAGAGGCTCTGGGGCGTGCCGGTGAGGGCCTGCCGCGGCCTGAGCAGACCCGTGTCATCGTGGTCGCCAACCAGAAGGGCGGGGTGGGCAAGACGACGACGACCGTCAATCTCGCCGCCTCGCTGGCCCTGCACGGTGCCCGTGTCCTGGTGGTCGACCTCGACCCCCAGGGGAACGCCTCCACCGCCCTGGGGATCGACCACCACTCCGAAGTGCCGTCGATCTATGACGTGCTGATCGACAGCAAGCCGCTGTCCGAGGTCGTCCAGCCTGTTCCCGACGTCGAGGGCCTGTTCTGTGCGCCGGCCACGATCGATCTCGCCGGTGCGGAGATCGAGCTGGTGTCCCTGGTCGCCCGGGAGAGCCGACTCGAGCGAGCGATCCAGGCGTACGAGCAGCCCCTGGACTACATCCTGATCGACTGCCCACCCTCCCTCGGTCTGCTGACGGTGAACGCGATGGTCGCCGGCCAGGAGGTGCTGATCCCGATCCAGTGCGAGTACTACGCGCTGGAGGGGCTGGGGCAGCTGTTGCGTAACGTCGACCTGGTGCGGGGGCACCTCAACCCCACACTCCATGTGTCGACCATTCTGCTCACGATGTACGACGGCCGGACGCGTCTGGCGTCCCAGGTCGCGGACGAGGTGCGCAGTCACTTCGGTGACGAGGTGCTGCGGACGAGCATTCCTCGCTCGGTCCGTATCTCCGAGGCGCCGAGCTATGGGCAGACGGTGCTGACCTACGATCCTGGGTCGAGCGGTGCCCTGTCCTATCTTGAGGCGGCACGAGAGATCGCACTGAGGGGCGTGGGTGTCGGTTACGACGCGACCCAGGCCCCCATCAGTGCCCAGAACGATCCGAGCACGGTGGAGGGGATCCAGTGAACGAGCGACGGAGGGGGTTGGGCCGAGGTCTGGCTGCGTTGATTCCTCCCGCATCAACGGAGAAGACGGTGGCACCGGCCGCCTTGGCGGGGGCTGCTCCGGCGGCTCCCACGGGCATTCCCGGGCTGACGACCGATCGCGGTGTGGCGGCGGCGAAGGTGCCCCCACTGCCGCCTGTTTCACGTGAAACAGCACCTGAGTCAGAGGAGCCCTCGGCTTCCGGCGCGGTGGAGGCACCTGTGACTCCCATGGGGGCTCACTTCGCCGAAATTCCGCTGGACCTCATCAAGCCGAATCCGCGGCAGCCGCGTGAGATCTTCGACGAGGACGCGCTCGCCGAACTGGTCACCTCCATCAAGGAGGTCGGTCTTCTCCAGCCGGTCGTCGTCCGTCAGCTGGACGCCGAGCACTACGAGCTCATCATGGGCGAGCGGCGCTGGCGGGCCTGCCGGGAAGCGGGACTGGAAGCGATTCCGGCGATCGTGCGGGCCACGGAGGACGACAAGCTCCTCCTGGACGCGCTGCTGGAGAACCTGCACCGCGCTCAGCTCAACCCGCTGGAAGAGGCCGCCGCCTACGACCAGTTGCTGAAGGACTTCAACTGCACGCATGACCAGCTGGCGGACCGGATCGGTCGGTCCCGTCCGCAGGTCTCCAACACGCTGCGACTGCTGAAGCTCTCGGCGTCCGTGCAGAAGAGGGTGGCGGCAGGAGTCCTCTCCGCGGGCCATGCGCGGGCGCTGCTCTCGGTGGAGGACTCGGAGGAGCAGGACCGGCTGGCACACCGGATCGTGGCCGAGGGGCTTTCGGTGCGGGCGGTCGAGGAGATCGTGACGCTGATGGGGTCCCGGCCGCAGAAGGCGCCCCGGGCCAAGGGACCGCGGGCCGGGGCCCGTGTCTCGCCGGCGCTGTCCGATCTCGCCACCCGGCTCTCGGACCGCTTCGAAACCCGGGTGAAGGTGGACCTGGGCCGGGAGAAGGGCAAGATCACCGTCGAGTTCGCCTCCATGGACGATCTGGGCCGGATCCTCGACACGCTGGCCCCGGGCGAGGGCTCTGTGCTGCAGAAGAGCCTCGTGGACGGGGAGACGGAAGAGGACGATTCCTGAGTCCCGCGGCGGCGGATCACCCGGTCGGGTGCTCCGCATCGGCGTCAGAGCGGGCCGTGTCCGGTGTGTACCGGAACGCGGTCCGCTCTTTGCTTTCCACCGGTATCGGGGCAATCGCATCGTGGATACGATGCGATCAGGGAGGGCGGTTTCACCTGGCGGTTACCCCTGGGAGTGAGGCAGAGCCATGCGAACGACGAGCCGCACCGGGTTGGTGAGCGCAGGGCTGGGGCTGGGAGCGATCGGCGGGTTCATCGGCAGTCTGCTCAGGGAGCGGAGTGCTCTGGCAGCCGCCCTGAAAGCGCAGGGCGAAGGAAGCGAGGAACAGCCTTCATGGGGCGTCGGCTCGTACCGCTCACGCTGGACAACCTTGAGGACATCCCCCAGCGCTGTCGCTCGTGTGTCTTCTGGGAGCTGGACCCCGTCAGTGGGGAGGCCGCGGTAAAGGCGGGCACAGCCGCTCTGGAGAAGGAAGCCTGGATCTCGGCCGTCCTGCTGGACTGGGGGTCCTGCGGCCGGGTCGTCTACGTCGACGACGTACCGGTCGGCTTCGTCCTCTACGCTCCTCCCGCCTATGTCCCGCGCTCTGCGGCGTTCCCCACGAGCCCGGTCTCACCGGACGCGGTGCAGCTGATGACGGCGTTCATCGTGCCGGGGTACCAGGGGCAGGGACTGGGCCGGGTGATGGTCCAGACGGTGGCGAAGGATCTACTGCGCCGAGGCTTCAAGGCGATCGAGGCCTTCGGGGACGCCCACTGGAAGCAGCCCTCGTGCGTGCTGCCGGCAGACCATCTGCTGGCCGTGGGCTTCAAGACCGTACGACACCACCCCAGCCATCCCCGTCTCCGGCTGGAGCTGCGGTCCACATTGTCCTGGAAGGAAGACGTGGAGATGGCGCTCGACCGGCTGCTCGGCGCCGTGCAGAAGGAGCCTGCGCTCAGGCCGCTGTAATGACGGCCGAAACGTGGAGGGGCCCACCCTGACGGGTGGGCCCCTCCACGTTTCACGTGAAACATCACTCCGCGATGAAGTCCTCGAGGTCGCGGACGATCGCGGCCTTCGGCTTGGCACCGACGATCGTCTTGGCGACCTCGCCACCCTGGTAGACGTTCAGGGTCGGGATGGACATGACGCCGTACTTGGCGGCCGTACCCGGGTTCTCGTCGATGTTCAGCTTGACGATCTCGATCTTGTCCCCGTACTCGGCGGCGATCGCCTCGAGGGACGGAGCGATCTGGCGGCACGGACCGCACCAAGCGGCCCAGAAGTCCACCAGGACGGGCTTGTCGCTCTTGAGAACGTCCTCTTCGAAGGAAGCGTCGGTCACATGCTTCAGGGTGCCGGCCACGGCGGGCTCCTTAACTGGTTGGTGCGTGGGGATGAGGGTCAGACAGTGGTCTTCTCGGGCTCGGCCTTGTCCTCGTCGGACAGGGCAGCGAGGAAGCGCTCGGCGTCGAGGGCGGCGGAGCAACCCGTGCCGGCCGCGGTGATCGCCTGGCGGTAGGTGTGGTCGACCACGTCACCGGCGGCGAAGACACCGGTCACATTGGTCCGGGTGGAGGGCGCGTCGACCTTCAGGTAGCCCTCCTCGTCCAGGTCGAGCTGACCCTTGAAAAGCTCCGTGCGCGGGTCGTGGCCGATCGCGATGAACAGACCGGTCACGGCCAGGTCGGACAGTTCGCCGGTCTTGAGGTTGCGCAGCTTGAGCCCCGACAGCTTCGGGTCGCCCTGGATCTCGGCGACCTCGCTGTCCCAGACGAACTTGATCTTCGGGTCGGCGAAGGCGCGTTCCTGCATGGCCTTGGAGGCGCGCAGGGTGTCCCGGCGGTGGACGATCGTCACGGACTTGGCGAAGCGCGAGAGGAAGGTGGCCTCCTCCATCGCGGTGTCACCGCCGCCGATCACGGCGATGTCATGGTCCTTGAAGAAGAAGCCGTCGCAGGTGGCGCACCAGGAGACCCCGCGGCCGGACAGGGCGTCCTCGTTGGGCAGGCCGAGCTTGCGGTGCTGGGAGCCGGTGGTGACGATGACGGCCTTGGCCCGGTGGACCGTGCCCGCGGTGTCCGTGACGGTTTTGATCTCACCGGTCAGGTCGACGGACACGATGTCGTCGGGGATGAGCTCGGCACCGAAGCGCTCGGCCTGGGCGCGCATGTTGTCCATGAGCTCGGGGCCCATGATGCCGTCCTGGAAGCCGGGGAAGTTCTCCACCTCGGTGGTGTTCATGAGCGCACCACCGGCGGTGACGGAGCCTTCGAACACCAGCGGCTTCAGCGACGCGCGCGCGGTGTAGAGCGCCGCCGTGTAGCCGGCAGGCCCGGAGCCGATGATGATCACGTTTCGGACGTCGCTCACGGCTTGTTTCCTCGTCTCTGGACTGCGTCTTCATGACCGGCGAAAGCGTTTCTCAGAGCTCTCACCCCACCCAACGGATCCTACGGGGCGCGCATTCCCGCTGTGTCAGGGCACACTGCGGAGGCGGTACGCGGGGTGTCATGGGGCGGACGCGGGGCGCGTGGGACGCGGGACGTGGGCATGGGGCCGTGAGGCGTGCGCGGGGCCGTGAGGCGTGGGACGGGGCAACGCGGCAGACGGCCGGGGCGGACGCGGGACGGCGGTCGTCAGGACCGAGGGTAGGAGCTTTCGAGCAGTACCTCGCCCACCCCGAGCGAGGGCTGGGTGACGCAGGCCGTCTTCACGAGATAGGCCGTGACCTGGCCGGCGTCGGCGGCGTCCGGAAGGATGACCAGCAGCACCTCATGGCCCTGGTAGACGCCCTCCTCCGTGGCCAGCGCCGCCTCCTCGCGGCCGATGCCCTGGCGGACGCACGAGGGCACGGTGGGCTGGGTGAAGACGTGGTTCTCGGCGCCGGTCTCGGACTCCGAGCGGAAGCTCTGTGCGGAGGGCGTCTCGGTGCTCTGTCCCGGCTGGTCGTCGGCCAGGAGATCGGCGACCTTCGGTCCCAGCTCCCCCTCGGAGAAGGTGTCCGCGAGGGCGGACGGCTGCCCGGAGTCCCCGGGCGCGTCGCCGCTGTCGAGGGAAGACACGATCACGGAGCCCAGCCCCAGGGCGGCCACCGCGAACACGGCGCCGAGGGCGGCGATCCTGCGGCGCCCGGCCCGCGTGCGCTTCTTGCGCCCCGGACCGGTGGTGGAGGTGACGGCACGGCCTGAGGGACGGTCCACGGCGACTGATGTTTCACGTGAAACACGTGGATGACCCCCGCCCGCCTCGGAAAGGGGAACGACGGCGCCGTGGGCGTCCGGGTCCGTCGACTCGGGTGCCGTGGCGGCCAGCAGGGCTTCGGCGGCGAGGGCGGCGTCGATACGGCCGGCGACATCATCCGGCATCCTCGGCGGACCCGGCAGCGTGCCGAGCAGGCCCCGGATCTCCTCCAGCGACGCGTGGACGTCCGCACACAGCTGGCACGCGTCCAGGTGACGCCGTACCTCTGTGGAACGCGACGGCGGGAGCAGTCCTTCGGTGAGGTCGGAGATCTCCGCGACGTCCGGGTGCCGGGCCATGTCTGTCGTCGACGACGTCACGCTCGTCCACCTCCGCCCTTCGCTGCGGTTGAATCGTTCGGCCCCGCTGTGGGTGGGACGGGCGTCCCCTGGGTCCGGTTCCGTCCCGCGCCCGGTTCACTGTCGTCGCCGCTGTCCGGGCGCAGATGAGTGAGCAGCGGCAGGAGTCTGGCTCTGCCACGAGCGCACCGGCTCTTCACCGTGCCGGTCGGCACATCGAGGATGCGGGCGGCTTCGGCGACGGGGTAGCCCTGCATGTCGACCAGGACGAGGGCGGCCCGCTGGTCCGGTGGCAGGGTGCCCAGGGCTTCCATGAGCTGCCGGTGCAGGTCATTGCGCTCGGCGGGAGCGGAGGCCGACTCGTGCGGCTCCAGTAACTGTTCCAGGCGTTCGGCGTCGTCGACCGGGGCGGTCTTCCGTGCGGCCGCCTTGCGGGCGCGGTCCAGACAGGCGTTCACCGTGATCCGGTGCAGCCAGGTCGTGACGGCCGACTGTCCGCGGAAGCCGTGGGCGGCCCGGTACGCGGAGACGAGAGCGTCCTGCACGGCGTCAGCGGCTTCCTCCCGGTCGCCCAGCGTGCGCAGGGCGACCGCCCAGAGCCGGTCCCGATGCCGTCTTACCAGCTCACCGAAGGCATCGGGATCGCCTTTGACGTGGCGGGCCAGGAGCTCAGCGTCTGACCAGTCGGTTCGGCTCCGCGCGCTATCCACTCATATCCCCCGAGTCCTTAGGGGAGGCGACCGTGACGCTGTCAATCTAGCCGTTCGGCCCAGACTGCGTAATACCGCGCAACCAGCCGGAGCGGGGACGAGGGCGCGGCAATTACTGGTACGGGGAACGCGTACGCGTCCCGGACGGTTCAAGGTAAAGCAGCTGAAAAGACGGTGCCTCACGCATGTCTGACTGTCATGACTGGCTGTGGAATACCAAAGCGTTGATCCGCCTGTCGCGAAATGGGCGAAAACCAGGCGACGCGTTGCAGCGGCCGTGATGTCTGCGTCCGCGGCGGCCTTGGCGCCGCTGTCGGCGAAAGCGCCGGCAGCCACGTGAACACCGCGGCCTCCGCTTCACTGCTCACGTACCCCGTGGACGACGTGAACGCGGCTGTCTTCCTCAACAGCGGTTACGGCCGCGCCCGCGACTTGCTCCACGGACACGGTGACGGTCGGTGCACCGACGTGAAGCGACCGGGTCCGACGTACAACAACAACGCTTCGTTCCCTTTCGCGGATGGGGGCCCGGGTACAAACCGCTCGGTGTGGCGGTGATATCGGACATTTTCTCAGCGGGTGAGTACCGGCCCTCATCCGCCGTTTTGCTCCGCAAGAGGAGACAGGGGGTCAATGGCGCCGAAGAGAACACCAAGAACAGGGGGATTTCGGAAGCGTGGCTCTGGCGGGCCCGAGCCCTATGTCTGCTCCAAGCGGAACCGCTGAAGCGGCCGCCCGAGGTGGTACGGGCGCTCGTGTGGCAGCGGCTTTCCCAGCCCTGCTGGTGTTGCGATCGGTCCTCCGGTGGACCAGTACCGACTGCGAGGACGCGCCCGGAGACTGTTGGGGAGTCCGTATCGAAGGCGGCCGAGGTGCTTGCTCCCTCAGGGAAGGGTGAAAGGGGAGGGAAGGGGAACAAGGGTGCTGGATCGGTGAATGGTGAGAAGACGTCCGAGGGCGGATGCGGCAGGGAGACGGACCGTAAGGTGCTCACCCAGCGGGACCGAAAAGGGCCGGGCCCATGTCTGACGAGGACGTATGTCCTCCGCATCGCGTGTGATCAGCTGGTCACCTCGATGTCCGCCAGCCTGCCGCGCCACTCCCCGTTCGACTGCATCGGCAGATCGGTGAGCCACACCAGGAGGTAGCGGCTTTCGAGGGTCTTGTCGGGCTTCAGCTCCACGGTCGTTCCCTTGCCCTCGGCGACCTTCGAATAGGCGTCGAAAGAGGTCGGCTCGGATCCGGCGTCCGCGTCGGCGCTGCGCAGTTCGACCGAGGTGCTTCCGACGAAGGTGACGGTGACCTTTCCGACCTGCTGCGCTTTGCCGAGGTCGAGGATGACGCCGACGCCGGACTTCAGACGACCGAAGTCGCTGCTGTAGTAGTGGTCCGTCTGCCAGTACGTCGAGGTGTCGCCGTCGTGGACGTTCCCTATCTCGGAGGGCTTCTCGGACTGGTCGGAGCCGAAGGGGTCGAAGTCGCGGGCGCCACTGATGGCGATCGGCTTGCCGGACTCCGGTTTGCTCGACGCGCCCTTGTCGTTGTCGTCCGTCGTCTGCGTCTGGGTCTGGTCGTCGGACTGGCCGCCCCGGCTCATCAGGGCGTCGGCCAGCTGCCAGCTGCCGAGACCCAGGGCGGCGATCAGCAGGGCCGAGACGCCCCACTTCAGGGCCTTGCCGGTACGGCTCTGCAGCGGGGGCGGCGGGGTCGGCACCGGCTGCGCGACACCGGGATGCGGCGCTGGGCGGCCACGGCCGTACGAGCCCTGCTGATAGGTCGTGCGCTGGTACTCGGGCGGCGTCGTGAAGGCCGGCTCCGGCGGGCGGATGCGGGGCATCTCGCCGATGGCCTTCACCAGCTCCTCCGGCGTGGTGCACGCGGACTCGTGGCGGGAGGCGGTGGCGCCGTCGTTGGCGAGCGCGCGCATGGCCAGCTCCGACAGACCCCGGTGGACTCCGGCGCGGACCTGGTCGGGCGGGATCAGACCGAGGTCCTTGGGCAGCCCGGACAGCCCGTAGGCGTCGTCCTCGTACGGCCAGCGCTGGGTGAGGGACGCGTACAGCAGGGCGCCGACGGCCTCCGTGTCGGTGCGCTGCGGGGTGTCGGAGGTGATGCCGCGCAGCGCCGCGTTCACGGCCAGCCCCCGGATCCGCCACTGCCCGGTCGACGTGCGCAGCACGGCGTTGGGGTTGAGGCGGAGGTGGGCCAGGCCCTCGCGGTGGGCGGCGGCCATGGCGGACGCGACCTGGGTGACCATCTGGTAGGCGTCGTACGGCTCCAGCGGGCCGGCCGCGAGGAGCGCGGTCAGTTCGGTGGCGTCGGGGAGCCACTCGTGGACGACGTAGACGAGGTCGTTGTCCTCGACGGCGTCCAGCACCTGAACGAACCGGGGGTCGCCCAGCAGCGCGGAGGAGCGGGCGGCGGCCAGCACGGACCTGGCCCGGCTGTGTTCCGCCGGCAGGAGGTGGACGCCGACGGCGCGGCGGAGCTTCTCGTCCACGGCACGCCAGCTGCTGAAGCCGTCCAGGCGGGTGACGCATTCCTCGAGGCGGTAGCGTCTGGCGAGCTTGTGACCGCTGTGCAGTTCGGGAGGCGATGCCTTCCCGGACCCGTGGGTGCCGGCGCTCGCCTGTGCCTCGTCGCTGTCCGTGTCCCGCTCCCGGTTGTTGGCCACCCCGTCGGCCGTGGACTGGTCCGCCTCCGCGGTCAGCGACTCGTCGTCGCTGTTGTCCGCCACGTCGACGGCAGCTGTGCTCCGTTCCGCCACCGTCGTCCCTGCCTCCCCATTCATTGCGCGACGGACACCCGTTGCGCGTCGTCCGACGCCGAACCCAATTGTGCCCACAGTCCGCCGCTATGCACGACACGCGGCGGTGAACGATGGTTGTGCGCCTACCCCCTGTCTCAGCGTCCCAGGCGTCCGCGCACCATACCGACCAGCGAGTTGAGCTCTTCGATCCGCATCCGGCGGGCGGCGAGGTAGAAGACGCCGAGCAGTACCGCTCCGCCGGCCAGGAGGGCGGCGAAGGAGCCCACGACGCCCTGACCGAGCGTGTGACCGATGCCGTAGCAGGCCGCTCCGCTGAGCAGGGCGGCCGGGACCGAGGCGATGGCCAGCCGGGCGTAGGTCCGCAGCACGCGGGAGCCGTCCAGGTCCCCGCCGAGCCGCTTGCGCAGCCGGCGCCAGGCGATGCCGACGCCGATGGCGTAGGCCAGTCCGTAGGCGGCGGCCATGCCGACCACGGCCCAGCGCGCCGGGATCACGAAGTAGCACACGGCCGAGGCGCCGGCGTTGACCGCCGCCACGATGACCGTGTTGTAGAACGGCGTCCGGGTGTCCTCGTAGGCGTAGAAGGCGCGCAGGACCACGTACTGCACGGAGTACGGGATCAGGCCGAGGCCGAAGGCCATCAGCATGTAGCCCATGTTGGTGGCTTCGCCGGTGCCGGAGGAGCCGAAGATCAGGGTGCACATCGGGATGCCGAGCGCGACGAAGCCGAAGGCGATCGGCACGATCGCGACGGCCGTCGTGCGCAGCCCCTGGGAGATGTCGTCGCGGACGGCGCCGGTGTCGTCCTCGGCGGCGGAGCGTGAGAGGCGGGGCAGCAGGGCGGCCATCAGGGAGACGGTGATGATGGCCTGCGGCAGACCCCAGATCAGCTGGGCGTTGGCGTAGGCGGCGAAGCCGGTGCCGTCCACGGGCGAGACCTTGCCCGCAGCAGTGGACAGCTGGGAGACGACGATCGCGCCGGCCTGGTTGGCGAGGACGAACAGGAAGGTCCACTTGGCGAGCGTGACCGCCTTGCCGAGGCCGTGTCCCCTCCAGTCGAAGCGCAGCCGCATCCGGAAGCCGGTCTCGCGCAGGTAGGGGATCATCGCCAGCGCCTGCACGACCAGGCCGAGCAGGATGCCGACGCCGAGGAGCCGCTGCCCCTCCTCCGGGATGGTGGTTACCTCCATCCCGGAGGAGGCGGCGGTGCCGTAGACCCAGATGAACATGCCGAGCGTCACGATGATGACGATGTTGTTCAGGACCGGGGTCCACATCATCGCGCCGAACCTGCCGCGGGCGTTGAGGATCTGCCCCATCACCACGTGGACGCCCATGAAGAAGATCGAGGGCAGGAAGTACTGGACGAAGGTGATGCCGACCTGGTTGGCCGCCGGGTCGCTGGCGACCGGATCGGACAGCAGGCGGATGAGGATCGGCGCTCCGAGGACCGACAGGACGGTGAGCGCGCCGAGCACCACCATGACCAGGGTCAGCAGGCGGTTGGCGAAGGCCTCGCCGCCGTCCTCGTCCTCCTTCATCGCGCGGACGAGCTGCGGCACGAAGACGGAGTTGAGTCCGCCGCCGACGGTGAGGATGTAGATCATCGTCGGGAGCTGGTAGGCGACCTGGAAGGTGTCACCGAGCAGGCCGACGCCGAGTGCGGAGACGATCAGCGCGGAGCGGACGAAGCCGGTGAGGCGGGAGACCATCGTGCCCGCCGCCATCACGGCGCTCGACTTCAGCAGGCCCGCCGCACGGCCGCCCTTCTTGGCCGGGACCGCGGCGGCCGGCGGCGGCACGGCGTCGATGCCCTGCGCGGGGGTCTCGGCGGCCGGCGGGGGCGCGGTCAGGTACTGGCCGGGCGGGGGCGCCGGATGCTGGGCCTGGCCGGGCTGAGGGGCCGGGTACTGGCTCTGGGCCGGCGGCTCCGCGCCGTACGGGCCGGGTGCCGGGGCCGCTCCGTACTGGCCGTGCGGGGCGGCCGTGTGCTCACCGTACGGGCCGGGTGCGGCCGCCCGCTGGTTCGGCGCCGGGGACGGACCCGGCACCGAGGGGCCCTCCTGGTACGACGGGTGGCCGCCGCCCTGCTGCTGGTCGCGGAGGAGATGGGCGAAGGCGTCCGGCTCGTGGCGCGGTTCACCGGCCTGGGTGACCAGGTCGTCCACGCCGACGAACTGGGTCGTTCGCGGATCGTCGCCGTACGGCAGGTACTGCGTGGGACCCTCCGGCTCGGGCGCCGGGGGCCGCGCCCAGACCTGCGGGTCCGGGGCGTACGGCGACGGGGCCGGCGGCCCGTAGACCGGCCGCTGGGGCGGATACGTGCCGGGGGGCGGCGGGGGGTGCGCGGCACGGTCGTAGAGCGCCTCGTCGACCGGGTCCTGCGCGGAGAGGTCCTGCGCCCGGTAGGGGTCCTGGTCGTAGGCGTCCTGGAGGTACATGTCCGCCGGCGGCTGCGACGGCGTCCGGTCGTGCTCGGGTGGCGGGCCCTCGGGGTAGCCCGAGCTGCCCGCGGCCTCGCCACGGTCACCGTCGTACGGCGCGTTCATGGTTACCCCACCTCATCGTCCCGGGCCCACCGGCCACGACATCTCAACGGTCCACTCTCTCACCCGTCCCGGACGGGTCGGCGCTTTCCGCTGCGGTGTCCGCTCCGGGGTCACTCGGCTGCTCCGGGGCGCCTGCCCCGGAATCCTCGGTGAGACGGCCGGCGGGACCCTTCGGGTTCCCGGGGCCGTCCGCGTTCTCCTCCCCGGCGCCGGGACCCTCGTCGTCGCCGCGGGCGGCGGCCCGCTTGCGCTGCTGGTACATGCGGTAGCCGGCGAGGACGAGGAGGAGGACGCCACCGCCGATGACCAGCATCACGGTGGCCGTGATCTCGGTGACCTTCACGTCGAAGGTCACGGGTGCGCCGTACTTGCGGCCGTCCGCCGTGTACAGCTGGGCGATCACCGTGGCCCGTCCGTTGGCGTTGGCGGACGTGGTGAACTTCACCGACTGGCTGTGTCCGCCGGAGACCGAGACGGGCTGCTCCTGGTAGTCCTTGCCGCCGATCTTCAGACGCGTCGGGTTGGTCGAGGTGAGCCGGAGCACCAGGTCGTCGGCGTCCTGCACGAGGTTGTTCTGGACGGTCACGGGGATCGTGGCGCTGCGCCCGGACAGCTTCGTCTCCGACTTGTCGATCAGTCGGACCTGGCCGGTCAGCCCGTCGAGGTAGGTCTCCACGTCGTTGCGGAAGGTCTGTCCCTCGGAGGCGCGGCCACGCCAGGACGCGGACATCTCCCGGTTCATGGCCCGTCCGAAGGGGGTCACCACCCGGGACTGGTCCGACAGGACGGCCCTGAAGTGGTCCAGCTTGTCCTGCGTCCGGGCGATCTGCTCGAACACCGAGTACGGCAGCTCCTGCTTGCGCAGCGAGGAGGGGTAGGAGGCGCGCGACGGCACCTTCGTCGTGGCGCTCGGGTCCGGCTTGGCCGAGGCGGCGTCGGACAGGTCCTGGGACTCGGACCAGCCACCGTCCTGCAGGGCGGTCAGCGCCTCGGCCATCGCCCGGGCCTGGCTTCCGGTCGGCGTGCGCTGAGGGGCGACGACGATGCTGCGCTGCTTCCCGGTCTGCTGGTTCAGGGACAGGCTCTGCGCGAGGAACCGCTGGACGGCCGCCGTGGAGGTGGACGCCTTGGTCAGGTCGCCCTCGAACGCCGTGGACAGGCGGGCGTCCGCGACGACCGCCGTCGTCCCGCCGCCGATGGGCCGGGCCGCGGAGGGCGTGTACGACAGTCCGCTGCTCTCCTGGAGGCTGTCGCTGCGGGCTATCACCTTGTCGGCCCCGGCGGAGGTGGCGACCTTGACGATCGACGGGTCGACGGCGCCCTCCACCGGCCAGGCGAAGTCGGTGGTCGGTTCCACGTGGAGGATCGGCTCCACCGTGTTGGCGACGACATCGGTGGCTTCCTTCAGCTGGCTCAGCGAACCGGTGAAGTCCGTGCCGTTGTGCGCGAGGGAGGCCAGGTCGGGGTCGGCGAAGGGCAGCGCGACGACCTCCTTGTCCGCCACCGCCTTCTGGAGGTCGGCCAGCCACTGCTTGGCGACGGCCTGGTGGGTGCCGGCCGTGGCGTTGCCGTCCGCGTCCCGGACCTCGTAGCCGCGCGTCATCGCGTCGACGGAGGCCAGCAGGTCGGGGTCGACGACCCAGGTCACGTCGAGTTCCTTGCCGAGCGAGACCATCTGGTTCAGACGGCCGCCGGGGGAGATCTCCTCGGCCAGGTCGTCGTTGAGGAAGACCGGGGTCTGCTGCTCGTTCGACCCCGTCTCCGCGGCCATGTGGGCGGTGGAGACCAGCGGCCACAGGAACGTCGTCTGCGTCCTGGTGCCGGCCTCGCCCGGCTGCCAGGGCAGGAAGGTCCGCCGCACGCCGAGAACCCGTTCCCAGGGCTGTGCGGAGGTCTGCCCGGAAAGCGTCACGGCGAACTCGTAGACGCCGTCCTCGCCGAGGTCCAGCGCGTCGACCGGGACCGAGATGGTGAAGTGCTCGGCGACCCCGGGAGTGAGCTCGGCGTACTCCTCCGAGTACGTGTCGTCGATCCGCGTGCCGAGCGAGGCGTCGACGTCGTCGCTGTTCTTGGCGACCGTGTCGATGGCGGACCGGGTGTCGAGCTGCTCGCCCACCCGCAGGCCGACCTGGGCGTCGGTGACCGCCTGCTTTCCATTGTTGGTCACCGTGCCCGACACCGTGACGGTGTCGCCGTCCGTGGGGGCGGCGGGGCTGAGCGAGTCGACGGCCACGGACACCCCGTCCGACCCGGCCGCGGCCCGGGCGCCGGTCTGCTCCCCCGCCTGGGCCGGACCGGTGGCCGACACCTGTACGAGGCCCGCCAGCAGCGGTGCGGAGGCCACCAGTGCCGCGGTGCGCCGTACCCAGCGGCGGGCAGGTGAGGGATGGGTCCCCTGGAAGTCTGCCGCCTCGGCCACGCGCTCGCCCGTCCTCGTCGTCAGTGGTCGTCGGAATGTGCGTCCAGGCATGGTAACGATGCGCGCTGGGGGGAAGTGCCGCGGAGTGGCCACAAGATCGGGTGTGGGGCCGGCGACGGGAACGGGTCCGAGATCCGGACGCCTCGTATATGCCCGTATAAAGGGGAGCGTCCGAACAAGTGGTGCGCCCGCCTGCGCTCGGGCCACGTACCCTTTTCTGTTGTGCCGAACGCCAATGAAGTCAACCCCCGTGCCCTGAGTCAGGCGCAGCACCGCGCGGTGAGCGAACTGCTGCGCGTCTCGCCGGTCGCCGACGATCTCGCCCGCCGCTTCCAGGAGGCCGGGTTCTCCCTCGCCCTGGTCGGCGGCTCGGTGCGCGACGCGTTGCTCGGGCGGCTCGGCAACGATCTGGACTTCACCACCGATGCCCGCCCCGAGGAGGTCCTCAAGATCATCCGTCCCTGGGCGGACGCCGTCTGGGAGATCGGGATCGCCTTCGGGACCGTCGGCGCGCAGAAGGACGCCCGCGTCGGAGACGCTGACCGAAGCCTCCAGATCGAGGTGACCACGTACCGGTCGGAGGCCTACGACCGCACCTCGCGCAAGCCCGAGGTGTCCTACGGCGACTCCATCGAGGAGGACCTCGTCCGGCGGGACTTCACCGTCAACGCGATGGCCGTCGCACTTCCCGAGAAGGAGTTCATCGACCCGCACCACGGGCGGGACGACCTCGCGGCCCGGGTGCTGCGCACGCCGGGAACGCCCGAGGCTTCCTTCTCCGACGACCCGCTCCGGATGCTGCGGGCCGCGCGTTTCGCCGCGCAGCTCGATTTCGAGGTGGCTCCCGAGGTCGTCAAGGCGATGAAGGAGATGGCCGGGCGTATCGAGATCGTCTCGGCCGAGCGGGTCCGGGACGAGCTGAACAAGCTGATCCTGTCCGCGCACCCGCGCAAGGGGCTGACGCTCCTGGTGGAGACCGGCCTGGCCGAGTACGTCCTGCCCGAGCTGCCCGCCTTGCGCCTGGAGAGCGACGAGCACCACCGCCACAAGGACGTCTACGAGCACACGCTGATCGTGCTGGAACAGGCGATGGCCCTGGAGCAGGACGGACCCGACCTGGTCCTCCGGCTGGCCGCTCTGCTGCACGACATCGGCAAGCCCCGCACCCGTCGCTTCGAGAAGGACGGGCGGGTCTCGTTCCACCACCACGAGGTGGTCGGGGCCAAGATGACGAAGAAGCGCATGACGGCGCTGAAGTACTCCAACGAGCTGGTGAAGGACGTCTCGCGGCTGGTCGAGCTCCATCTGCGGTTCCACGGGTACGGCACCGGGGAGTGGACCGATTCCGCGGTGCGCCGGTACGTCCGGGACGCGGGCCCGCTGCTCGACCGTCTGCACAAGCTGACCCGGTCCGACTGCACGACCCGCAACAAGCGCAAAGCGACCGCGCTGTCGCGTGCGTACGACGGCCTGGAGGAGCGGATCGCCCAGCTCCAGGAGCAGGAGGAACTGGACTCGATCCGCCCGGACCTCGACGGCAACGAGATCATGCAGATCCTCGGCATCCGTCCCGGCCCGGCCGTCGGGCAGGCGTACAAGCACATGCTGGAGCTCCGGCTGGAGAACGGGCCGATGGAGCACGAGGCGGCGGTGGCGGCGCTCCGGGAGTGGTGGGCGGGCAAGGAAGGGTGAGCGTGGGCATGTTTCACGTGAAACATGCCCACGTTTCACGGCCGCGCGGGGGCGGTGTTTCACGTGAAACACCGCCCCTGGACTCCGGCGCCGGCGCTGCTACGGCGTACGCGGCTGCGACTGCGGCTACGGCGTGCGCGGCTGTGGCTGCCGGCGCACGCGACGGACCATGGCCGCCGAGACCACCGCGTAGACCAGGGTCACCGTCATGACGAGCGGTACCGAGCGGCCGTCCGGCGGCAGCATCAGGGCGGCGACGCCGGCGGCGCCGACGAAGGCGACGTTGAACAGCACGTCGTAGACGGAGAAGATCCGGCCCCGGAAGGCGTCGTCCACCGAGGACTGCACGATGGTGTCGGTCGCGATCTTCGAACCCTGGGTGATGAGCCCCAGGACGAACGCGGCGGCGATCAGGGGCCCGGTGGCGAACGGCAGACCGAGGGCGGGCACCAGGATCGCGGCGGCCGCCGCGCACAGGGCCATCCAGCGGCCGGGGCCGAGCCGGCCCGCCGTCCAGGGGGTGAGGACCGCCGCCGCGAAGAAGCCGGCGCCCGAGACGCCCAGTGCCAGTCCCAGCAGAGCGAGTCCTTCGTCCGTCCCGGAGGACAGGGCGTACCGGCACAGCATCAGCAGCATCACCAGCAGGGCGCCGTAGCAGAACCGCATCAGGGTCATGGCGGCCAGCGACCAGGCCGCCTCCCTGCGGACCGGTGCGGACAGGTGACGTACCCCCGCCACCAGGTCGCGTGCGGTACCGGTGAGGGCGGTGGTCAGCCGGGGCCGTATCAGCGCCCGGTCGGGTCCCAGCAGCTCCGCCGCCATGCGCAGGGAGGCCAGGGCGCCGCACAGGTAGAGGACGGCTCCCAGGACCACCACCGCGGCGTCGGTGTCGGCGATCACGATGCGGACGACGAAGGCGAGGCCGCCGCCCGCCGTCGCCGCCAGGGTTCCGGCGGTCGGGGAGAGCGAGTTGGCGATCACCAGGCGGTCGGCGTCCACCACCCGGGGCAGCGCGGCGGACAGTCCGGCCAGGACGAAGCGGTTGACGGCGGTGACGCACAGGGCGGAGACGTAGAAGAGCCAGTCCGGGACCGAGGCGATCATCAGCAGGGCCGTCACCGAGGCCATCAGGGCGCGCAGCAGGTTGCCGAAGAGGAAGACCTGGCGGCGGCGCCAGCGGTCGAGCAGGACGCCGGCGAAGGGGCCGACCAACGAGTACGGGAGCAGCAGCACCGCCATGGCGGAGGCCACCGCGGCGGGCGAGGTCTGCTTCTCCGGGGAGAAGACGACATAGGCGGCGAGGCCGACCTGGTAGACACCGTCGGCCCCCTGGGAGAGCAGGCGGACGGCGAGCAGGCGCCGGAACCCCTTCAGACGCAGCAGGACACGCAGGTCACGGACGACGGCCATGGGGCACAACCTCACATACGGGGAGGGCCCCCGGGCGTACTGCCTCGGGGGCCCTCCTCCGGTCGCGGTCGGGAGCGGGTCAGCGCTCGACCTCGCCCGCGATGAACTTCTCGACGTTGGCGCGGGCCTCGTCGTCGAAGTACTGGACCGGCGGGGACTTCATGAAGTAGCTCGAGGCGGAGAGCACCGGGCCGCCGATGCCGCGGTCCTTGGCGATCTTCGCAGCGCGCAGGGCGTCGATGATCACGCCGGCGGAGTTCGGGGAGTCCCAGACCTCGAGCTTGTACTCCAGGTTCAGCGGGACGTCACCGAAGGCACGGCCCTCCAGGCGGACGTAGGCCCACTTGCGGTCGTCCAGCCAGGCCACGTAGTCGGACGGGCCGATGTGGACGTTGTCCGCGCCGAGGTCCCGGTCGGGGATCTGGGAGGTGACGGCCTGCGTCTTGGAGATCTTCTTGGACTCCAGGCGCTCGCGCTCGAGCATGTTCTTGAAGTCCATGTTGCCGCCGACGTTCAGCTGCATGGTGCGGTCCAGGACGACGCCCCGGTCCTCGAACAGCTTCGCCATGACGCGGTGCGTGATGGTGGCGCCGACCTGCGACTTGATGTCGTCGCCGACGATCGGGACACCGGCCTCGGTGAACTTGTCGGCCCACTCCTTGGTGCCGGCGATGAAGACCGGAAGGGCGTTGACGAAGGCGACCTTGGCGTCGATGGCGCACTGGGCGTAGTACTTCGCCGCGTCCTCGGAACCCACGGGCAGGTAGCAGACCAGGACGTCGACCTGCTTGTCCTTGAGGATCTGGACGATGTCGACCGGCTCCTCGGCGGACTCCTCGATGGTCTGGCGGTAGTACTTGCCGAGACCGTCGAGGGTGTGACCGCGCTGGACCTGCACACCGGTGTTCGGCACGTCGCAGATCTTGATGGTGTTGTTCTCGGAGGCGCCGATGGCGTCCGCGAGGTCCAGGCCGACCTTCTTGGCGTCCACGTCGAACGCGGCGACGAACTCGATGTCACGGACGTGGTAGTCGCCGAACTGGACGTGCATCAGGCCGGGGACCTTGGCCGCCGGGTCGGCGTCCTTGTAGTACTCGACGCCCTGCACCAGCGATGCGGCGCAGTTGCCCACACCGACGATGGCTACGCGAACCGAACCCATTCCGGTTGCTCCCTGTGTGTACGAGTGAGGCCCTGGCCGGGCGCTCACGTGGCGGTGTCGTCGGGCGTGTCCGGCCGCGGGTCGTCCCCGGACCGGGGCAGACCGCCCGGCGCTCCATGTGTGGTGTCCTGTCGAGCGGACCCCTCGGGGCCGGAACCGCGCAGGTCCCGTCCCGCCCGCTCGCTCTCGATGAGCTCGTTCAGCCAGCGCACCTCGCGCTCCACGGACTCCATGCCGTGGCGCTGGAGCTCCAGCGTGTAGTCGTCCAGACGCTCCCGGGTGCGCGCCAGCGAGGCGCGCATCTTCTCCAGGCGCTCCTCCAGCCGGCTGCGACGCCCCTCCAGTACGCGCATGCGTACGTCACGCGACGTCTGTCCGAAGAAGGCGAAGCGGGCGGCGAAGGACTCGTCCTCGTACGCGTCGGGACCCGTCTGCGAGAGGAGCTGCTCGAAGTGCTCCTTACCTTCTGCCGTCAACCGGTAGACGATCTTGGCTCGACGTCCCGCCAGAGGGGCGGTGGCCTCGGGGGCGTTCCCCGGCTCCTCTATCAACCAGCCGTTGGCGACCAGCGTCTTGAGGCAGGGATACAGCGTTCCGTAGCTGAACGCCCGGAACACACCCAGGGACGTGTTGAGCCGTTTACGCAGCTCATAGCCGTGCATCGGGGACTCGCGGAGCAGGCCGAGGACGGCGAACTCGAGGATGCCGGAACGCCGGCTCATCGTCGCCTCCCCCTGATCGCCTGGGCCCTTATGCCGAGCTGATGTATCGACTCGATACATCCAGACGATAGAACGGCCCCTCGTGTGCGACAAGAGGGAAACCCGTGAACGGGATCACATCGTTGATTCATGGGAAGCAAGTTGCCTGATTTGAGGTGAACTTCGAAGCTCAGGGGTTTCGCCGGTGCGTAGTCTGTGCGCCATGCAGACCACCGGGAACCGAGTGATGCCCGGGGGCGTCCCTGTCCCTGGTGCAGTACGGGTGAATACGGCAGGGGCCGCATCCGTACTTCGGGGGGACCGGAAACCAGCCGCCGTTGCGAGGCGCGCAATGGTGCGCCTGCCCGAGGAGTAGTCGTTCGATGAGCGAGCACCGTCGCAAACCGCCGCAGCCGCAGGGAGGCGGACGTGCCGCGGCCCGACGCGGCCAGTCCGGTTCGTCCTCCGGCCGCCGTGCGGCACCGCGAGGCGCCACAGAGTCTCCGTCCGGCTCGCACGCGCCGGGAGGTGAGGAACAGTACGGGAGCCGCGCCGAGGCCCGTCGTGCGGCCCAGCGCGGCGGTGGTGGCCGCCGCAGGGCGGCCGAACCGGGCCGCGGCGGAAGGCGTGCGGCGCCGTCCGGGCGCGGCCGGGCAGCCGCACCGGGGAAGAAGCGGATCATCGACTATCCGCGCTTCGACAAGTACGGATGGCGCCGCTGGGTGCCCTCCTGGAAGCTGGTCTCCGGCCTGTGCGTCGGGTTCTTCGGCGCCATGGTCGCCGCGGCGGGCATCGCGTACGCGATGGTGGGCATTCCCGACGAGGCGAAGACCGCGACGGCGCAGAACAACGTCTACTACTGGGCCGACGGCACCCAGATGGTCTCCACGGGCGGCGAGCGCAACCGGCAGATCGTCGACCTCTCGCGGATCCCCAAGGCGATGCAGAACGCCGTGATCTCGCAGGAGAACAAGACCTTCTACGAAGACAGCGGCATCGACCCCAAGGGCATCGCGCGCGCCGTGTACAACATGGCTCTGGGCGGCAACACCCAGGGCGGCTCGACCATCACCCAGCAGTACGTCAAGAACGCCATGCTGGACGACCAGTCGCAGACGATCTCCCGCAAGGTCAAGGAGATCTTCGTCTCGATCAAGGTGGGCAGCAAGCTCGACAAGAAGAGGATCCTCCAGGGATACCTCAACTCCGCCTACTACGGCCGCGGCGCCTGGGGCATCCAGGCGGCGTCACGGGCGTACTTCGACAAGGACTCCGAGGAGCTGAACCCCGGGGAGTGCGCCTTCCTCGCGGCGATGCTCAAGGGCGCGACCTACTACGACCCGGCCGGGGCGACGTCCATCGACTCGTCCGCCACGCAGGAGGCCAACCAGAAGCGGGCCCTGCTGCAGATGCAGGACACCCTCGACAAGATGGTCGAGTACGGGCACCTCAGCGAGACGGAACGCGCCAAGTACACCGAACTCCCCAAGTGGGAGAACCCGCGGTCGAACACCCAGCTGAGCGGGCAGATCGGTTACCTGGTCGACCTGGCCAAGGCGTCGCTGGTCAAGAACGACGTGGTCACCACCAACCAGCTCGAACAGGGCGGGTACTCGATCTACACGACCTTCGACAAGAAGAAGGTCGAGGAGCTCGAGAAGGCGGTCACCAAGGTCTACAAGGAGAACATCGACCCGGAGAAGCGCCCCGAGAAGGACACCGACGTCCAGTTCGGCGGTGCCTCCGTGAACCCCGAGACCGGTGCCATCGAGGCCATCTACGGCGGTCAGGACGCGACCACGCACTTCACCAACAACGCCGATGTCACCGGTGCCCAGGTCGGTTCGACGTTCAAGCCGTTCGTGCTCGCCGCCGCGATGACGTACGGCGTCCGCGATCCGGACCTCGGGGAGGTGCAGTCGGAGGACGAGCGCACCCTGGTCTCGCCGAAGAGCCTGTACAGCGGCAAGAACAAGTGGAAGGTCAAGAACTACGACGGGAGCGTCTGGCAGAACGAGGAGGGCGAGGAGTGGCTGCAGACCAATGACGGCAACGCCAACGCCTCCGCGGGTGAGGCGCCGGACTACATGATCGATCTCCGTGAGGCGATGCGGGAGTCCATCAACTCCGCCTTCGTCCAGCTCGGCATGGACGTCGGTCTGGACAAGGTGAAGGACTCCGCGATCCACGCCGGTCTCCTGGAGGACAGCCTGGCGGGCACCACCTTCCCCTCGTTCTCCATCGGCATCTCCGACCCGAGCGCGATCCGCATGGCCGGCTCCTACGCCACCTTCGCCGCCAGCGGCAAGCAGCGTGACCCCTTCTCCGTGACGAAGGTGACGAACAAGGACGGCACGATCTACACGCACAAGGTGGCGACCGAGCAAGCGTTCACCGCCAAGGTCGCGGACAACGTCACGGACGTCCTGAAGACCGTCGTGGAGGAGGGCACGGGTACCAACGCCCAGCTGAAGGGCCGCGAGGTCGCGGGCAAGACCGGTACGACCGACGGCAACAAGTCGGCCTGGTTCGTCGGTTACACCCCGCAGCTCTCCACCGCGATCAGCATGTTCCGCTACCCGGACGACGAGAGCGTCAAGAACCGTCAGTTCCTGGAGATGTACGGGACCGGCGGCCAGAAGGAGATCCATGGCGCCTCCTTCCCGTCCGAGATCTTCAAGGACTACATGGAGGACGCGCTCAAGGGTGAGCCGGCGGTGAAGTTCCCCAAGCCGGAGTCCATCGGGGAGGTCGTCAACGACAAGCCCTCGCCGTCGGCGTCCCCCTCGGTCACGGAGACCGAGGAGGAGGAATCGGAGAGCCCGTCGGCGACCCCCACGCAATCGGAGACGCAGGAAGAGACCTCGCCGACGCCCAGCACCAGCGAGACCTGTGGTGCCTGGGACTGGGGCTGTGAGGAGGAGTCGGACGGCGGTACCGAGACGGGTGACGAGGACGATGGCGGCGCCAGCGAGTCCCCCTCGTCATCCGCTACGGAGTCGGAGGAAGCCGGCGGCACACGGGGTGATGACGGAGGCATCTTCGGATAGCTTCCGGATCGCCCGGCATGGGCGTTTCACGTGAAACACCCGTATGTTTCACGTGAAACAGGGCCGCCGCACCGACCTGGTGCGGCGGCCCTCGGTGTTTTCAGAGGTGCGTACGGCAGGATGTGCCCCATGCCCAGTGCAGAATCGACGCAAGCGAGCGCCCGGCCGGACCCGGTGCGGCCGACCCGGGAGGACCGGGTCGCGGCGGCCGGCAGCGAGCTGTTCGGTGGCCCTCTCGGCCGACGGGCCCTGCTCGGCACGTCCTGGTGGACCCCGGTACGGGTGATCGCACTCGTGGCGATCGGCATGTTCGCCCTCGGTCTGGTCCAGAAGGCACCCTGCTACAACGGCGGCTGGTTCTTCGGCGCCAGCTCGCAGTACACACACGCCTGCTACTCGGACATCCCGCACCTCTTCACCGGACGCGGGTTCGCGGACGGGCTCGTCCCGTACTTCGACGAGCTCCCCGGGGACATGCGGTACTTGGAGTACCCGGTGCTGACCGGCGTGTTCATGGAGGTCGCGTCCTGGCTCACACCGGGCGCCGACAGCACCCAGGACCAGCAGCAGTGGTACTGGCTGGTCAACGCGGGCATGCTGATGATCTGCGCGGTGGTCATCGCGGTCTGCGTGACCCGGACCCACCGGCGGCGCCCGTGGGACGGCCTGCTGGTCGCCCTCGCGCCGGCCCTCGCCCTCACCGCCACCATCAACTGGGACCTGCTGGCGGTCGCCCTGACGGCCGCGGCGATGCTGATGTGGTCCAGGAGCCGCCCCCTGGCTTTCGGTGTCCTCCTGGGGCTCGCCACGGCCGCCAAGCTCTACCCGTTCCTGATCCTCGGGCCGCTGCTCGTCCTGTGCTGGCGGGCGGGCAAGTGGCGGGAGTACGGGGCCGCTCTCGGCGGCGCCGCCGCCTCCTGGCTCGTGGTGAACCTGCCGGTGATGCTCTTCGCTTTCGACGGCTGGTCGAAGTTCTACACCTTCAGCCAGGAGCGGGGCGTCGACTTTGGATCCTTCTGGCTGATCCTGGCGCAGAACTCGGACGACCCGCTCAGCACCGAGACGGTCAACACGCTCGCCATGCTGCTGATGCTGCTGTGCTGCGGCGGCATCGCGGCACTCGCGCTGACCGCGCCCCGCCGGCCGCGCTTCGCCCAGCTCGCCTTCCTGATCGTCGCGGCCTTCATCCTCACCAACAAGGTCTACTCACCCCAGTACGTCCTGTGGCTGGTGCCGCTGGCGGTGCTGGCCCGGCCGAAGTGGCGGGACTTCCTGATCTGGCAGGCGTGCGAGGTCGCCTACTTCCTGGGCATCTGGATGTACCTCGCGTACACGACCAGCGGAGACGCCCACAAGGGGCTGCCGCCCGACGGCTACCACTGGGCGATCGGACTGCATCTGCTGGGCACGTTCTACCTCTGCGTGATGGTCGTCCGCGACATCCTCATGCCGGACCGGGACCCGGTGCGCAGGGCCGGTGACGACGATCCCTCCGGCGGGGTGCTCGACGGCGCCGCCGACGCCTTCGCCCTCGCCCGAGGGGCGGGGACGGCGCGGCACCCGGAGGAGTCCGAGGGTCCGCCCGTGGAGTGGGGCACCGAGCGCCACGGCGACGGGCCGCGCTGATCGGGCTCCCGGGAAGCGACTGCCTCCCGCAGCACACAGGCCGTACCCGGATCGCCGGGTACGGCCTGTGTGCTGCGGGAGGGCCTCGGTGGACCGGTGGGAGCTGATTCGGGGCCGAGGCGGGCGCTCAGGGCCGTCGAGCCCCGGGCCTGGCCGGCCAGGCCCGGCCGTCAGCGGTCGAGAAGCCGGTCGAACTGCGTCGTGGTGTGGCGCAGGTGGGCGACCAGTTCGTCACCGACCTTCGGCTCCGGCGCGTCCGAGGGCACGAACAGGATCGAGACCTGCATGTGCGGCGGCTCGGCGAACCAGCGTTGCTTGCCGCCCCAGACGAACGGCGACAGGTTCCGGTTCACCGTGGCGAGACCGGCCCGGGCGACGCCCTTGGCCCGCGGCATCACCCCGTGCAGGGCCTTCGGCGCCTCCAGCCCCACGCCGTGCGACGTTCCCCCCGCCACGACCACCAGGAAGCCGTCCGAGGCCGCCTTCTGCTGCCGGTAGCCGAACCGCTCCCCCTTGACGACCCTGGTGACGTCCAGGACGGCCCCGCGGTACTCGGTGGCGTCGTGGTCGCCCAGCCACAGCCGGGTGCCGATCCGGGCGCGGAAGCGGGTCTGCGGGAACTGCTGCTGGAGGCGGGCCAGTTCCTCGGCCTTCAGGTGGCTGACGAACATGGTGTGCAACGGCAGCCGGGCCGCGCGCAGCCGGTCCATCCAGCCGATGACCTCCTCGACGGCGTCCGAACCGTCGGCGCGGTCCAGCGGCAGGTGGATGGCGAAGCCCTCCAGCCGGACGTTCTCTATGGCGGCGTGCAGCTGCGGCAGCTCCTGCTCGCTGATGCCGTGCCGCTTCATCGAGGACATCACCTCGATGACCACCCGGGCGCCGACGAGACCGTAGACCCCGTCGATCGAGGACACCGACCGGATGACCCGGTCGGGCAGCGGCACGGGCTCCTCGCCGCGCCGGTAAGGCGTCAGGACCAGCAGGTCGCCGCCGAAGAAGTCCTTGATCCGGGCGGCCTCGTACGTCGTGCCGACGGCCAGCACGTCGGAGCCGAGCCGGGTGGCCTCCTCCGCCAGCCGTTCGTGCCCGAAGCCGTAGCCGTTGCCCTTGCAGACCGGGACCAGTGCGGGGAACTGCTCCTGCACGTGCTTGTGGTGCGCCCGCCAGCGCGCGGTGTCGACGTAGAGCGTGAGCGCCATGGCCGGACCTGGAACCTTTCTCGTGGCAGCGTGTGTCGGGGGTGGGAAGGCGGCGTCAGCGACGCGACATGTAGAGGTCGAGGGCCTTGTGGAGCAGCTTGTTGAGCGGGAAGTCCCACTCGCCGAGGTACTCGCCGGCCTCGCCGCCCGTGCCGACCTTGAACTGGATCAGGCCGAAGAGGTGGTCGGTCTCGTCCAGGGAGTCGGAGATGCCGCGCAGGTCGTAGACGGTGGCACCGAGCGCGTAGGCGTCGCGCAGCATCGTCCACTGCATGGCGTTGGAGGGCCTCACCTCGCGTCCGATGTTGTCGGAGGCGCCGTAGGAGTACCAGACGTGCCCGCCGACGACCAGCATCGTCGCCGCCGAGAGGTTCACGCCGTTGTGGCGGGCGAAGTACAGCCGCATGCGGTTGGGGTCCTCGGAGTTGAGGGCCGTCCACATGCGCTGGAAGTAGGAGAGCGGACGGGGCCGGAAGTGGTCGCGGACGGCCGTGATCTCGTACAGCCGCTGCCACTCCTCCAGGTCGTGGTAACCGCCCTGGACGACCTCGACGCCGGCCTTCTCGGCCTTCTTGATGTTGCGGCGCCACAGCTGGTTGAAGTTCTTGTGGACCTCTTCCAGGGACCGGTTGGCCAGCGGGACCTGGAAGACGTAACGCGGCTGTACGTCACCGAAGCCGGCGCCGCCGTCCTCGCCCTGCTGCCAGCCCATCTTGCGCAGCTTGTCGGCCACCTCGAAGGCGCGAGGCTCGATGAAGTCGGCCTCGATGTCGCGCAGGCGCTTGACGTCCGGGTCCTGGATACCCTTCTTGATGGAGGCCGCGCCCCAGCGACGGATGATCACCGGCGGACCCATCTTGACCGAAAAGGCACCCTGGCGCTTGAGGTGCGCCAGCATCGGTTCCAGCCACTCCTGGAGGTTCGGCGCGAACCAGTTGATGACCGGGCCCTCGGGGAGATAGGCGAGGTACCGCTTGATCTTGGGCAGCTGGCGGTAGAGGACGAGGCCCGCGCCGACCAGTTCGCCGGTCCGGTCGTCGAACCAGCCGAGGTTCTCCGAACGCCACTCCGCCTTGACGTCCGCCCATGCCGGGACCTGCATGTGACTCGCCGACGGCAGACTCTGGATGTACGCCAGATGCTGCTCGCGGCTGATGGTCCTCAGGGTCAGGCTCATTCGGGGCGCTCCTCGGGCTGGTTCGTCCCCATGGGTACAGGGGCTCCGGCTCTCGCGCGAAGCCTACTGCGCCCGCGGGGCGCCCCGACTGGGCCCACGGCTCCTTCGCCCGGGCCGGGCCGGAAGCCACCGGGGACCGGAGCGTCACCCGTTGTCCGGTCGCGGTGCCCCCGACGCCGGTCGACGACCCCGGACGTCAGTCGATGACCCCGCCGAACAGGCCGCCGTGCGCCATGCCCAGCAGGAAACCGACGCCCGCGGCTCCCATGCCCACGATCAGGCCGAAGCGCTCACGGGTGGTCACCGAGATCCACTGGCCGTAGACACCGGCGACGATGCCGAGCAGGCCGGCCCAGGAGCTGAGCAGGTGCAGATGGTGGAACATCGCGGTGATGAACGACGTGATGCCCAGCACCAAGGTCGCGGCCATCAGGGCGTCCTGGAGCGGATGGGGCTTGCCGTCGGTGGCGAAGAGGCCGCCGGCGGTGCCGGTTCGCATTGCCTGTGCCATGGGGGCACCTCCTGCGATAGGCGGCGCATGGTAGCGCCCTACACACCCTTTGTGTACAGATTGTCTGTCTCCCCGGCCGGATTTCAACCGGAAGCCGGGGTGCGGGTACTGTGTACCGTCTGCACCGGTGTCTGCTCAGCCGCAGCTTCAGAGCCCGCGACGATCGTCCTGATTGTCAGTGGCCGCTGTTCTACTGACGGATACCGAGGCGAACGCATCACAACCCTCCTGCCACGGAACGACCGTGGCCGCCGAGTCCAAAGGAGGTGGGTTCCACATGCGTCACTACGAGGTGATGGTCATCCTCGACCCCGATGTCGAGGAGCGCGCTGTCTCTCCGCTGATCGAGAACTTCCTGTCCGTCGTCCGTGACGGTGGCGGAAAGGTCGAGAAGGTCGACACCTGGGGCCGTCGTCGTCTCTCGTACGAGATCAAGAAGAAGCCCGAGGGCATCTACTCGGTCATCGACCTGCAGGCCGAGCCTGCGGTCGTCAAGGAGCTCGACCGCCAGATGAACCTGAACGAGTCGGTCCTCCGGACCAAGGTCCTCCGTCCCGAGACCCACTGAGCTTCCGCTCAGCCGGTCCGGGATTCGAGTAGCAGCACAAGCAGCCAGCAGCAAACCCGCCGAGAGGTTCCCCCATGGCAGGCGAGACCGTCATCACGGTCGTCGGCAATCTTGTCGACGACCCCGAGCTGCGCTTCACCCCCTCCGGTGCGGCCGTCGCGAAGTTCCGTGTCGCGTCCACTCCCCGCACCTTCGACCGCCAGACCAACGAGTGGAAGGACGGCGAGAGCCTCTTCCTGACCTGCTCGGTCTGGCGCCAGGCGGCGGAGAACGTCGCCGAGTCGCTTCAGCGAGGCATGCGCGTCATCGTGCAGGGCCGGCTGAAGCAGCGGTCCTACGAGGACCGTGAGGGCGTCAAGCGCACGGTCTACGAGCTGGACGTCGACGAGGTCGGCGCCAGCCTGCGCAACGCCACGGCCAAGGTCACCAAGACCTCGGGCCAGGGCCGCGGAGGCCAGGGCGGCTACGGCGGCGGTGGCGGCGGCGCCCAGGGCGGCGGCTGGGGCGGCGGCCCCGGCGCCGGCCAGCAGGGCGGCGGCGCTCCGGCCGACGACCCGTGGGCGACCGGTGCTCCCGCCGGTGGCCAGCAGGGCGGCGGCGGTGGCTGGGGTGGAAACTCCGGCGGCGGTGGCGGCGGCTACTCGGACGAGCCCCCCTTCTAGGGCGCCCCTTCCAGGGACGTCCCTCGGGGACGGGCTCGTACCCACACTTCTTGATCACACAGGAGAATCACCATGGCGAAGCCGCCTGTGCGCAAGCCGAAGAAGAAGGTCTGCGCTTTCTGCAAGGACAAGGTCACGTACGTGGACTACAAGGACACGAACATGCTGCGGAAGTTCATTTCCGACCGCGGCAAGATCCGTGCCCGCCGCGTGACCGGCAACTGCACCCAGCACCAGCGTGACGTCGCCACGGCCGTGAAGAACAGCCGTGAGATGGCGCTGCTGCCCTACACCTCCACCGCGCGATAAGGGAAGGGTGACCGACTCATGAAGATCATCCTCACCCACGAGGTCTCCGGCCTCGGTGCCGCGGGCGACGTCGTCGACGTCAAGGACGGTTACGCTCGCAACTACCTGATCCCGCGGAAGTTCGCCATCCGCTGGACCAAGGGCGGCGAGAAGGACGTCGAGCAGATCCGTCGTGCTCGCAAGATCCACGAGATCCAGACCATCGAGCAGGCCAACCAGGTGAAGGCCCAGCTCGAGGGCGTCAAGGTCCGCCTGGCGGTCCGCGCCGGCGAGGCCGGTCGTCTCTTCGGTTCCGTCACCCAGGCCGACATCGCCTCGGCGATCAAGGCCGCCGGTGGCCCCGAGGTCGACAAGCGCCGCATCGAGGTCGGCTCGCCGATCAAGACGCTGGGCGCCCACGAGACGTCGGTGCGTCTGCACCCCGAGGTCGACGCCAAGGTCAGCCTTGAGGTGGTCGCGGCCTGAGTGCCGTACCCGCTCAGCGGTGAGTGAGGGGGCCGTGTCCTGCTGGGACACGGCCCCCTCCTCGTGTATGTGAGGCGACGTGGGACGTTGTGGAACGTCGTGCCGGATCGGGGGCTTCTGAGGGACCTCCGGGGGAGAGGGAGCGACGTCCGGCACGCGCGTTCCCGGTGCGGTGTGTGGCAGCGCCGCAGGCATCCCTCAGAAACCCTTCAATGCGGCACAGCGGGTGTTTCACGTGAAACGGTCAGCGCGTGGCGCCCGTGACGACCCAGCGGCCGGAGCGCGTCCGCAGCCACAGCGTGGCCAAGCGGACGGTCATCATCAGTGTCATGGCCGCCCACAGGGCGGTGAGCCCGCCGCCGTAGACGGGAACGAGCAACGCCGCCGGGGTGAAGACCGCCAGGGTGACCAGCATCGCCCAGGCCAGGTACGGACCGTCGCCCGCCCCCATCAGGACGCCGTCCAGGACGAAGACGACACCGCAGACCGGCTGGGACAGCGCTACGACCACCAGAGCGGGCAGAGCCGCGTCCTTGACCGCGGAGTCACCGGTGAACAGAGGCAGGAAGGCCGGCCGGGTGACCACCACCAGCACGCCGAGCACGATTCCTACCGCGATGCCCCACTGGACCATGCGGCGGCAGACGTCCCGGGCCCCTTGTCCGTCGCCGGCTCCCAGACAGCGCCCGATGATGGCCTGTCCGGCGATGGCGATGGCGTCGAGGGCGAAGGCGAGCAGGCTCCACAGGGACAGGATGATCTGGTGAGCCGCGATGTCGGCGTCACCGAGGCGGGCCGCCACGGCCGTGGTGATCATCAGGATCGCCCGCAGTGAGAGCGTACGGACCAGCAGTGGTACGCCGGCCTGGGCGGAGGCCCTGATCCCGGCGAGGTCCGGGCGCAGTGAGGCGCCGTGCCGGCGCGCGCCCCGGACGACGACCACCAGATAGACGGCGGCCATCGCGCACTGGGCGATGACCGTGCCCCAGGCTGAGCCGGCGATGCCCAGGTCGGCACCGTAGACCAGCCCGGCGTTGAGAGCGGCGTTCGCCACGAAGCCCCCGACGGCGACGTACAGGGGAGTCCGGGTGTCCTGCAGACCGCGCAGGACACCGGTCGCCGCGAGCACGACGAGCATGGCGGGGATGCCGAGCGAGGAGATGCGCAGGTAGGTGGTGGCGTAGGGGGCCGCGGTGTCGGAGGCGCCGAAGAGTTCGACGAGCGACGGAGCCGTGGGCAGGACCACGGCGATGACGGCGGCGCCGAGCAGCAGGGCCAGCCAGATGCCGTCCATGCCCTGCCGGATGGCGGCCTGGAGATCATCAGCGCCGACTCGTCGGGAGACGGCAGCCGTGGTGGCGTAGGCGAGGAAGACGAAGATGCTGACGGCGGTGGTCAGAAGGGCCGAGGCGACGCCGAGGCCGGCGAGTTGCGCGGTGCCGAGATGGCCGACGATCGCACTGTCGGCCATGACGAAGAGCGGCTCGGCGACGAGGGCGCCGAAAGCGGGAACGGCCAGAGCGATGATCTCTCGGTCGTGCCGGGCCCGGGTGGGGCGGGAGCGCGCGGGGGCCTGTGTCATGAGCACCAATCTAATCTTCCACAGGTAAGAGATGCAAAGCAGTCGTGACCCTTACTTCTTGTCGCGGTGTGTGGATATCCGTGTACGGTCCACAACGATCTTGACCCGACCGGGCAAGTTTTTCTTCTGCACAGCCGGTGGATGGCGAAAGCGCTGGTCACAGCGGTCACGTTGGGAACGGCGAGGGCTTGTTCACAGGGCTGTCCACCGGGTCGTGCACAGGTTTCGCGGAGTTCTCCACAGCATCTGGGCCGTCGTCCACATGGCCTGTGGATAACCAGATTGGCTGACGGTGCCGACGGGCCTACGGTGGTCCGGCGCCCGCTCCGTCCACCGGTTCGCGAAACGGTATAAATCCGCCGCGGCGGAACCGGAGTTGGGCCTCTTATTTGTCAGTGCCGTGCCGTAGAACTGAGGGCACGGCGAGGTCCGCGCCGCGGACGGGAGGAGGTGGCTCGGTGAGCATTTCCGAGCCCTTGGACGAGCCGTGGGCCGACAGCGGCCCAAGCGATCGTCTGCCCGCCTCCCGCCGCCGGGGTGACGGGGCGCGGGGGCGCGACGACCAGCACGAGCGCGGCCGGGAGAGCGGGGTCTGGGACGGCGCGGGCCCGGCGTTCGAGCGGGTCCCCCCGCAGGACCTGGACGCCGAGCAGTCGGTGCTCGGCGGCATGCTGCTGTCCAAGGACGCCATCGCCGACGTGGTGGAGATCCTCAAGGGCCACGACTTCTACAAGCCGGCCCACGAGACGATCTACCAGGCGATCCTCGACGTCTATGCCAAGGGTGAGCCCGCCGACCCGATCACGATCTCCGCCGAGCTGACCAGGCGAGGCGAGATCAACAAGGTCGGCGGGGCGTCCTATCTGCACACCCTCGTCCAGACCGTACCCACGGCGGCGAACGCCCCGCACTACGCCGAGATCGTCCACGAGCGGGCCGTCCTGCGCCGCCTGGTCGAGGCGGGTACGCGGATCACCCAGATGGGATACGCGGCCGACGACGACGTCGACGAGATCGTCAACCGGGCGCAGGCGGAGATCTACGCGGTCACCGAACAGCGGACCAGCGAGGACTACCTGCCGCTCGGCGACATCATGGAGGGCGCGCTCGACGAGATCGAGGCGATCGGCTCGCGCAGCGGCGAGATGACCGGGGTGCCCACCGGGTTCACCGACTTCGACTCGCTGACCAACGGGCTGCACCCCGGGCAGATGATCGTCATCGCGGCGCGTCCCGCCATGGGCAAGTCGACGCTGGCGCTGGACTTCGCGCGGGCCGCGTCGATCAAGCACAACCTGCCCAGCGTCGTCTTCTCGCTGGAGATGGGGCGCAACGAGATCGCGATGCGCCTGCTGTCCGCCGAGGCCCGTGTCGCCCTGCACCACATGCGGTCGGGCACGATGACCGACGACGACTGGACGCGGCTGGCCCGCCGGATGCCGGACGTCTCGGCGGCTCCGCTCTACATCGACGACTCCCCGAACCTGTCGATGATGGAGATCCGTGCCAAGTGCCGACGTCTCAAGCAGCGCAACGACCTGAAGCTGGTCGTCATCGACTACCTCCAGCTGATGCAGTCCGGCGGCTCCAAGCGGGCCGAGAGCCGGCAGCAGGAGGTCTCGGACATGTCCCGTAACCTCAAGCTGCTGGCGAAGGAACTGGAGATCCCGGTCATCGCGCTCTCACAGCTCAACCGCGGTCCCGAGCAGCGCACGGACAAGAAGCCGATGGTCTCCGACCTGCGTGAGTCCGGTTCCATCGAGCAGGACGCGGACATGGTCATCCTGCTGCACCGCGAGGACGCCTACGAGAAGGAGTCGCCGCGCGCGGGCGAGGCCGACCTGATCGTGGCCAAGCACCGGAACGGTCCGACCGCGACGATCACGGTCGCCTTCCAGGGGCACTACTCGCGTTTCGTGGACATGGCGCAGACCTGATCCGGGCCGGTGCGGGGCTCCCGTCTTCGGTGGCGTCACCGCCGCGGTGCCCGGCAAGCAGGTCCAGCGGCTCGGGACAGAGCTCGGGCGGCACTCACCGCAGCGCGCTGGGTGTGAGCCGGCACCGATGGCAGCCGGCCTCCCTCGACGGCGGGCAGCGGGCCCACGACGCGGGGCACCACCCACCTACGCGGAGTCCGAGCGTGCCGTGACCGTGCGCGAGCGGGTGGAGCGGACGGCACCTGGCCCAGTTGGTGCTCGCGTGGGCCGTCGGCGGTGCCGGCGAGGGCCGGACCGCAGCCGGCCGGATCGCGTTCACGCGTTCCGGCCGGTTCCAGGGCTCCCGGTCCGCAGCGGCGCGGGCGGCACCGGCTCCCCGGAGCGGGCCCGCACCCCTGCCCGGCACCGAGCTCGGGTCGAGCTCCTGCCCGGCACCAACCCCAGGTCGGGTTCTTGCCCGGCACCGAACCCGGGTCGGTCCCCTGCCCGGCAGCAGCCAGTGCCGATGCCGCGGCCAGGCTGCGGGCAGCCGCGAGGTCCGGGAGAGACCAGGGTCGGCGGAAGTCGGTCCGTGGCGACGGAGCGCGGAAGGGCCGAGGTCACCGCCGGAATCCGCCGCCTGCCCCGAGGAGAGGCCGCCCTCGGGAGACGGATTCTCCGTGCCCCATGGTGGAAGGACCGGCCGTCCCGGCGAAATGAGTTCGACGCGGGCGGCCCGGGCGGGTGGACTGGGGCCATGACGTCATCTGAGGAAGAGCTGCTTCCCGCCACCCGCCGTGCGTTGCTGCACCGGATCGCCGTGGCCCAGTCCGAGGGCCGGGCGCCGTCCCTGACCGCCGCGGTCGTCCGGGGCGGGCGGGCCGTCTGGCACGGCGCGCGGACATCGGTGGACGGGCAGGTCCCGGACGCGGACGTGCAGTACCGGATCGGGTCGATCACCAAGACCTTCACGGCCGTTCTCGTGCTGCGCCTGCGGGACGAGGGGCTGCTCGACCTGGGGGACCCGCTGGAGGAGCACCTGCCGGGCACCGGGGCGGGGCAGGCCACGATCGCGGGTCTGCTCGCGCACACCGGTGGTCTGGCGGCCGAGACGCCGGCCCCGTGGTGGGAGCGGACCCCCGGTTCTCTCCGTCCCGAACTCGCCGATGTGCTGGGCGAACAGCCTCTCCTTCACCCGGTGGGCCGTCGGCACCACTACTCGAACCCGGGCTACACCCTGTTGGGCGCGCTGGTCGAGGAGGTGCGCGGGGCGCCCTGGGAGGACGTACTGCGGCGGGAGGTGCTGCAACCGCTGGGACTGAGGCGTACGAGTACGCGTCCCCGGCCGCCGCACGCGGACGGCTGGGCGGTGCACCCGTGGGCGGACGTGATGCTGGCCGAGCCCTTGGAGGACCTCGGGCGGATGGCACCGGCCGGTCAGCTCTGGTCCACGACCGCAGACCTGGCGCGGTTCGCCGCGTTCCTGACGCACGGGGACGACAAGGTGCTGAGCGCGGAGAGCGTGCGGGAGATGCGAGCGCCCGCGGCACCCGCCGAGGCGGCTGATGTCGGTGACGGCATGACGTACGGCCTCGGTCTGCAGATCCAGTACGGGGACGGACGGATGCTGGTGGGGCACTCCGGCTCGCTGCCGGGTTTCCTGGCCAACCTCACCATCGGTGTCGAGGACGATGTCGCGGCAGTGGTCCTGGCCAACTGCACCTCGGGCCCGCGACTGTCCGCGGTGGGTGCCGATCTGGTCCGTATCGTCGCGGAGGCCGAGCCGCGGATTCCCGAGCCTTGGCGGCCGTTGCCGGAGGCCGACGCGTCGGTACTGGAGCTGACGGGGCCGTGGTACTGGGGTACGAACACCTTCGCCCTGCGGCTCACCGCCGATGGGGGCGTATCCCTGGAGCCGTTGACGGGCGGCGGCCGGCGTTCCCGGTTCCGGCCCAACGGCGACGGTACCTGGCGCGGTCTGGAGGGCTACTACGCCGGTGAGCTGCTGCGGGCCGTGCGGCGTCCGGACGGGACCGTGAGCCATCTCGACCTCGGGTCGTTCGTCTTCACGCGGCGGCCGTACGACGAGGACGCTCCCGTGCCGGGCGGGGTGGACCCGCGGGGGTGGCGGGGGATCGGCTGAGTGGCGGGAGTGTCCTGTTTCACGTGAAACAGGACATCTTCCCGGCCTTGTCGGAGCTGGAGCTTCCTTGTCAGAGCTGGAGCTTGAAGCCCACGTGGGACGCCGAGAAGCCCAGCCGCTCATAGAAGCGGTGCGCGTCGGTGCGGCTGCCGTCGGAGGTCAGCTGCACCAGGGCGCATCCAAGGCGACGTGACTCATCGATCGCCCACTGGATGAGCTGTGTCCCCAGTCCGCTGCCACGGTCGTCGGCGTGGACGCGTACGGCCTCGATGACCGACCGGGTCGCGCCGCGACGGGACAGGCCGGGGATGACGGTCAGCTGGAGCGTCCCCACGACCCGCCCGTCGCGGACGGCGGTGACCAGTCGCTGGTTCGGATCGGTGCTGAGCCGATCGAAAGCGGCCAGGTAAGGACTCAGATCGCCGGGCGACTCGCGCTGGGCGCCCAGCGGATCGTCGGCGAGCATGGCGACGATCGCGGCGACGTCCTCCTCGACGGCCGGCCGTATCTCGAGATTCCCCATGGCCCGCACTCTACGCAGGGAGGCGGACAGGGACGGTGGTTCTCGGCGGGCTCAGGCGGGCAGCGGTGCCTTCAGGGTCTCGATGGCCCGGACCAGCGGAGCGATGTCGGGGTTCCGCGAGGCTTCGTCGAGGGCTTCGCGCAGAGCGGTGTCATTGGTGGGCCGGGCTTCCCTCAGCAGCTTCAGGCCGTCCTCGGTGACATTGGTGTAGATGCCGCGACGGTCGGTGGGGCAGAGGTAGCGCTCCAGCAGGCCACGGTCCTCGAGGCGGGTCACCAGGCGGGTGGTGGCGCTCTGGCTGAGCACGACCGCGTCGGCGACCTGCTTCATCTGCAGATGCCCTCCGTCACCGTCGTGCTGGCGGCTGAGCACGTCGAGCAGGGAGTACTCGCGCACGCTGAGGCCGTGACCGGCCTGCAGGGCGCGCTCGATGTGGGCCTCGATCCTCCCGTGGAGCAGGGAGAGGGCGCACCACCCCTGGGCGAGAGCGGTGAGTGCGGGGTCTGTCGCTGTCATGGCGTTCCTCCGTCCCGGAGCGGCTGAGACAAGAGTAAGCCAGAAATGCAATAGACGGCGTGTGCAAGTATTCCGCGCCGACGCCTTTCGTTGGCGTGGTCCGAGCGCCCCCGCGATCCCAGGGAAGGCGTACTCGCCCCTGTCTCTCGCGCTTCTCGCCCTGGCGATCGGGGCTTTCGGGACCGGACCGGCCGAGTTCCTGCTCGCCATGGTGATGACCGCCCCGGATTCAGAGGCACGGGACACCGGTCCTGGTCTCCGCCGTGGACATCGCTGCCTTCAGCCTGGGCAACGCGCTGTCCGCCTGGCTCGGTGGGCTCGTCATCGCCGTCGGCTCCGGTTGCGCAGCCCCGAACCTGGTGGGTGCCGTCCTGGACGCGGCGGCCCTGGTCCTCGTCCCTCTCCCGCTCGCGCTCGAACGGCACGCCGGTGCTCCCAGCGCCGTTGTCGCGGGCTCCCCGCCGGCCGAGGCGCGGACCGCCGTCCACCGCACGGCTCCCGCCACCGGTTCCCCGCCCCGGTCTCCCGGCCGAGGCGGTCGCGGGACCCCGCACGCAACGGGCCCCGCGGTTCCTCCCCCGTAAGGAACCCACGCCGAAGGAGGAGCCCTGTGAGCACCACCACCGGCGACCTGGTCGAGGCGGTCCGGTCCGGGGCGCCTTCCGCACGCCGCCCACCGTGCTGGACCGGCCGCCGTTGTTCATCGCGGGCGGTGTGCCGACCCAGCACGACGCCTGGCTGATCGGCGCCATCGGTGTCGGCGACGGGGCCCGGAGGAGGACCACGCCTTCACCTCGGTCGCCGAGCACTTCCCGGCCTGAAGCCTGGCGGCCTGACGGCCTGGCGTCCCAACGGTCTGACGTCCTGACGGGCGGACCGACGGACGGACCGGGCCGCACGGTTCACGGACCGGTGCGCCTTTGGCCCGGCCCCGTTCGCCGGGCGGGCCGGACCAGGTCAGCCGGCCGCCACCGTCAGCGGAGCGAACCGGCGGTTCCAGTCCCCCGGCAGCTCCGTGATGCCATGGGTCATCACGGCGCTGTGGGCGACGGACGACAGGCCGTGGGCCTTGGCCCAGGCCAGCAGTTCCCCGTGCCGCACATCGATGTCCGTGCACAGCGGGCCGTCGATCCGCGCGGCGAGGGAGGCGAACAGGGCCTTGGCCGTCTCCGTGTCACGGGCGATGAGCGGGCCCACGACATGACTGTCCGTGTTGGGCCAGGCCGCGGCGTAGCCGATGAGCCGGCCGTTCTCCTCCGCGACCCGGAACCGGTCGGCGAAGGCGGGCAGCCGCGCGAGGATGTGCGTGCGATCCGCTCCGAAGACCTCCTCGTCGAGCCGCAGTACCGAGGTCAGGTCGTCGGCCGTGGCCGCGCGCGTGGCGATCCCGGACGCGGGGCTGCCGGGCGTGAAGCGTCCGCGGACCATTTCCGCGCTGCCGGTGACCTTGAAGCCCAGCTCTTCCTGGAGCGGCCGTCCGCTCGGTGTCGCGTGCAAGGTCAGCGGCGTGGGAGCCGTCGTCGACATGATGTGGCGCATGAGCCGGCGTCCGACTCCCCGGCGGGCGTGCCGTGCGGCGACCAGCACCATGCCGACGGCCGCGAGTACCGGACGCCCGGGAGGGCCGTACTCGGTGACGGTGCAGGCGGCTACCAGTCCGCCACCGGGATCGTCGATGCCGTACCCCTTCCCGGCCGTGAGGAGCAGGCCCCACTTGTGTTCTTCGCGGGGCCGGCCGCGGTCCTCGGAGAGATCGGCGCACGCGGCGAGATCGCGGAAGGTCAGGCGTCGGATCGGCAGGGCGGCGAGCGAAGGAGTCGGCACGCGGATCAGGCTGTCCGACGGCGGCCTCCGCCGTCCACCTGTTTCCGGCGGGACCCACGGGCTTTCGGACTTGTCGTGGGAGGCGCGTCCGGCCAGGTGGTCCCGCGGCGGAACTCCACCTCGGCGCGGGGGACTGAGCGGGCCGGTCTCAGCCCAGGTCCGGGGCGTGCAGGGCACGTACCCCCTCGATGTTGCCGTCCAGATAGTGCCGCAGGGACAGCGGGACGAGGTGGACCGAGGCGATACCGACCCGTGTGAACGGCACCCGGACGATCTCGTACTCCCCGGCCGGCTCCTCGACCTCGGGGCCATGGCGCAGGGCCGGGTCCATGGACTCCAGCCGGCAGACGAAGAAGTGCTGCACCTTCACGCCCGTCGCGCCGCCGTCTTCGCCGATGTGCTCCACCGTGTCCACGAAACAGGGCACCACGTCGGTGATCTTGGCGCCGAGTTCCTCGTGCACCTCGCGGTGCAGGGCGTCGACGACGGTCGAGTCCTCCGGCTCGACTCCGCCGCCGGGGGTGACCCAGTAGGGATCCACACCAGGCTTGGTGCGCTTGATCAGGATCAGGTCGGCACCGTCCAGGAGCACGGCACGGGCGGTGCGCTTGACCACGGGTCGGTCGGTCATGGGGGAAATGTGGCCCGGCCGGTTCCACGTGAAACATCGCGGGACGCTCCCGGCCGGGCCGCTCAGTCCCAGTCGGCGGCAGCCTGCAACAGCCACTCATGGGCCCGTGCGATGTGCGGCATCGCCAGCGTGCCGGTGCGCACCGCCAGGAAGTACGTCCGCAGCGGCGGCACCGCCGGGTCATGCAGGCAGACCAGGTCACCGCGGAGCAGCGCCTCGGCGCCCAGGTAACGGGGCAGTACCGCCAGTCCGGCACCCGCGACGGAACAGGCGAGCACCGCCCGCAGGTCGGGGACGATGATCGTCCCTGGAGCGGTCGGAGACGCGTCGAAGACGGAGGCCCAGTAGCGGGCCACGAAGGGCAGCGACTCATGCACCTCGACCACGGGGACGCGCTCCAACGCGGAGGTTTTGGCGCCGGCCCGCTGGGCGGCACCGATCCGCTCGGCCCAGCGGGGGGCGGCGACCAGGACGTGTTCCTCGTCGCAGAGCGGAGTCGCCGTGAGCAGAGCACCGCGCGGACGGGCCGTGCTGATGGCCAGATCATGATGTCCGGCGGCCAGCCCCTCCAGCGTCTCGTCCGCGTTGCCGAAAGAGGCGCGCAGGGCGAAACCCTGGCTGTCCCCGCCGGTGAGCTCCGTGAGCGCGGGCAGGGCCCGCTCGGCGGTGAACTCAGGGGGGCCGGCAAGGTGCAGCGTCCGTAAGGACGACTCGTCGTCGAGGCCGGTCTCGGCTATCTCGACCAAGGCGTCGAGGTGGGGTGCGGCCTTGTGCGCCAGTTCGTCACCGATGGTCGTGGGGGTCACGCCGCGGGCCTGGCGCAGGAAGAGCGGCCGGCCCAACTGACGTTCCAGCGTTCGGATCTGGGAGGTGACGGCGGGCTGGGAGAGGCCGAGCAGAGCAGCGGCACGGGTGAAGGAACCGGCCCGGTGCACCGTCACGAATGTCCGCAGCAAGGCCAGATCCACGAAAACCCTTCCCCTCTTCCGCCCTTCCCCGGCCCCTCGGCACCGCCCAACTATAAATATGTCGATAGGACCCTGTCGCTACTGTGATTGGACACTGACACAGAGTCAACTAGCCTTGTGCACGAGGTTCTTCGCGCGCGGAACCGAGGGCGGTCCGAGCCACGAGGGGGGAGGCCCGGACCGCCCGCCCCGCCCGGGACACGGCCAGGTCAGTCCACGGACACGTCCAGCGCCCGCAGCAGATCGGCCACCAGATCCTCCGGGTCCTCGGCACCGACCGACAGGCGGACGAAGCCCTCCGGTACCGCGTCACCGCCCCACCGCCCGCGCCGCTCCGCCGTGGACCGTACGCCGCCGAAGCTCGTCGCGTCGTCCACCAGGCGCAGCGCGTCCAGGAAACGATCGGCACGCGCGCGCGTGGGCAGCGTGAAGGACACCACGCATCCGTAGCGGCGCATCTGCCGCGAGGCGATCTCGTGCGACGGGTCGCCGGGCAGCCCCGGGTACCGCAGCCCGGTGACCTCCGGCCGGGTCCGCAGGACCTCGGCGACCTTCAGCGCGGTGGCGTTCTGCCGGTCGGCGCGCAGCTGGAGGGTGGCGAGCGAGCGGTGGGCGAGCCACGCCTCCATGGGGCCGGGGACCGCGCCGACGATCTTGCGCCAGCGCCGTACCGCGGTCATGGCCTCGCCACCGCGGCCGGCGACGTACCCCAGGAGGATGTCGCCGTGGCCGGTGAGCTGCTTGGTGCCGCTGGCCACCACGAAGTCCGCGCCGAGCTCCAGCGGGCGCTGCCCCAGCGGCGTGGCGAGGGTGTTGTCGACGGCGACCAGCGCGCCACGCGCGCGTGCCGCCTCGGCGAGCCGCCGGATGTCGCAGACGTCCAGGCCGGGGTTGGAGGGCGACTCGATCCACAGCAGCCTCGCCCCGTCCAGCACGTCGAGCTGGGCGTCCCCGCCGGTCGGCGCGGTGCGCACCTCGATGCCGTAGGCCTCCAGCTGCGCGCGCACCAGGGGCAGCGCCTGGTAGCCGTCGTCGGGCAGCACGAGCGCGTCCCCGGCGCGCAGCTGGGAGAAGAGCACCGAGGAGATCGCCGCCATGCCCGAGGCGAACACGAGCGTCTCCACGTCGTCGCGGCCCGGTGCCTCCAGCCCGCCGATGGCGCTCTCCAGCAGCGTCCAGGTCGGGTTCTCGTCGCGGCCGTACGTGTACGGACCCGTGGGGTCACCCGGCAGGTGGAAGTGGGCGGCGAAGACCGGGCCGGGCAGGGTCGGCTCGTGCTTGACCGGCTCGGGCAGCCCGGCGCGCACGGCGCGCGTGCCGTCACCGGCGTTCCTCGGCAGCGCCGCCTCTGCGGAATCGCGCCCATGGGGAGCGGAATCACTCATGCCGCCTGTCCTTCCACTTGCTCACGTACGGCGGCGAGCAGACCGTCGCTCGCCGCCTCCACCATCTCAAGGCACTCCTCGAAGCCGTCCAGGCCCCCGTAGTACGGGTCGGGCACGTCGAGGTCGTCGGCGCGGGCGTCGGGATCGTAGGACCGCAGCAGGCGCACCTTGGCCGCGTCCTGCTCGGTGGGCGCCAGCCGGCGCAGCGCCCCGAGGTGGCCGGAGTCGAGGGCGATGACGAGGTCCAGGCGGGAGAACCAGGAGGCGTGGAACCGCCGGGCCGTGTGGTCGAGGGTGTAACCGCCGGCCGCCAGGACGTCCATGGCGCGCGGGTCCGCGCCCTCGCCCTCGTGCCAGCCGCCGGTGCCGGCGCTGTCGGCCTCGACCAGGCCGTCGAGCCCGGCGTCCGCCACGCGCGCGTGGAAGACGGCCTCGGCCATCGGAGAGCGGCAGATGTTGCCGCTGCAGACGAAACAGACGCGGTAGGTCATGGAGTCAGTCCTTGTCGGGCAGGACCACGTTCAGGGCCCAGGAGACGATCGAGACGATCAGGCCGCCGAGGACGGCGGTCCAGAACCCCTCCACATGGAAGCTGAGGTCGAGCGCGTCGGCCAGCCATGAGGTGAGCAGCAGCATCAGCGCGTTCACCACCAGGGTGAACAGGCCGAGGGTCAGGACGAACAACGGAAACGTCAGCACCTGGACGACCGGCTTCACCAGAAGGTTCACCAGGCCGAAGACCAGCGCGACGAGGATCAGCGTGGTGGTCTTCTCGCCGGTGCCGCCCCCGGTCAGTGTGATCTTGTCGATGAGCCACACCGCGACCGCCAGGGCCGCCGCGTTGGCGACCGTCTTGACTAGGAAATTCTTCATGTGTCTGATCGTGGCAGACACGATCGGCAACCAATGGTGAAGCAGGGGCGGACGAGGCGATGAAGGCATTCCGGCTGGACGAACTGGAGGCGGAGCGCGCCGCCAACGACGGTGCCTACCTGCAGTTCCTGCGGGAGCGGAACATGTCGGTCGGGCTGTACGCGCTCGACGCGGGGACCTCCGACCCGCAGCAGCCGCACGCGCAGGACGAGGTGTACTTCGTCGTCAGCGGCCGGGCCGCGATCACCGTCGGCATGGAGACGACCGAGGTGGCCCGCGGCAGCGTGGTGTACGTGCCGGCCGGGGTCGCCCACAAGTTCCACCACATCAGTGAGGACCTCAGGGTGCTGGTGGTCTTCTCGCCGCCCGAGGGCTGACCCGGACGGCCCGGGGGCCGAGCCGCGGTCCGCGGGTTCCCTAGGGGAACGGTCAGGGGAGGACAAGGGCTGCCGGGCCCCCGTGCCGGACATCCGCCGCCTAGCATCGGGTGCAGGACATCAGGATTCCCGGACACCGGGAGGTCCCCCGGGAACGGGAGAGACGAGGACGAGGGCGATGCGTGAGATCTTCGGGGAACTGCCGTGGTGGGTGAAGTGGATCGCGGTGCCGGCCATCGCCCTGGTCGTGTTCGGCGGCATGATCGCCAGCGTGGCCACCTTCGTGATCGGGCTGCTCTTCAAGGTGCTGGTCTTCGTGGCCCTGGTCGGCGGACTTATCTACATCGTGCGCAAGTTCATGTCGAGTTCCTCCTCGCGCGGCGACTGGTGAGGCCGGTGGGGCACCGGTGGGGGTGACGGGAACCGTCGGTTCCCTCGCGCGAGGGACATTTCCCGGGCAGGCCGCCTGCGAGCGGTGACAGGCGGTTAAAGTCCGGAACTCCAGGCGGGGGCGACCCCGCAGCGGCGTACACCCCCACCCGTGTTCCCCGCAACGGCTGCCCCCTCGCTCCGGGAGTGACCCTTGGCCACGGCTGACACCGCACCCGTCCATCCGCCCGCGCTCCCCGCACAGCCCCGCCCCGCGGCGCCCACTGCGGAGGCCCCGGGCCCATCCTCCAAAACCCTCATCGGCTCCGTACAGCGGGCGATGCGCCTGCTGGAGTGCGTGGCGGGGCACCGGTACGGCGCCCCCGCCAAGCAACTGGCCCGGGAGACCGGGCTGGCCCTGCCCACGGCGTACCACCTGCTGCGCACCCTGGTGCACGAGGGCTACCTGCGCCGCGACAAGGGCCTGTTCTTCCTCGGTGACGCGGCCGAACGGCTGAGCAGCAGCGGAACACAGCAGAAACGTCGCAGCACGCTGGCGGAGGCCCTCGCGGGGCTGAGCGAGACGATCGGCGCCCCCGTGTACTACGCGATGTACCGCGACGGGGAGATCGACATCCTGTGTGTCGCCGACACGCCGGGCGCTCCCGCGGTCGAGCAGTGGGCGGACTTCCGCGAGACCGCGCACGCGCACGCGGTCGGACAGTGCCTGCTGGCACAACTGGACGAGGAGGGCCGGCGGGACCACCTGGAGCGCCATCCGGTGCGGCCCGTCACCCGGTACACCGTGCGCGACGAGCACAGCCTGCTGAAGCGGCTGGAGCGCGTGGGCCGTACCGCACCGGTGACCGAGTACCAGGAGTACGCGCTGGGCACGGTGTGCGGGGCGATCCCGCTCACCGTCGGCAGCACGGCGACGACCGTCGCCATCTCCCTGCCCGTGCGCCAGGCCGACCGGCTGCTGCCGGCCCTGCATCAGTTGCAGGGCGAGGTGGGGCGGCTCCTGGGGTCGTTCTCGCTCTCTATCAGCATGTGAAAACTAACTCCTTGTGATCTGGTGTGTACGTTCAGCAAGATGCCACCAGTGTTAGAGGTTGATTCCCGGCCAGTCGACGGCGAATGACGGGGTATGCGATGCGTGAGTCCGTACAGGCAGAGGTCATGATGAGCTTTCTCGTCTCCGAGGAGCTCTCCTTCCGTATCCCGGTGGAGCTGCGCTACGAGACCAGTGATCCCTACGCCGTGCGACTGACCTTCCACCTGCCCGGTGACGCCCCGGTGACCTGGGCCTTCGGGCGTGAGCTGCTGATCGACGGGGTCGGCCGGCCCTGCGGCGACGGCGATGTGCGCATCTCGCCGGTCGACCCCGAGCCCCTGACCGAGGTGCTGATCCGTCTCCAGGTCGGTGCCGACCGGGCCCTGTTCCGCTCCTCGGCGGCGCCGCTCGTGGCCTTCCTCGACCGCACCGACAAGCTGGTGCCGCTGGGCCAGGAGGGGATGCTCGCCGACTTCGACGCTCACCTCGACGAGGCGCTGGACCGCATCCTGGCCGAGGAACAGAGCGCGGGCTGAGGCGTTCCGACGGCTTCGAGCGGTGGCGTAACGCTTCGCCGGGCGGCGGCCACCGCGCCGGAACGATCCTGCGGAGCGGCCCCGCGGTGGCGCCACCGCGCACGGCGGCGTCCTCGCCCGCATACGTGATCGCCCTCCCCGCTCACGGCGACGGCTCCACCCGCATACGTGATTCCCCCCACCGCTCGCCGCTCGCCGCTCGCCGCTCGCCGCTCACCGCTTACGGCGGCGTCCCCGTCCTCCGCGAGCCATGGCCGGGGCAGCCCCCGCAGGGGTTTCGCCGGTGCCGGGGCCCGGCCGGTCGGCCGAGACGACCAGCGCCGCGAGAGCGGTCGTGACCGGTACCGACGCCACCAGGCCGATCGAACCGACCAGCGTGCGCACGATCTCCTCCGCGACCAGCTCGCTGTTGGCGACCGAGCCGACGCTGCTCTGCGCGATCGAGAACAGCAGGAGCAGCGGCAGCGCGGCACCCGCGTAGGCGAGGACGAGCGTGTTGACGACGGACGCGATGTGGTCCCGGCCGATCCGGATGCCCGCGCGGTACAGACCCCGCCGGCCCATCGTCGGATTGGCCTCGTGCAGCTCCCAGACCGCCGACGTCTGCGTCACCGTCACGTCGTCCAGCACACCGAGCGAACCGATGATGACCCCCGCCAGCAGCAGACCGCTCATGTCGATCGACGGGTACAGGCCGTGGATCAGGCCGGTGTTGTCGTCGGTGTCCCCGGTCAGCGCGGCCCAGCCGATGAAGAGCGAACCGAGAACGCCGATCAGCACCAGCGAGACCAGGGTGCCGAGCACCGCCACGGACGTACGGGCCGACAGCCCGTGGCACAGATACAGGGCGATCAGCATGATCGCGCTCGACCCGATCACGGCCACGAGCAGCGGGTTCGAGCCCTGCAGGATCGCGGGCAGGACGAAGAAGTTGAGCACCAGGAAGCTGATGGCCAGCGCGACCAGCGCCATCACGCCCCGCAGCCGCCCCACGATCACGACGGCGAGGGCGAAGACCCCGGCGAGCAGTGCCATCGGGAACTCGCGGTCGATGTCGGAGACCGAGTACTGCAGGTCCTTCGGCGCGGAGGGCTCGTAGGAAACCACGACCTCCTGGCCCTGGCTCAGCTGCCGGGACTGGTCGGGCTGCACGACCTCGGTGAACGTACGGCCCTTGTCCTTGCCGGTGTCGACCCGGATCGTCGCCTTCTTGCAGGTGCCGTTCTCCTGCTGCTGCGCCGAGGAGCCCTCCGCGGTGGAGGTGTCACCGGTGGAGGGCAGGGTGGAGCCGTTCACGTCCTGGCAGCTCATCGCCGTCACCTTGGTGACCGTGGCCTGCTGCGTCTGCCGGTCGAACCCGACCCCGGTGCGTTCGTGCTCCGGAGCCCCGCCCGGCCACAGCAGGGCCAGCCCCACCACGACGGCCGCGGCGAAGGGGACCAGGACCGCCGCGATGACCTTGCGCAGACGCAGGGAGACGGGGGCCGCCGGACCATGGCTGTGCGAGTGCCCGTGCCCACCACCTACGGGGCCGTGTCCACCACCTACCGGGCCGTGACCGCCGTCCCCGGGACCGTGCCCCCCGCCGCCACCGGGCCCAGGGCCTTGTCCTCCGCCCGCCCCCGCGTTCGGGCTCCCCTGTCCGTACTCCTGTTTCCGCCCGAGTTCCTGCCCCTGCCCGTGCCCGAACCCCTCCCCGTGCCCCTGGATGTGCCCCTGGACGTGCCCGCGGCCGTGCCCCTGTTCCCGTGCCCGGACGGGCTCCTGGCCCTGTCCGGGGCCCGTGGAGGAGAGGCCGTCACCGCTCCGGGCACGGCCGCCGTCATCGCCTGCCGTGCCCGGTCCGCGGCGTGGTTCGGGAGGAGGGAAGGGGGGATGCTGCGTCGTGGTCACGGCCCGATCATCGCAAGAACGAAGGGGGCCATCTGTTCACCGCGCCCGAATTGACGCTAGCGTGGGGGCACCTTTTGTACACGCGGGAGCTCGGAGCACCGGGCTGAGAGGGCGCTGACCTCCGTCCCAGCGATGTTTCACGGGAAACATCACCGAAGTCGAGTGATGTTCCCCACGGAACGTCGGCGGACGGATACCGCTGCGTCGACCGCTGAACCTGTTACCGGGTAATGCCGGCGTAGGGAGTAGGTCTCATGACCATCAAGGACGCACGCACGCCTGCCTCCGCGCGGAACGAGGCCGGGACGTCCATCGGCTGGCACAAGGCGTATGTCGAGGGCTCACGCTCCGACCTGCGGGTGCCGGTCCGTCAGGTGCATCTCACCAATGGCCGGTCGGTCACGCTGTACGACACGTCGGGCCCGTACACCGATCCGCTCGTCGACACCGATGTGCGCAGGGGACTGCCCCCGCTGCGCGAGAACTGGATCGTCGCCCGCGGCGACACCGAGGAGTACACGGGCCGGCCCGTCCGCCCCGAGGACGACGGCATCAAGCACACCTCTCCGCGCGGGGGACTGCGCAACCTGGACGCGGTCTTCCCCGGACGCCCGCGTCAGCCCCGGCGTGCCCGCGGCGGGCAGGCGGTGACCCAGCTCGCGTACGCACGCCGCGGCGAGATCACCCCCGAGATGGAGTACGTGGCGATCCGGGAGAACGTCTCACCGGAGGTCGTGCGCGAGGAGATCGCGGCGGGACGGGCGGTGCTGCCGGCCAACGTCAACCACCCGGAGATCGAGCCGATGATCATCGGCAAGCGGTTCCTGGTGAAGGTCAACGCCAACATCGGCAACTCGGCGGTGACCTCCTCCATCGAGGAGGAGGTCGAGAAGATGACCTGGGCGACCCGCTGGGGCGCCGACACGGTCATGGACCTCTCCACCGGCCGCAACATCCACACCACCCGCGAGTGGGTGCTGCGCAACTCCCCCGTGCCCATCGGCACGGTCCCCCTCTACCAGGCCCTCGAAAAGGTCGACGGCAGGGCGGAGGAGCTGACCTGGGAGGTCTACAAGGACACGGTCATCGAACAGGCCGAGCAGGGCGTGGACTACATGACGGTCCACGCGGGCGTGCGCCTGCCGTACGTACCGCTGACCGCCAACCGGAAGACCGGCATCGTCTCGCGCGGCGGCTCGATCATGGCGGCCTGGTGCCTGGCGCACCACAAGGAGTCGTTCCTGTACGAGCACTTCGAGGAGCTGTGCGAGATCCTCGCCGCCTACGACGTCACGTACTCGCTCGGCGACGGCCTCCGGCCGGGGTCGATCGCGGACGCCAACGACGAGGCGCAGTTCGCGGAGTTGCGCACGCTCGGGGAACTCAACCGGATCGCGAAGCGTTTCGACGTACAGACCATGATCGAGGGACCGGGACATGTCCCGATGCACAAGATCAAGGAGAACATCGACCTTCAGCAGGAGATCTGCGATGAGGCTCCGTTCTATACGCTCGGCCCGCTGACCACCGATATCGCGCCGGCCTACGACCACATCACCTCCGGCATCGGCGCCGCGATGATCGCCTGGTGGGGCACGGCCATGCTCTGCTACGTCACGCCCAAGGAGCACCTGGGCCTGCCCGACCGCGACGACGTCAAGACCGGGGTCATCACCTACAAGATCGCCGCTCATGCCGCCGACCTCGCCAAGGGGCACCCGGGTGCGCGGGAATGGGACGACGCGCTGTCCGACGCCCGGTTCGAGTTCCGGTGGGAGGACCAGTTCAACCTCGCCCTGGACCCGGACACGGCACGGGAGTTCCACGACGAGACGCTGCCGGCGGAGCCCGCGAAGACGGCCCACTTCTGCTCCATGTGCGGGCCGAAATTCTGTTCGATGAAGATATCGCAGGACATCCGTCGCGAGCACGGTGGCGGCAAGGGGGAGATCGAGGCGGGCATGGCTCAGAAGGCGAAGGAGTTCGCGGAGGCGGGCAACCGCGTCTACCTGCCGATCGCGGACTGACGGGGCAGGCGGAGGCGTCCACCCGGTGCGCCACCGGCGTGCGCTCCCCCGGGGCGGGTCCTGCCCGCCGGAGAGCGCACCCCGGCGGTCACTCGGGCCGGTGTTCCGGGCCGCCGAAGTCCGGGCTGGAGTAGTCCGGGCTGGAGTAGCTCGGGCGCGGACCGGTGGCCGAACCCCCCTCGGGGCTGCTGAACCCGGGACGGCCGTAGCCGAGTCGCGGCATCCGGCCGGACGGCGCGGGCGGTGCGGGCGGCGTCGGCGGTGCCGTACCGCCGGCCGTCGCCGCCGACGCCGCGGCCGGGTCGGCCAGGGCGTCCCGCAGGAACGGCACGATGCCCTGCTCCAGCAGGGCCGTACGCCAGGCTTCCCTGGCCCGCCTCACCTCGCCGTCGCGTTCGCCGTACGCCGCGGCCTCGGCCGAGGGACGGTTGCGCAGCGCGGTGGTCAGCAGACCGACGGCGGCCACGAGGACGGTGATCGCGGTCAGGGCGCCGAACACCCACCCGGCGGTGAGCATGGTGCGGGCGAACGCCTGCTTCGGCGCGATCATCCTCAGCGCGTACCCGACGAGCAGGAAGATCGCGGCGGCGGTACCGGTCAGGACGGGAGCCAGCACCGTGACGACGGCGCCCGCGCCCGCGCCGGCGGTCTCGGCGGCCTCGCCCATGGTGGCGGTGATCCCCGTCGAGTGCGTACCGGACTCGGCGGTGCCCGGTTCGCGGGCGGACGCCGGCGAGACGGACGGTGCCGGGTGACGCAGTTCCTCGCGGACCTTCACGTAGTGCTGGTACTCGGTCGCCGCCGCCGCGGTGATCAGGGCGGTGGCGCTGAGCGCCATGGCGCGCAGTTGCTCCGGGCTGAGCCGCTGCCCCACAGCGGCCAGTTCCGGACGGTGTGGTGCGGAGCGCAGCGCCTCGTTGAGAAGCCGCTCGTATTCCTGGCGGTCCTCGTTCAACAGGTACTGCGGAACGCTGTTCATGTGCATCCCCCGATGCTCCGTAGGGCTTGGGGCTCGCATGCCGACGAGCCGTCGGGCAGAAACGGAGGGGAGCCTGCTACGGATAAGCCGATGGTAGAGCGGTGACGCCGCGCGGTGACAGGGGGTTTCCAGAAAATGGGTGCCGGCCCGTGTGCCCGCCGTCGGTGCCCGGGCCGTCCCCGGAACGCTCAGTCGGGCATCGGCAATTGCTGGACCAGCAGTTTTCCGGCCATGGTCACGCCGCCGTCCATCGCGATGGCGAGTCCGTCGGCGTAGACATGCGGTCCTTCGACCGTCGGACCGGAGTCGTCCTCGCCGTCCTCGGACCCGACCTCGCCGAGCAGATACGGGATGGGGCTGTGCCCGTGCACGACGCGGGTTCCGCCGTAGGTGTCCAGCAGTGAGCGCACGGCGTCGGCGCCGCCCTCGTCGCGGAAGGAGAAGCGCTTGGTGAACTTGCGGAAGAGGTCCCACACCTCGTCCGCGTCGTTGCGCGTGAGCGTGTCGTGGATGGTGTCGTTGACCTCTTCGATGGAACCGCCGTAGTCGAGGTAGGCGGTGGTGTCGGAGTGGACGAGGAGGTGACCGTCGACCTCCTCCACGGCGTCGAGCCGGGCCATCCACTGCAGATGGTGGTCCTGGAGGCGGTCCATGTCGGTCTTCTGGCCGCCGTTCAGCAGCCAGGCCGCCTGGAAGGTGGCGGTGCCCGCGCCCGAGTTGACCGGCGTGTCGCCGAACCGCTTGGCGCCGAGCAGCAGCAGCTCGTGGTTGCCCATCAGCGCCTTGCAGTAACCGCCGGCCGCGGCGGCCTCCGCGGACAGCCGCATCACCAGGTCGATGACACCGATGCCGTCCGGGCCGCGGTCGGTGAAGTCACCGAGGAACCACAGGCGGGCGGTGCCCGCGCACCACTGGCCCTCGGCGTCGATCAGTTGCTGCTCCTGGAGCGCGGCCACCAGCTCGTCGAGATAGCCGTGCACGTCACCCACGACGTACAGCGGTCCGGGACCGGTGGCGGGCGGCGCCGCAGGCGCCGGTACGGGCTCGGCGGCCACCTGGGCCGGGTCCTGCCGGCCGATGACGGGCAGGTCGCGCTCGGTGGGGGTGTACCCCTCCGGTACGGCCGTCTCGGGCGCCGGGACGGTGTCACCGGGGTGCGCGCCCTGGCCGTACGGACCGGTCTCGTGGACGTACGCGGGTACTCGGAAGTCGCGCAACGTCGCCGTCCGCTCCACCTCGGGTCCCTGACCGGCCCCCTGAGTCATCGACCCCTCCACCATCGCGCCGCACCTGCACCGCTTCGGACTGCCTGGTCGCAGCGGCCCGCGGTGTCGTGGGCCCATCATAGGAATGCGGATCGCGCTGTGTGATGACCCAGGGGTGGTGAATCGGAACAGGTCCCCGTCGTGACGCGGCTTTCGCCCCGATTGGCCCGCTCTTCTCCTGCCCCTCAGTCACCTCACGGTCACCTCTCGGCCTCTCTTCCCCCGCCCGTCTCCGGTCCCGGAGAGGGGGAGCGCTCCCGCGGCCCCTCCTCGCGAGGGAGCGCTCCCGCGGTCCTACTGGCCCCCGGGTGAGCGTGGCGGGCTGACGGTCGTGCGGGGCGGCCGGCGCTGTGAGGAAGTCCGCACGATCAGTTCGGTCGGTATCACCTGCTCGACCGGCCGGTTGGACTCGACGCTCTCGATGGCGTCGATCAGCAGCTGCACCACGGCCGTGCCGATGCGGCGCGGCTTGAGCGACAGGGTCGTGATGGGCGGCTCGGTGTTGGCGTACACGGTGGACTCGCTGCAGCAGACCAGCAGCAGGTCGTCGGGGACGCGCAGCCCGTAGCGGCGGGCCGCGGCGAGCAGGTCGGTCCCGTTGGGGTCGAAGAGGCCGTAGACGGCGTCGGGCCGGTCGGGGCGGGCGAGCAGCCGGTCGGCGGCGACGGCGCCCGCGCACGGGTCGTGCGCCGGGTAGGCCTCGTAGACCGGGTCCTGGCCGACGCGCTCGCACCAGCGCAGGTACGCGGTGGTCGACAGATGGGTGTAGGTGTCGGTGGTGGTGCCGGTGAGCAGGCCGATGCGGCGGGCGCCGGCGTCGGCGAGGTGGTCGAGGATGCCGAGGACGGCCGCCTCGTGGTCGTTGTCCACCCAGGCCGTGACCGGGAGCGCGCCGGCCGGGCGGCCGTCGGAGACGACCGGCAGGCCCTGGCGGACCAGTTCGCTGACGACCGGGTCCTGGTCGGAGGGGTCGATGACCACCGTGCCGTCCAGGGCGACGTTGGACCACACGTCGTGGCGGGAGGTCGCGGGGAGGATGACCAGCGCGTAGCCGCGGGCCAGCGCGGCCGACGTGGCGGCTCGCGCCATCTCGGCGAAGTACGCGAACTCCGTGAAGGTGAAAGGTTCATTCCCGTATGTCGTCACCGTCAGGCCGATGAGTCCCGACCTGCCGGTGCGCAGCGTCCGGGCGGCGGCCGACGGCCGGTAGCCCAGCCGGTCGGCGACCTCGCGGACATGGCGGCGGGTGGCGTCCGGGAGCCTGCCCTTGCCGTTGAGGGCATCGGAGACGGTCGTGATGGAGACTCCGGCGGCGGCGGCGACGTCTCTGATGCCCGCCCGGCCCGGCCGGCTGCCTCGACGTGAGGTTTCCGCGCGGCTCACCTGGTGCTTCCCTGCTGCTGTCATGGCGAGCCGATAGTAGGGCTCATGGAGTGGGGTAGGGCGGGCGCATATGCACGCGTTGACAGGCACGTTTCTGCATGGCCGAGATGGGTCAACTTCCTTTGAATGAAAGTCAGTTATGACTTCTGACCCACGGACGTAGCGTGTCAGTGCGTGCGGGCCTGCCAAGAGTGCGATGTTGCGAAGAGGTCTCAACTCACCACTACGGGGGACGCGCGCCACGGCGCGAGCTACCGGCGCATAGATATATGTAGGGGCGCCCCTGTGGAACGTACGCCTTCGGGTGCCGATGCCCCTGATGTCGGTGGGGCGGGGCGGGCCCGCCCTCGCCTGTACGCGCCGGAGCCGAATCCTCATAAGGTGAGAAGTACGGGAAGCCGGTGGTGGTCACGAGGAGGAGTGCGGTGAGCGAGACGAGCCCCAGGTTGCGCGCCGAGCTGGAGGGGATCCCCACCTACAAGCCGGGCAAGCCCGCGGCGGCGGACGGGCCGGCGGCCTACAAGCTGTCCTCCAACGAGAACCCGTATCCGCCGCTGCCGGGTGTGATGGAGACGGTCATGGCGGCGGCCGGAGCCTTCAACCGCTACCCGGACATGGCCTGTACGGGGCTGATGGCCGAGTTGTCCGAGCGGTTCGGCGTCCCGGCCTCCCACCTGGCCACCGGCACCGGTTCGGTGGGTGTCGCCCAGCAACTGCTCCAGGCGACGGCGGGCCCCGGTGACGAGGTGATCTACGCCTGGCGCTCCTTCGAGGCGTACCCGATCATCACGCGGATCAGCGGCGCGGAGGCGGTCCAGGTGCCGCTGACGCCGGGTGACGTGCACGACCTGGACGCCATGGCCGACGCGGTCACCGACCGGACCCGGCTGATCTTCGTCTGCAACCCCAACAACCCGACCGGCACGGTGGTGGGGCGCGAGGAGCTGGAGCGGTTCCTGGACCGGGTGCCCGGCGATGTGCTGGTGGTGCTGGACGAGGCGTACCGCGAGTTCATCCGCGACCCCCGGGTGCCGGACGGCATCGAGCTGTACCGCGGGCGGCCCAATGTCTGCGTGCTGCGGACCTTCTCCAAGGCGTACGGGCTCGCCGGGCTGCGGGTCGGTTTCGCCGTGGCCCATGAGCCGGTGGCGGCGGCGCTGCGCAAGACGGCGGTGCCGTTCGGGGTGAGCCAGATCGCACAGGAGGCGGCGATCGCCTCGCTGCGGGCCGAGGACGAGCTGCTGGGCCGGGTCGGCTCGCTGGTGTGCGAGCGCACGCGCGTGGTCGAGGGCCTGCGGGGCCAGGGCTGGACGGTGCCGGAGACGCAGGCCAACTTCGTGTGGCTGCGGCTGGGGGAGCGCACGGTCGCCTTCGCCGAGGCCTGTGAGCGGGCCGGCGTGGTGGTCCGGCCCTTCCCGGGCGACGGTGTGCGGGTGACGGTGGGGGAGAACGAGGCGAACGACATCTTCCTGAAGGTGGCGGAAGGGTTCCGCAAGGGGCTGTAGGAGGCGGGCCGGGGCGGGCTGGGCTGGGCTTCGGGTGCGGGCTGGGCCGGGCTGGGCTGGGCTTCGGGTGCGGGCTGGGCTGGGCTGGGCTGGGCTTCGGTCGCGGGCCGGGCTGGGTTTCGGGTGTGGTTCGGTCTGGCTTCGGGCTGTGCTCCGGGCTGCGGTTCGGCTGTGCTCCGGCCGTGTTCCGACTGTGCCTCGGGCTGCGGTCCGGGCTGTGCTTCAGGTGGCGAAGGGCGCCTCGCGGAGTGGTGTTGGTCACTCCGCGAGGCGCCCTTCGTGCGTCCCTTTCGCGTTCGTTTCACGTGAAACGGGCCTTCCGTACCAGGTGCGGCACTCAATGGCTCCTGGGAAGGGCCTCCCGAGGGGTTGACGTCACAGGGGACCCCCCTTCCTGTACCGAAAAGCGGTAGGTCATAATTGCTTGTGAATGTGAACGCGTTCACAAGCGTGTCGGATCGCTCCCGATATGGGTGTGTCGTACACGCACAATCTGTCGCTGACCACGGCGATGTGAGGAGAGTGACGACGTGGACTTGGCCCTGGCGCCGGAGACCCTGGCGCGCTGGCAGTTCGGCATCACGACCGTCTACCACTTCCTGTTCGTGCCCCTGACGATCTCGCTGGCCGCCCTCACGGCCGGCCTGGAGACCGCCTGGGTGCGCACCGGCAAGGAGAAGTACCTCCAGGCCACGAAGTTCTGGGGCAAGCTCTTCCTGATCAATATCGCGATGGGCGTGGTCACGGGCATCGTCCAGGAGTTCCAGTTCGGCATGAACTGGTCCGACTACTCCCGCTTCGTCGGGGATATCTTCGGTGCGCCGCTGGCCTTCGAGGCGCTCATCGCCTTCTTCTTCGAGTCGACCTTCATCGGCCTGTGGATCTTCGGCTGGGACAAGCTGCCCAAGAAGCTCCACCTGGCCTGCATCTGGATGGTCTCGATCGGCACGCTGCTGTCGGCGTACTTCATCCTCGCGGCCAACTCCTGGATGCAGCACCCCGTCGGGTACCGGATCAACGAGGAGAAGGGCCGGGCGGAGCTGACCGACTTCTGGCAGGTCCTCACCCAGAACACCGCGCTCAACCAGGTCTTCCACAGCTTCTCCGCGGCCTTCCTCACCGGTGGCGCCTTCATGGTCGGCATCGCCGCCTTCCACCTGCGGCGCAAGAGGCACATCCCGGTGATGCGGACCTCGCTCCGCCTCGGCCTGGTCACCCTCGCCGTCGGCGGCATGCTCACCGCGATCAGTGGCGACACCCTCGGCAAGGTCATGTACGAGCAGCAGCCGATGAAGATGGCCGCCGCCGAGGCGCTGTGGGACGGCGAGCAGCCGGCGCCCTTCTCCGTCTTCGCCTACGGGGACGTCGACGAAGGGCACAACAAGGTCGCCCTGGAGGTCCCGGGCCTGCTGTCCTTCCTCGCCCACAGCGACTTCGACTCGTATGTGCCCGGCATCAACGACACCAACAAGGCCGAGCAGGAGAAGTTCGGTCCCGGCGACTACAAGCCCATCGTCCCCGTCGCCTACTGGGGCTTCCGCTGGATGATCGGCTTCGGGATGGCGTCCTTCACCCTCGGCCTGGCCGGACTGTGGCTGACGCGGAAGAAGTTCCTGCTGCCGGCCGCCTGGCGGACCGGTGACGACGAGGTGCCGCGGCTGGTCCTGCTGAAGAAGCCGCTCGGCGACCGGCTCACCCGGCTGTACTGGCTGCTGTCCCTGTGGACGATGGGCTTCCCGCTGATCGCCAACTCCTGGGGCTGGATCTTCACCGAGATGGGCCGGCAGCCCTGGGCCGTCTACGGCCTCTTCCAGACCCGCGACGCGGTCTCCCCCGGTGTCTCACAGACCGAGGTCATCATCTCGATGGCCGCCTTCACCCTGCTCTACGCCGTCCTGGCCGTCATCGAGGTCAGGCTGATGGCGAAGTACGTCAAGGCCGGCCCGCCCGAGCTCACCGAGGCCGACCTCAACCCGCCCACGAAGATCGGCGGCGAGCTCCGTGACGCCGACAAGCCGATGGCCTTCTCGTACTAGGCGCAAGGGAGCTGCACAGTCATGGAACTGCACGACGTCTGGTTCGTCCTGATCGCCTTCCTGTGGACCGGCTACTTCTTCCTGGAGGGCTTCGACTTCGGGGTCGGCGTCCTGACCAAGCTGCTGGCCCGCGACCGGCCCGAGAGGCGGGTGCTGATCAACACGATCGGCCCGGTCTGGGACGGCAACGAGGTCTGGCTGCTCACGGCGGGCGGCGCCACCTTCGCCGCCTTCCCCGAGTGGTACGCCACCCTGTTCTCCGGCTTCTACCTGCCCCTGCTGGTCATCCTGCTGTGCCTGATCGTCCGGGGCGTGGCCTTCGAGTACCGGGTGAAGCGGCCCGAGGAGCGCTGGCAGCGCAACTGGGAGCACGCGATCTTCTGGACCTCGCTGATCCCCGCGTTCCTGTGGGGCGTGGCCTTCGGCAACATCGTCGGCGGCGTGAAGATCGACCGGGACCTGGAGTACGTCGGCACCCTCGGGGACCTGCTCAACCCCTACGCCCTGCTCGGCGGAGTGGTGACGCTGACGCTGTTCACCTTCCACGGGGCGGTGTTCACGGCGCTCAAGACGGTCGGCGAGATCCGGGAACGGGCGCGGAGGCTGGCGCTGCGCGTCGGACTGGTCACAGCCGTGCCGGCGCTGGTCTTCCTGCTGTGGACGCAGGCGGACAGCGGCGACGGCGCGAGCCTGGTCGCGCTGGTGGTGGCCGTCGCCGCACTGGTCGCCGCGCTCGTGGCCAACCAGGCCGGACGCGAGGGATGGTCGTTCGCGTTCTCCGGCGTCACCATCGTGGCCGCCGTGGCCATGCTGTTCCTGACGCTGTTCCCGAACGTCATGCCGTCCACGCTGAACGCGGACTGGAGCCTCACCGTCACCAACGCCTCGTCCAGCCCGTACACCCTGAAGATCATGACCTGGCTGGCGGCGATCGGAGCGCCCGTCGTCCTGCTCTACCAGGGATGGACGTACTGGGTCTTCCGTAAGCGCATCGGTACCCAGCACCTCGCCGAAGCCACGCACTGAGTCCGGGCGCCGAGTCCGGCCGGGGAGTGTTTCACGTGAAACCGATCGATCCACGTCTGCTGCGGTACGCCCGCACCACGCGGCTCTTCCTCATGGCGGTCGTCGCTCTGGGCGCCGTCGGGGCGGGGCTGGTGATCGCCCAGGCGATGCTCATCGCCGGGATCGTGGTGGGCGCCTTCCAGGACGGCAGGGCGGTCGCCGACCTGCGCACCCCCCTGCTGCTGCTGGCGGCGGTCGCCTGCGGTCGCGGCCTGGTGGGGTGGCTCACCGAGCTGGCCGCGCACCGGGCGAGCGCGGCGGTCAAGTCCGAGCTGCGCGGCAGGCTGCTGGAGCGGGCGACCGCCCTCGGTCCCGGATGGCTCACCGGACAGCGCACCGGTTCACTGGTCACCCTGGCCACCCGGGGAGTCGACGCCCTCGACGACTACTTCTCCCGCTACCTCCCGCAGCTGGGGCTGGCGGTGGTCGTCCCGGTCGCGGTGCTGGCCCGGATCGTCACCGAGGACTGGGTGTCGGCGGCCATCATCGTCGTCACCCTGCCGCTCATCCCGGTCTTCATGGCGCTGATCGGCTGGGTCACCCAGTCCCAGATGGACCGGCAGTGGCGGCTGCTGTCCCGGCTGTCCGGGCACTTCCTGGACGTGGTCGCGGGCCTGCCCACGCTGAAGGTCTTCGGCCGGGCCAAGGCACAGGCCGAGTCGATCAGGAAGATCACCGACGACTACCGGCAGGCGACCCTGCGGACGCTGCGGATCGCCTTCCTGTCCTCCTTCGCGCTGGAACTGCTCGCCACGCTCTCGGTGGCCCTGGTCGCCGTGACGATCGGCATGCGCCTGGTCCACGGCGACATGAACCTCTACGACGGTCTGGTCGTGCTGGTGCTGGCACCGGAGGCGTATCTGCCGCTGCGGCAGGTCGGGGCGCAGTACCACGCGGCGGCCGAGGGACTCGCGGCGGCCGAGGAGATCTTCGAGGTCCTGGAGACCCCCGCGCCGGTGCCGGGCACGGGCCCGGTGCCCGCGGGCGGTGCCCTGTCCTTCGAGGGCGTGACGGTCCGCCACCCCGGCCGCGCGGCGGACGCCGTCTCGGACGTCAGCTTCACCGTGGAGCCCGGCGAGACGGTCGCGCTCGTCGGTCCGAGCGGGGCCGGCAAGTCCACGCTCCTCGACGTGCTGCTGGGCTTCGTACGGCCGGCCGAGGGGCGGGTCCGGGTCGGCGGCGCCGATCTCGCCGGGCTGGACCCGGCCGAGTGGCACGCCCAGGTCGCCTGGGTGCCGCAGCGCCCGCACCTGTACGCCACGACGATCGCCGAGAACGTACGGCTGGCCCGGCCCGGAGCGGACGACACCGCCGTACGGCGGGCGCTGCGGGACGCCGGGGCGCTGACGTTCGTGGACGCCCTGCCGCGAGGGGCGGAGACGGTGCTCGGCGAGGACGGGGCCGGGCTCTCCGCCGGGCAGCGGCAGCGGCTGGCGCTGGCCCGGGCCTTCCTCGCCGACCGGCCCGTCCTGCTGCTGGACGAGCCGACGGCCGCGCTCGACGGGGCGACCGAGGCGGAGGTCGTGGCGGCGGTACGGCGGCTGGCGGCGGGGCGGACGGTGTTGCTGGTGGTGCACCGCCCGGCGCTGCTGGAGGTGGCGGACCGGGTGGTGCGGCTGGCCGAGCCGGGGGCTGCCGCTCCGGGACGGGACGTACCGGCTTCGAAGACGGGTGTTTCCGGCGGGGCCGTGCCGGGCGCGGGGGCGGGTGCTTCCGCACGGGGCGTGCCGGACCCGGACGGGGAGCGGCCCGTCACCGGGGCGGTCGACGCGGTGGGCATGGGGACCGGCCCCGGCGGTCCGGCGGCCGCGGCCGGTGGCCGGGACGTCCCGGATGCCGCCGGTGCCCGCCGCGGCGTGCTCGCCCGGGTACGCGCGGTGTCCGCCGCCCGGCGCGGACGTCTCGCTCTCGCCCTCCTGCTCGGCAGCCTCGCGCTCGGCAGTGCCGTCGGCCTGATGGCCACCTCCGGGTGGCTCATCTCGCGGGCCTCGCAGCAGCCGCCGGTGCTGTACCTGATGGTGGCCGTCACGGCGACCCGGGCCTTCGGCATCGGACGGTCCGTCTTCCGCTACGCCGAGCGGCTGGTGTCGCACGACGCGGTGCTGCGGATGCTGGCCGACACCCGGGTCGCCGTGTACCGGCGGCTGGAGCGGATCGCGCCCGCCGGACTGCGCCGCAGCCGCCGCGGCGACCTGCTCTCCCGGCTGGTCGCCGACGTGGACGCGTTCCAGGACTACTGGCTGCGCTGGCTGCTGCCGGCCGGTTCCGCGGTGGTCGTCTCGGCCGTCTCCGTCGGCTTCATGACCTGGCTGCTGCCCGAGGCCGGAGCCGTGCTCGCCGCCGGTCTGCTCGCCGCCGGCGCGGGTGTCCCGCTGGTCACCGGTGCCGTGGCCCGCCGGGCCGAACGAAGGCTGGCCCCCGCCCGCGGAGCGCTCGCCACCCGGGTGACCGACCTGCTCACCGGCACCGCCGAGCTGACCGTGGCCGGTGCCCTGCCCGCACGCGCCGGTGACGTCCGCCGGGCCGGCTCCGCGCTGACCCGGATCGCCTCCCGCGCGGCGACCGCCACCGCGCTCGGTGACGGGCTCACCGCGCTGATCTCCGGCCTGACCGTCGCGGCGGCCGCGCTCGTGGGCGTCCAGGCGGTCGCCGACGGACGGCTCGGCGGCGTGGCCATGGCCGTCGTCGTCCTCACTCCGCTCGCCGCCTTCGAGGCCGTCCTCGGCCTGCCGCTCGCCGTCCAGTACCGGCAACGGGTGCGCCGCGGCGCCGAGCGCGTGTACGAGGTGCTCGACGCCCCCGAGCCCGTGAGGGAGCCGGAGCGGTCCCGGCAGGCCCCCGCCACGCCGTTCCCGCTCGTCGTCAAGGGCCTCGCCGCGAGCCACCCCGGGCAGGACCGGGAAGCCGTGGCCGGCCTGGACCTGACCCTGGCCCAGGGCCGCCGGGTCGCCGTGGTCGGGGCGTCCGGGTCGGGCAAGACGACGCTGGCGCAGGTGCTGCTGAGGTTCCTGGACCCGAGCGCGGGGTCGTACACGCTGGCCGGGGTGGACGCCCGCGCCCTGGACACCGACGACGTACGCCGGTTCGTCGGACTGTGCGCGCAGGACGCGCACCTCTTCGACAGCTCGGTGCGGGAGAACCTGCTGCTGGCCAGGAAGGACGCCACCGAGGCCCAGCTGCGGGACGCCCTCGGCCGGGCCCGGCTGCTGGAGTGGGCCGACAGCCTGCCCGACGGTCTGGACACCCTGGTCGGGGAACACGGCGCCCGTCTCTCCGGTGGCCAGCGCCAGCGCCTCGCGCTGGCCCGCGCGCTGCTCGCCGACTTCCCCGTACTGGTGCTCGACGAACCCGCCGAACACCTCGACCTGCCGACCGCGGACGCGCTCACCGCCGACCTCCTGGCCGCCACCGAGGGACGGACGACCCTGCTCATCACGCACCGGCTGGCCGGACTGGAGAGCGTCGACGAGGTCGTCGTGCTCGACGCGGGGCGGGTGGTGCAGCGCGGCACCTTCGCGCGGCTGACGGCCGAGCCGGGGCCGTTGCGGTCGATGGCCGAGCGGGAGGCCGCCGCCGACCTGCTGGTGACGGCGGGGTAGACGACGGCGCCGAGCGACGGCCGGGTGACGGCCGGACGGCGCCCCAGCCGGTCGTGGGTGTCTGGTTGGTTCGGGCGCCCCAGCCGGTCGTGGGCGTCTGGTTGGTCCGATCCGAGCGGGTCGTGGGCGTCTGGTTGGTCCGGGCGGGTCGGCCGGTCGCGGTGACCGGTTGGTCCGGGCGGGTCGGCCGGTCGCGGTGACCGGTTGGTCCGGGCGGGTCGGCCGGTCGCGGTGACCGGTTGGTCCGGACAAGACCGGGTACCGGGGCGGGTGGCGCCGGTACGGCCGGGCGTACGGGAAGCGCGGCGCCGGACCGCCGGAACGGCCCGTGGAGGGCCGCCGATGCCCCGTGTGCAGCAACCGGTCCCCCGACCGTACGAGTCGGAGGTGACCCGGCGCCGCCGCACGGGTCACGATCACTGCCATGCGCTCACCCCGCCGTCATCCGCTGCTCGTCCCGGTGCTGCTGTGCGCGCTCGCCGTCCTCGCGGCCCGCCCCTCCTCGGACCACGACACCGGTCCCGGCAGCGGTGCCGGAGCGGAGGTCGCCCGGCTCTACCAGGACGCCGCCACGGCGACCCGGCGTTACGAGGAGGGACGGCTCGAGGCGGAGGCCCGGCGGACCGAGGCCGAGCGGTACGAGGAACTGCTCGACCGGGAGCGCCGCGAGCTGGCCGCCCTGGACGAGGACCTGGGCCGGATCGCCCGCGCCCAGTACCGCGACGGGGGCGGGCTGCCGCTCACCGCGCGGATGCTGCTCGCCGACGACCCGGAGGAGCTGATGCGCGGTCAGCGTGCCGTGCGGCGGGCCGGCCGCGCCGTCAGCGACGCCGTCGGCAAGAGCCGGCGGGCCGAGGCCCGGCTGGCCGCCGACGAGGCGAGGGCCGAGGAGGCCTGGCGGAGGCTGGACCAGCGCAACAGGGAACTCGCCGCCCTCAAGAAGGAGATCGAGCGCAAGCTGGAGGCGGCCCGGTCGAAGCTCCGGGGCCGGGCCGAGGCGTCGGCCGCCGCGGGATCCTGCCCCGGTGCCGTCCGTCTCGACCAGCCGGACGCCCGCACGGACCGGGACTGGGTGGCGCCGGTGGAGACGTACGAGCTGACCGCGTCCTTCGGCAGCGGAGGGGCGCGGTGGGCGAACCGGCACACCGGGCAGGACTTCGCCGTGCCGGTCGGCACGCCGGTGCGGGCGGTCGGCGCCGGGCGGGTGGTGAAGGTGTCCTGCGGCGGTGCCTTCGGCATCCAGCTCGTGCTCCGGCACGCCGGCGGCTACTACACGCAGTACGCGCATCTGTCCGGTGTCGCCGTCGACCCGGGCGACCGTGTCGAGGCCGGCCAGTGGATCGGCCAGTCGGGCAGCACCGGCAACTCCACCGGTCCGCACCTGCACTTCGAGGTGCGGCTCACCCCGGAGACGGGTTCGGCGCTGAACCCGCTGCCCTGGCTGGCCCGGCGGGGCGTGTCGATCTGACCGTGACTCGTGTCAGGAGGCCCGCGCAGACCGTGAATCGTGACCGTGACTCGTGTCAGGAGGCCCGCGCGAGCAGCCGTTCGATGACGAGGGCGACGCCGTCGTCGTTGTTGGCGACCGTCCGCCCCGAGGCGGCGGCGACCGCGTCCGGGTGGGCGTTGCCCATGGCGTACGACTGTCCCGCCCAGGTCAGCATCTCCACGTCGTTCGGCATGTCCCCGAAGGCGACGACCTCCTCGTGCGAGATGCCGCGTTCGGCGCAGCACAGGGCGAGCGTGCTGGCCTTGGAGACGCCCGGGCCACTGATCTCCAGCAGGGCGCTGGGGCTGGACCGGGTGACGTTGGCGCGGTCGCCCACGGCGAGGCGGGCCAGGGCGAGGAAGGCGTCGGGCTCGATGGTGGGGTGGAAGGCGAGGATCTTGAGCACCGGCTCGTCCGGCGCCGGGCCGTCCGGACCCAGCAGTTCCTCGGCCGGCCGGAGGACGTCGGGTACCTCCAGGTGCATCTTCGGGTACTCCGGCTCCTGGTTGAAGCCGTACGTCTGCTCGACCGCGTACACCGTGCCGGGAGCCGCCTCACGCAACAGCCGTACGGTGTCCAGGGCGTTCTCCCGGGCCAGCGCCCGCACCTTCACGAACCGGTGGCCGCCGGGGCCGCCGTGCAGATCGACCACGGCGGCGCCGTTGCCGCAGATGGCGAGGCCGTGGCCGTGCACATGATCGCTGACGACGTCCATCCAGCGCGCGGGGCGGCCGGTGACGAAGAAGACCTCGACGCCGGCCTCCTCGGCGGCGGCCAGCGCGGCGACCGTACGGGGCGAGACCGACTTGTCGTCGCGCAGCAGGGTTCCGTCGAGGTCGGTGGCGATGAGCCGGGGGCGAGCGGCGGCGGCCGGGGGCTGGGGCGGTCGAGTCGCTGAGGTCACGGGGCCATTGTCACGTACGGGTCCACACGGGCGTGCGGGAGCCGCCCGTCTGTGAGGTACCGCTCCCCTGGGTGCCGGCCGCCCGCGCGCCCGGCGGAGTCTCAGGCCAGCTGGGCCGGCGCCTCCATGGCGATCCGCTCGAAGACCTTCTCGTCGGTGGCGAAGTCGGAGTCCGGGATCGGCCAGTGGACGACGATCTCGGTGAAGCCCAGCTCCCGGTGGCGCCCGGCAAAGTCCACGAAGGCGTCCAGGGACCGGAGCGGCTCGCCACGGTCCGGGGTGAAACCGGTGAGCAGCACCTTGTCGAGTGCGCCGACGTCGCGGCCGATCTCGGCACAGGCCTCTGCCAGCCGCTCCGCCTGCGCCCGCAGCGCCCGTACCGACTCCTCGGGCGTGCCGTCCTTGAACAGCCTCGGGTCGCCGGTGGTCACCCACGCCTGTCCGTACCGGGCGGCGAGCCGCAGTCCGCGCGGACCGGTCGCGGCCACCGCGAACGGCAGCCGGGGCCGCTGCACACAGCCCGGGATGTTGCGCGCCTCGTGCGCCGCGTAGAAGTCGCCCTCGTGGGAGACCGCGTCCTCGGTCAGCAGCCGGTCGAGGAACTGGAGGAACTCGGCGAACCGGTCGGCCCGCTCACGCGGTGTCCACGGCTCCTGGCCGAGCGCGGTGGCGTCGAAGCCCGTGCCGCCCGCTCCTATGCCCAGGGTGATCCGTCCGCCGGAGATGTCGTCGAGGGAGATCAGCTCCTTGGCGAGCGTCACCGGGTGCCGGAAGTTGGGCGAGGTGACGAGGGTGCCCAGGCGGAGCCGCTCGGTGACCCCCGCGGCCGCCGTCAGCGTCGGCAGCGCGCCGAACCAGGGACCGTCCCGGAAGCCGCGCCAGGACAGGTGGTCGTAGGTGTAGGCGGCGTGGAGACCGAGCTGTTCGGCGCGCTGCCACAGCCTCCGTCCGTCGTTCCACCGGTGGACGGGGAGGATCACCGTGCTCAGACGCATACCCAGACGATAAGCGAGACGGTCGGCAGGGGCTCGGTCGATGCGGTGACGCGGGACAGGCGGACGGGTGCTTCGACACCTTCGGGACGCGTCTGCCGGCCGTGCTCCTCCTGTCGCCTTCGTTCGCGTGTCCAGGGTGCCGAGAGAGACGCGTATCACGCGAATGATGTCCCCGCACAGGTTTGGTCCACAGCGAAGTGGTGTTATCCACAGGGGAATTGGGCCCGCCTGTGGAGAACCGGTGCCCCTCGAGGGCGAACACCGGCCACGTCGCCTCCAGGACCCCCGGGCAGGCGCCGAGTCCGGTGCCGCGTCCCCGGCCTCACGAGGCGATACGCCTAGCCCTCAGGCAGGGCTCCCCCCAGGGCCCCGTACGCCTGGAGTCGGATGCCAAGACGACCCCTCGGTCTGACGACCGGTGAGGCGCGCGTCACTACCGTCATGGACGTGACTGTGATCGTGACCGAAAGCCTGAGCAAGCGGTTCCCCCGGGTGACCGCACTCGACCGGCTCTCCGTGGACATCGGAGCCGGTGTGACCGGACTCGTCGGGGCCAACGGCGCCGGCAAGTCCACCCTGATCAAGATCCTGCTGGGTCTGTCCCCCGCCACCGAGGGCCGCGCCGAAGTGCTCGGACTCGACGTGGCCACCAAGGGAGCCGCCATCCGCGAACAGGTCGGCTACATGCCGGAGCACGACTGCCTGCCCCCCGACGTCTCGGCCACCGAGTTCGTCGTGCACATGGCCCGCATGTCCGGCCTGCCGCCCACCGCCGCGCGCGAACGCACCGCCGACACCCTGCGCCACGTCGGCCTCTACGAGGAGCGCTACCGTCCCATCGGCGGCTACTCCACCGGCATGAAGCAGCGCGTGAAGCTCGCCCAGGCCCTCGTCCACGACCCCCGGCTGGTCTTCCTCGACGAGCCGACCAACGGTCTCGACCCGGTCGGCCGCGACGAGATGCTCGGCCTCATCCGCCGCATCCACACCGACTTCGGCATCTCGGTCCTGGTCACCTCCCACCTGCTGGGCGAACTGGAACGCACCTGCGACCACGTCGTCGTCGTGGACGGCGGCAAGCTGCTGCGCGCCAGCTCCACCACCGACTTCACCCAGTCCACCACCACCCTCGCCGTCGAGGTAACCGACACCGACGAGCACCCGGACGGCACCCGCGCGGTGCGGGACGCGCTGCACGCGCGCGGGATCACCGTCGAGGACGGCAGCGGCCTGCCCGGCGCGGGCCACGTGCTGCTGCTGACCGCCACCGGCGACGAGACGTACGACGTGGTCCGCGACGTGATCGCCGGCCTCGGCCTCGGCCTGGTCCGCATGGAGCAGCGCCGGCACCACATCTCGGAGGTCTTCAAGGACGGCGACGACGCCGTCGCGCAGCGGAAGGAGGCGGTCCACCATGGCTGACCGGTCCGTGGTCCCGTCACCGGGCGACCAGACCCGCATCCACGACATCGGCTACCGCGGCTACGACGGCCCCCGCCTCGGCCGTGCCTACGCCCGCCGCTCGCTCTACTCGCAGTCCCTGCGCGGCGCCTACGGCCTCGGCCGCTCGGTCAAGTCCAAGGTGCTGCCGATGCTGCTGTTCGTGGTGATGTGCCTGCCCGCCGGCATCATGGTCGCCGTCGCCGTCTTCACCAAGGCCAAGGACCTGCCGCTGGACTACACGCGCTACGCGATCGTCCTCCAGGCCGTCATCAGCCTCTACATCGCCTCCCAGGCCCCCCAGGCGGTCTCCCGCGACCTGCGCTTCAAGACCGTGCCGCTCTACTTCTCACGGCCGATCGAAACCTCCGACTACGTCCGCGCCAAGTACGCGGCCCTGGCCTCGGCCCTGTTCATCCTGACGGCCGCCCCGCTGGTCGTCCTCTACGTCGGCGCTCTGCTCGCCGAACTGGATTTCGCCGACCAGACGAAGGGATTCGCGCAGGGACTGGTCTCCGTGGCACTGCTCTCACTGCTCTTCTCCGGCATCGGCCTGGTCATCGCCTCGGTCACCCCGCGGCGCGGCTTCGGCATCGCGGCCGTCATCGCCGTCCTGACCATCACCTACGGCGCGGTCTCCACCCTCCAGGCCATCGCGGAGGTCCAGGACAGCGCCGGCGCCATCGCCTGGATCGGCCTGTTCTCGCCGATCACCCTCATCGACGGCGTGCAGTCGGCCTTCCTCGGCGCCGCCTCCGCCTTCCCCGGCGGCAACGGGCCCGGCACCGCCGAGGGCCTGGTCTACGTCCTCGTCGCCCTCGGCCTGATCACCGGCGCCTACGGCCTGCTGATCCGCCGCTACCGGAAGGTGGGCCTGTGACCACCCTGAACATCGACCACGTCTCCCGCTGGTTCGGCAACGTCGTCGCGGTCAACGACATCACCATGACGATCGGCCCCGGCGTCACCGGCCTCCTCGGCCCCAACGGCGCCGGCAAGTCCACCCTCATCAACATGATGGGCGGCTTCCTCGCCCCCTCCACCGGCACCGTCACCCTCGACGGACAGCCGGTCTGGCGCAACGAGGCCATCTACCGGCACATCGGCATCGTCCCCGAACGCGAGGCGATGTACGACTTCCTCACCGGCGAGGAGTTCGTCCTCGCCAACGCCGAACTCCACGGCCTCGGCGCCAAGGCCGCCCAGCGCGCCCTGGCCACCGTACAGATGGAGTACGCGCAGGACCGCAAGATCGCCACCTACTCCAAGGGCATGCGGCAGCGCGTGAAAATGGCGAGCGCCCTCGTGCACGACCCCTCGCTGCTCCTGCTCGACGAGCCGTTCAACGGCATGGACCCGCGCCAGCGCATGCAGCTGATGGACCTGCTGCGCCGCATGGGCGACGAGGGCCGCACGGTGCTGTTCTCCTCGCACATCCTCGAAGAGGTCGAACAGCTCGCCCGGCACATCGAGGTCATCGTCGCCGGACGGCACGCGGCCAGCGGCGACTTCCGCCGCATCCGCCGCCTGATGACCGACCGCCCGCACCGCTACCTGGTGCGCTCCAGCGACGACCGGGCGCTGGCCGCCGCGCTGATCGCCGACCCGTCCACCTCCGGCATCGAGGTCGACCACGCCGAGGGCGCGCTGCGCGTCCAGGCCGTCGACTTCACCCGGTTCACCACCCTGCTGCCCAGGGTCGCCCGGGACCACGGCATCCGGCTGCTCACGGTCTCGCCCTCCGACGAGTCGCTGGAGTCCGTCTTCTCGTATCTCGTCGCGGCGTAGGAGGCCGAAGAATGTACGACCCCACAGTCGCCCGGCTCACCTACCGGGCCCTGCTCGGCCGCCGCCGGGCCCTCGTCCTGGGCGCCCTGCCCCTGCTGCTGCTCGTCATCGCCGTCGCGGTACGCGCCCTGACCGGCGCCGACGACCAGACCGCCGCGGACGTCCTGGGCGGCTTCGCGCTCGCCACCATGGTGCCGATCATCGGCGTCATCGCCGGCACCGGCGCCATCGGCCCGGAGATCGACGACGGTTCGGTGGTGTACCTGCTGTCCAAGCCGGTCAAACGGCCGACGATCATCTCCACCAAGCTGATCGTCGCCATCGCCGTCACGATGGTCTTCTCGGCGCTGCCCACCCTGCTCGCCGGCCTGATCCTCAACGGCAACGGCCAGCAGGTCGCCGTCGCCTACACGGTCGCCGCGCTGGTCGCCTCCATCGCCTACGCCGCGCTCTTCCTGCTGCTCGGCACGGTCTCCCGGCACGCGGTGGTGTTCGGCCTGGTCTACGCGCTGGTCTGGGAGGCCCTCATCGGCACCCTGGTGCCCGGCGCCCGCACCCTCAGCGTCCAGCAGTGGTCGCTCGCCGTCTCCCAGGACATCGCCGGCGGCGACCTGGTCACCTCCGACGTCGGCCTGACCACCGCGACGGCCTTGCTGGTCCTGGTGACCGCGGCCGCCACCTGGTACGCCGGGCGGAAACTGCGGGCGCTGACCCTCGCCGGGGAGGAGTGAGCGGTCAGCGACCGTCCGGCTCCACCCACGGCTGCCAGTCGCTGCTCTGCGCCACCCGCGCGAGCTGGGCGGAGGTCAGCGGCGGTGCCGCGGCGCGGGCCGGTCCCTCCTTGGCGTCGGCGGCGTTCGCCGTGACGAGCACGACCCGGGTGCCGTCCGCGCGCAGCAGGTCGGCGGTGCGGCGCACCAGCTCGCCCCGGTGCTCCTCGTAGGTGATGAGGACCGAGCCGTCGCCCACGTTGCGCGCGTCGCAGTCGCCCAGGGTGGCGTCGGCGGCCTTCCGCGCGGCACAGGAGTAGAACTCCTCGAGCTCGTCACGGGTCGCCGGACGCTGCGCCTTGCCGTTCTTGCCGCTTGTCCCGTTGCTCCCGTTCCCCTCGCTCTTTCCGTTCTCCCCGTTCTCCCCGTTCTCCCCGCTCTTTCCGTCGTCGCCGCTCGCCGCGGTGCTCGCGGCGGCGGACTTGTCCGGGGCCGCGGTGCCGCTCTTGTCCGGTCCGTCCGACGCCCGCGCGGCGGCCTTCGCCGCGTCCTTGGCGAGCGCGTCGGCGCTGGTCAGCTGGAAGTCGCCCTGCACACTGACGGTGACCTCGGCGCCGTTCAGCAGCAGCCGCCCCCCGGCGCTCACCCGCTCCCCGCCCTCCTCCCCGTCCCACCAGGCGGCCCCGCCGGTGTCGGGCTTGCCCGGCAACAGCCCCCGCAGGATCGCCACGGCCCGCTCACCGGTCAGCGCGGTCTTGCCGGCCGGTGCCCCGGACCGCGCGGCGACCGTCTCGACCGACGGGATGACCACGCCGCCGGCCTGGGGCGCCGGGCCCCCGGACGCACCGGCGTTCAGCACCACGGTCCCGGTGATCGCGCTCACGCCCACGAACGCGGCCGCTCCCCACAACGCCCGACGGCGGTGCCGCATCCGGCGGCCCCGGACCAGACCCCCGGTGACCAACGCGTCGGTCGGGGCGGGCGCCTCCCTGACGTGTTCGTCGAGCAGCCGCCCCAGCCGCACGTCGAACTCCACGCCCTCGTCCCGCTGTCCTCGCTCCATGAAAGTCCCTCTTCTCCTCTCGTGCCCGGCGGGGGCGCCTCGGTGCCCGGCAGGGTCTGTCAGTGCCCGGCGAGAGCGTCGTGCTCACCGGCGAGCGACCCCCGGAGCGTCTTGAGGGCGCGCATGCTGCGGACGCGTACGTTGCCCTCGCTCATCCCCAGTTCGGCGGCGGCCTGGGCGACGCTGCGGTCCTCCCAGTACCGCAGGACGACCACGGCCCGGTCCTGCGGCGAGAGCTGTGCCAGCGCGTTCGCCAGCACCAGCCGCAGGGCCGGGTCGCGGGTCGCGGCCTGCTGCTCCGGCAGCTCGCCCACGGGCTTCTCGTACGTCCGATGCAGCCGGACATACGAGAGGTAGGTGCGCATCAGCATCGAGCGCACGTACGCCTGCGGGCTGTCGGCCCCGCGGACGCGCCTCCAGGACACGAACACCTTGCCCAGCGTCGTCTGCACCAGGTCCTCGGCGAGGTGGTGGTCACCGCAGAGCAACAGCGCCGCCCGGAACAGGCGCGGGCTGACGGTCCGCATGAACCCCTCGATCTCCTCGTCCCGCCGAGACGACCTGCGCATGTGTGTCCCCTCCCGAACTACGCGTCCGTTCTGCTTGGTTGACGCCTCGGCGCGGGCCGCGCGTTACAGAAGACCGGGGACTTCCCGCGCCGTCGGGGCCGGTGCCCGCGGCGCACGAGAACGCCGGAGCCCCGGACCGGCGGGCCGGTCCGGGGCTCCGGCGCATCGGCCGGGTCACCGCCGCAGCGCCTCCGCCGGCTGGATCCGGGACGCCCGCCACGCCGGGTAGAGCCCGGCCACCAGGCCGGTCACCAGCCCCAGGGCCGGCGCCGCCGCGACCGTCCCCGGGTGCACCACGGGGGTCCAGTCCCGTGCGATGGCGACACCGACCACGGTCAGGGTGCCCAGGCTCGTCCCGACCAGCCCGCCGAGGGCGCCGGTCGCCCCCGACTCGGAGAGGAACTGGACGGTGATGTGCCCGCCCCGGGCACCGAGGGCGCGACGCAGGCCGATCTCCCCGGTGCGTTCCAGGACCGCCACCAAAGTGGTGTTGGCGATGCCCACCGCGCCGATGACCAGGCAGATCGCGGCGAGCAGCAGGAAGAGCTGCTGGAGGTCACCGGTCACGTCGCCGCGCAGGGTCCTGGGGTCGGGCGGCGGGATCGCCTTGAAGTACTCGGGATGATCGGGACGCAGCGCGGTCGGGGCCAGCTCAGCGACCTGGCGGGCGGCCCCCAGCTCCGTGGCGACCAGCATCTTCGCGCCGCCCGTCGTCGGCTCGCCCCACAGCTTCAGCGCGGTGGAGCGCGGTACGACGACGGAGAGCAGCAGGTCGGCCTTGCGCCGCACGTCGTCGATGATCCCGACGACGGTGAACGGCTGATCGCCGATGAACAGCGCGGGCCGGGTCTCCAGGGTGGTGATGCCGAGCCGTTCGGCCATCGAGGAACCGATCACCACGACGGGCTGGGCGGTCCTCTCCGCGTACGCGTCGTAGACCCGTCCCTGCACCACGTGCGGCACGGCCGCCTCGAGGACGCCGGGGGACGCGGCGACGATGCCGGCCCGCTCGCCGCCGGCCGCGTCACCGACCGGCGAGGAGCGCACCCGGGCGTCGAAACCGCGGGTGTCCACCGTCCAGTACACCCCGGCGTGTTCGACACCGCCGAGCCGCTCGACACGGGCGTCGGCGTCCTTGGGGAAGGCGAGGTGGACGAACTCGTTCTGCTCGACGCCGATGTCCTCGACGTCCACCTCGGTGGCGGTCAGCGAGTTGAAGCGGGAGTCGACCTGCGAGGAGGTGGTGGCGGTGAGCCCGAGGATCGCCACGAAGGTGCCGACGCCCAGGACGGTGCCGAGCGCGGTGAGCGCGGAGCGGGCCGGGCGCTGCAGGACGCCGGCCATGGACTCGCCCAGCAGGTCCTTGGGGGTGAACACGGAGGGTTCGACACGGGACGCGGTGGCGGCGTCCGGGTCCGCGCCCGGACGGTCCGCGTCCGGACGGTCCGCGCCCGGACGTTCCGCGTCTTTGGCGCGCGACAGCGGCCAGGGCCACAGCCGCCCGCGCGGCCGACGGTGGTTCATACGGTCACCTGCTCGTGCAGTACGCCGTCCCGGATGGCGACGGTACGGGCGCCGCGCGCGGCCACGGCCTGGTCGTGGGTGATGACGAGCACCGTCATGCCGCCGCGGTGGAGCTGTTCGAGCAGGGCGAGGACCGACTCGGCGTTCCTGCTGTCGAGGTTGCCGGTGGGCTCGTCGCACAGGAGCAGCGACGGCCGTGACACCAGCGCCCGCGCGATCGCGACGCGCTGGCGCTCACCGCCGGACAGCCGGGTGGGCAGGGCGTCGATACGGTGGCCGAGGCCGACCTGTTCCAACGCCTCGCGCGCCCGCTCGGCCCGCTGGGCGCGCGGGACGCCGTTGTAGACCATGGCGAGCAGGACGTTCTCGCGGGCGCTGCGGTGCGGCAGCAGGTGGAAGGACTGGAACACGAAGCCGATCCGGCGGCCCCGCAGCGCCGTGCGGTGACCGTCCTTCAGCGCCCCGGTGTCGATGCCGTCGAGCCGGTACGTGCCCGCGGTGGGGGCGTCGAGCAGGCCCGCGATGTTGAGGAACGTCGACTTGCCGGAGCCGGACGGGCCGACCACCGTGACGAACTCGCCCCGCTCGATCCGCAGGTCGCAGCTCTTGAGCGCCGGTACCGGCGGCGGCCCGGGATAGGTGAGGGCGACCTGCCGGAACTCGATGACCGGCAGAGGCGGCGCACCCGGGCCGGCCGGGGGGACCGTGCCCGGCCGGGGCACCGCGAGGGTGAGCGTCTCCTCGCCGGCGCGCGTCCCGTCCCCGGCCCGCCCGTCCCCGGCCCGCCCGTCCCCGGCCCGCCCGGCGCCGGACGCCGGCCGGCCCCGCCGTGCCCCGGCGACCCCGCCGGCCGAGTCGCCCCGGCTCCGTCCCCAGCTCCTCATCCGCCGCTCCCCGCGCCGGCCCTGACCCCGGTGACGACCTTGTCGCCCTCGGCCAGGGCGGCCCCGCCGACCGGCTTGACCTCGACGTACCCGTCGCCCGTCGTCCCCGTCGTCACCTCGACCCGGCGCTGCTCGCCCCCGGCCCCGACGACGGTCACGACGGTGCCGCCGTCGGAGGCCGCGGAGATCGCGGTGACCGGTACCACCAGTGCCTCCCCCTCGGTCGAACCCGCCTCGACGGTCAGCCGCACGTCCTGGCCGACCGAGGCCACCGGCAGCGCCTCGTCCGGTTTCACGACCATGAGGTAGCCCTGGGCGGCGGCGGCCTGGCCGTCCGCGCTCCCGGCGTCCCCGGCGCCCTGACCGGTGCCACCGGACGACGACGTCTGCCGCGCCTCGGCCGGGGTGTCCGCCACCGACCGCACCCGCGCGGCGGTCCTCACCCCGGTCCGCTCCTGGAGGATCTCGGCGTTCTGCCCCGTCCGGACGAGGCCCTTCTGGGCCTCCTGGAGGTAGCCCTGGACGACGAGCGAACCGGCCGAGACCGTCATGACCTCGCCGGTGACCGTGGACCCGAGGACCGCGAAGACCCCGTCCACCCGGGCGGGGAACCCGGAGAGGTAGACCACCTCGGCGGCGGGCAGCATCGGACCCGCGGCCTCCTGGGCCTGGGAGAGCCGGTCCCGCGCGCGCTCCAGGTCCTGCGCGGCCCGCCGCACCGCGGTCCCGGTCTCCTCGGTCGGCCCGGCGCCGTCGGCGTCCCGGGCGTCCTGCCACGCCCGCTCGGCCGCCGTCACGGCGTCCTGCGCGTCCTGGACGGCGGCGGCGCCGTCCGTCTCCGCGGACACCGTGCCGTACCCGATCGACGTGTAGAACGCGGCCAGCGCCCGCCGGGTCCCGGCCCCGAACGTCCCCCGGGGATCGGGGCCCGAGCCGTGCCCCAGATCGGCCAGCGCGTCCTGGAGCTGGGTGACGTCGTCGCCGGTGGCGCCGGACTTGAGGTCGCGGTAAGCTGGCACCTTGCCCTTGAGCGCGAAGACCGGGCGGCCGGAGATCTCGACCAGGACCTGACCGGCCTCGACCGCGGTGCCCGCCCGCGCGGGGGCCTTGGTGACGACGGCCCCGGTGGTGCCGGTGACGGCGCCCGATCCGGAGACCGTCACGTCGACGGACTGCCCGGCGACCACCGTGCCGCGCAGGATGACGGAGTCCTTCAGGACGCGCTTGTCCACCGGCGCGGTCAGTACGTCCTCGGCGGGCGGCTCGGCCTCGGCGGCGGCCTGCGCGGGTGACTTCACCACGAAGGACGCGGCGATCCCGGCCCCGGTCAGGAGCAGGGCGCCGCCCGCGACGAGCGCCACCCACCGGCGGCGCCGGGCGAGCCCGGAGCCGGCCGCGCGGGCGGACCCGCGGGGGCCGCGGGCGGATGTCCCCGTCTCGTGCGAGCTGGGTGTGTCAGGAGCATCGGGTTCCAACACTGTGCCTCTCCAGGCCGGCTCTGTTGTTCCTTGGACGCGCCGCGGGCCCCGACGCGTTACGCCACCCGGGCGGCGAGTTTCAGCTGCTTGTCGATGGCCTTCTTCACCTCGGCGAGCGCCTCGGCGTTCTGCTCGATCATCTGCTTCTGGTAGGCGACGTCGACGGAGTACCAGACGCCCAGCACGTTGTGCCGCTCCTTGCAGGCCACGTCGGCCTGGGCGACCTGCTTCTCACGCGCGGTGGCCGTGGTGGTCCGCTGCCACTCGGGGTCGTCGTTGGCCTTCATCGGGTCGGCGTACGCGTAACCCTTCTGCTCCATGCACCGCGACCACTCCTGGAACACCGCGCGGACCCGGGAGTCGGTGTACGACTTGTCCCAGCTGTCGGTGTTGACCTTGACGGCGATCTCGGCGTCGCTGAAGCCCTGGGAACCGGTGACGCCCAGCTTGCGGTTGGCCTCGCCGACGCAGCCGCCGGCCGGGACCTTCCGCCCGTTGTAGTCCTGGCCGCCCTTGGCCGCCGCCGATCCCGGCTTCACATGGGGGTCGCTGGTCCCGGTGAGCACCATGGTGGTCGCCGGATCCTCCTGCTGCGGACTGGGCTTGACCACCGGGGTCTCGGAACCCGCGGGCTTGTAGCCGTGCGCGGCCGCGTCGTCGGCGTCGGTGACGCCGTAGCGGAACTGGGTGCGGCTCTTGGGCTGGAAGGCGCCCTGCGCGGTCTGGTCCTGGTACGTGAGTCCAAAACGTCCCATGCACTGCTGGCGCAGGACCACGACCGCCTGGTTCAGCTGGTCGGTCTGGTCCTTGCTGAACAGGTAGGCCTCGACCGGGAGCGACTGGTCCGTGACCGAGCTGAGCGTCGGCGTGGCGCCGACGTCCGGGGCCGAGCCCCCGCCGCCGCCCGTGCCGGAGTCGGAGGAGGAGCCGCAGCCGGTCATCGCGGTGAGCGCGACGGCAGCGCCGAGTACGGCGAAGGAGGAAGGAGGAAGACGCCTGCGCATGCTGATGCTCATCCCTTGGGTCACGTGGAGGTGGTCGTCGCTACACTGCGAACGGGGTGCGCTGCCCAGCTGCATTGGGCAGCGCACCCCTTCTTCTCACGTCCGTCGGCCGGTGGCCGGGCGACGGTTCACTGCGGTGACTCGGGGCGGCCTAGTAGAACTTGCCGGACGCGTTCTCGTTCTTGAGCGTCGAGTTCAGATTGGCCTGGCCGCCCGCGCCGATGGACTGGGAGGCGCCCGCGTAGTTGCTGTTGTAGTACATGCGGATGCCGTTGTAGAAGTCCCAGTTGTCGACGGAGGCGGTGTTGTTCTTGACCGCCGTGCCCGCGCCCGCGCTGCCGGCCGCGCTGACGCTGAAGTAGTAGCCGGCGTAGTTGGGGATGTCGAAGTACTGGCGGTAGAACGCGCCCGAGTAGTCGCTGTTGTAGTACAGGCACGCGTACCCGGAGGTGCAGTACTCGCCGGCGGCGCTGGCCGGGCCGGCCGTGGCCAGGCCGGTGCCGAGGCCCGCGAGGGCCACGGTCCCGGCGACGGCCAGGTTTCTGATGCGCATGCGGTTTCCTTCCAGAGGTGCGGAGTGGCTCACTTCCTTGCAATTGCAGGAAGTTGACCGGTCGAGCGGCCCAATGGCCTTGATCGAACGGCGAGTTGAAAACGTAAGTGGTCGCTATGCGAGAGGCAACGAGGTTGCGATCGCATGGACCGGATTCGACAGCCGTGCCATGGCCGTGAAGCCGCTGTGCCGAGCGGCCCGCGCCGGCCGGGCCCCATGACCGCGCTGGTGGAACGCATCTGGACGGCGGCGCTCCGCCCGGTCCGCCCGACGCGGCACCCGCCTGGGACCGGTCGCCGAAGCGCCCTACATATGCGCTGATCAACTGAAATGGCACAGCAAGCGGAATACGTCACCTTCAGTTGGACGGCACGGTTCCACCGGGATCAACGGGACGGAACGGGCGGCCCGATGTCGTCACGTTGGCTGATTACGAGCCGTGCGCATGCCAGGGGCCCGAGGCACCCGCACCGGCCGGCGTCCGTCCCTCGCGCGTGGGTCGGCGGTGTTCCGTGCGGGTGATCGGTGTTTCGCGTCGGTGCTTGGCGTTCCAGATGGACTGGCGGCGCTTTGCGGTGGCCGGGTGGCGCCCCGGGTGGATCGGGTGATGCCTGCGTGGATCGACGTGGCGTCCGTGGGGCCGGGTGGCTTCTGTGGGACTGGGTGGCTTCTGTGCGGCCGGGTGGCGTCCGTGCGGACCGGGCGGCGCCCGTACGGCCGGGTGGCGCCCGTACGGCCGGGTGGCGCCCCGTGGTAATTCGGTGGCGCCCCGCGTACCCGCGCCCGCACACTTGTGTCATGTCCGAGCCGCCGCGCCGCGGGGGCGTCGCAGACCGGGAGAGGAGCGGGGCGGTGCCCATGCACGGCAGTACGTCCAGCTCCCGACAGGGCGGCCCGCGGCGGGCTCCGGAGTAGTCACCACCACGCTCCGTGGAGTCCGCTCCGCACAGAAGGAACCGCCCGGGGCGGCCGCTTCGAGCACGCGGTGCGCAGCATCCGCGTGGGCCGCCCACCCGGAGGATTGGCCGAGTGGTAAGGCACCGGATCGCCCTGTGCGTGTCCTTCAGGGCGAGCCGCGGTCGGGCCCGTCAAGCCCGCGCACGTTCGATCCGTGCATCCTCCGCCGACAGTTCTGCCCCCGAGGGCTCCGGCCCCGACAGCCCGGCCCCGACGGTCCGGGAAAGTTCCGTCTCCGACAGTCCGTCTCCGACAGCCCGGTCCCGGGAGTCCAGGCCCCGGCAGGCAGGCCCCCGGGAGTCCAGGCCCCGGCAGTTCAGCGCTGGCCGAGCAACCGCTCCAGCACCACCGCGATACCGTCCTCGTCGTTCGAGGACGTCACCTCGTCCGCCACCGCCTTCAGCCCGGTGTGGGCGTTGGCCATCGCCACGCCGCGCGCCGCCCAGGCGAACATCGGTATGTCGTTGGGCATGTCGCCGAAGGCGATCGTGTCCGCGGCCTTCAGCTTCAGGCGACGGGCCGCCAGCGAGAGACCCGTGGCCTTGGACAGGCCCAGCGGGAGCAGCTCGACGATCCCGGCACCCGCCATGACGACCGTGACGAAACCGCCCGCCGTCCGCCGGGCCACCTCCACCAGCTCGTCGTCCGACAGCGTCGGATGCTGGATGTAGATCTTGTTCAGCGGTGCCGACCACAGGTCGGAGGCGTCCGTGAACGGGACCGCCGGCAGACCGCCCCCGACCTCGTACCCGGGCCCGACCAGGACCTCCCCGTCCAGGCCGTCCCGGCCGGCCGCCAGGTACAGCGGTCCCGTCTCCGCCTCGATCTTCGCCAGCGCCACCCCGGCCAGCTGCCGGTCGAGCGTGACCGAGGTGAGCAGCCGGTGCTCCCCGGCGTGGTACACCTGCGCGCCCTGTCCGCAGACGGCCAGCCCGTCGTACCCGAGGTCGTCCAGGACGTGCCGGGTCCAGGGGACCGCGCGGCCGGTGACGACGATGTGGGCGGCGCCCGCCGCGGTGGCGGCGGCGAGCGCGTCCCGGGTGCGCTGCGAGACCGAGTCGTCGGAGCGCAGCAGCGTGCCGTCGAGGTCGGTCGCGACCAGGCGGTACGGGAAGCCGGTGGAACCCGTGTCGGGGGCGGCGCCGCTCACGTGGCCACCGGCTCCAGGACCTCCCGGCCGCCCAGGTACGGGCGCAGCACCTCGGGCACCCGGACCGAGCCGTCGGCCTGCTGGTGGTTCTCCAGGATCGCCACGATGGTGCGCGGTACGGCGCACAGCGTGCCGTTGAGCGTCGCCAGCGGGCGCACCTTCTTGTCCTCGCGGACCCGGATCGACAGGCGCCGCGACTGGAACTCGGTGCAGTCCGAGGTCGAGGTCAGCTCGCGGTACTTGCCCTGGGTCGGGATCCACGCCTCGCAGTCGAACTTGCGGGCGGCCGAGGCGCCGAGGTCGGCCGAGGCCACGTCGATGACGCGGAACGGCAGCTCGAGCGAGGTCAGCCACTGCTTCTCCCACTCCAGCAGGCGCCGGTGCTCGGCCTGCGCGTCCTCGGGGAGGACGTAGGAGAACATCTCGACCTTGTCGAACTGGTGGACGCGGAAGATGCCCCGGGTGTCCTTGCCGTGCGAGCCGGCCTCGCGGCGGAAGCAGGGCGAGAAGCCGGCGTAGCGCAGCGGCAGCCGCTCGGCGTCGATGATCTCGTCCATGTGGTACGCGGCGAGCGGCACCTCGGAGGTGCCGACCAGGTACAGGTCGTCCTTGTCGAGGTGGTAGACGTCCTGCGCGGCCTGGCCGAGGAAGCCGGTGCCGGCCATCGACTGCGGGCGGACCAGCGCCGGGGTGAGCATCGGCGTGAAGCCGGCCGCGGTGGCCTGCGCGATCGCCGCGTTGACCAGCGCCAGCTCCAGCAGGGCGCCGACGCCGGTGAGGAAGTAGAAGCGGGAGCCGGAGACCTTGGCGCCGCGCTCGACGTCGATGGCGCCGAGCAGCTGGCCCAGCTCCAGGTGGTCCCTGGGCTCGAAGCCCTCGGCGGCGAAGTCGCGGTGCGTGCCGTGCGTCTCCAGCGTGACGAAGTCCTCCTCGCCGCCCACGGGGACCTCGGGGTGGACCAGGTTGCCGAGCTTCTGGAGCAGTTCCTGGGTCTGGGCGTCGGCGGCGTCGCGCTCGGCGTCGGCGGCCTTGACGTCGGCGGCGAGCTGGCTCGCGCGCTTCAGCAGCTCGGCCTTCTCGTCACCGGTGGCCTTGCCGATGAGCTTGCCGAGCCCCTTCTGCTCGTTGCGCAGCTCGTCGAAGCGGACGCCGGACGACCTGCGCCGCTCGTCGGCGGAAAGGAGGGAGTCGACGAGCGCGACGTCCTCTCCACGGGCGCGCTGGGAAGCGCGCACACGGTCGGGGTCCTCACGGAGCAGGCGAAGGTCAATCACACGGTCAAGGCTACCGGTGCCCGGTGACGGCGATCGACTCACTATTGACCGAGGCGCTTCGCGACGGTCCGTGCCGGTCAACGAAAAGTGTCCCATTCCCTGGAACGAGGCAGGGAATGAATGGCGGGTTGACCGGATCACCTTGTGCGGGACGGGACTTGGGGTCCCGCTGTCCACAGGAATCCACATCCCCGGAGAGTTATCCACAGGCTGTGCGGAAGTTCTGTGGACCGTGGAAGTGATCATTCCCAAACGGACATCCGGGACGGATAATTCCTTTCTCAAACCCTCCGGACAGCCACTTATGAGTGGAAGCGCGTCACTCTGGGGGATGAGAGGTGAGAAACGGGTGGACGAAGAGAGGCCTGTGACCCTGCGGGCGGAGATGTGCCCCATGGAGGGATTTGTCGACTAAATGGGACACTGTTGTCGACTTGTCCGCAGGTCGAGATGAGGACCTGTGGATAACTCCTGTGGATAACCGGGATCGGCAGATACGACCGTCAGGGCGGCGGCACCGGCCCCCGGCACCGGCGGCCCCGACCCCGGTACCGGGCGCCGCAGACCGTCCGCATCGGCGGCATCGACCGCCCGCACCGGGCGTCACGGACCGTCCGCACCGGGCGTCACAGGCCGTCAGAACCGGCCGTCCTGGCACCGTGCGACCCACTCCGCCGCCGCCACGAACTCCTCGTCCGACGTCCACGGCAACCGGTCGCCCGCCTCACCCGGACCGACGCCCGCGCGGGGGTACGAGCCGAGGTACCGCACCTGGAGGCAGATCCGCTTCAGCCCCATGAGCGCCTCGGACATCCGCCGGTCGGAGATGTGCCCCTCGGCGTCGACGCAGAAGCAGTAGTTGCCGATGCCGGCGCCGGTGGGCCGGGACTGGAGCAGCATGAGGTTGATGCCACGGGTGGCGAACTCGCCCAGCAGATCGCGCAGGGTGCCGGGGTGGTCGTCGCGCTGCCACAGCACGACGGACGTCTTGTCGGCGCCGGTCGGCGCGGCCGGCCGGGCGGGACGGCCCACCAGCACGAACCTCGTCTGGGCGTTGTGCGGCGAGTCGTGGATGCCGGTCTCCAGCGGCTCCAGGCCGTAGCGGGGCGCGGCGAACTCGCCGGCGAAGGCGGCGTCGTAGCGGCCCTCCTGGACCAGGCGGGCGCCGTCCGCGTTGGAGGCGGCCGACTCCCAGACGGCCTCCGGGAGGTGGGCCTTCAGCCAGTTGCGTACCTGGGGCTGGGCGGCCGGGTGGGCGGTGACCGTCTTGATGTCCGACAGCCTGGTGCCCGGGCGCACCAGCAGCGCGAAGGTGATCGACAGCAGCACCTCTCGGTAGATCATCAGCGGCTGGCCGGCGACCAGCGCGTCGAGGGTGGTGGTGATGCCGCCCTCGACGGAGTTCTCGATCGGTACGAACGCGGCCTCGGCCTGGCCGCCGCGCACCGCGTCGAGCGCGGACTGGACGGAGACGTACGGCACCAGCTCGCGGGTCGCGGCCTCCGGGAGCGTGCGCAGGGCGACTTCGGTGAAGGTGCCTTCAGGGCCGAGATACGCGTAGCTGGCGGGCATGTCCTCACCCTAATGCGCCCTGCGACCGCCCCGTGTGCCGACCGGACGGGGCGCGATCAGGCCCACCGGCACCCGGGACGCACCTCTGATCGCCCTCCCAGGCCCATCCCCCTGCTCACCTTCCCGGACACACCTCTGCTCCCCCTCCCAGGCCCACCCCTGCTCACTCTTCTCACTCTTCCGGACGCACCCCTGCTCACCCTTCCAGCAGCCGCTGTCCCACGTACTCCCCTTCCGCCGCGCCGCCCGGCACCGCGAACAGGCCGCTCGCCTCGTGCCGGATGAACGCCGACAGGGCGTCCCCCCGGTCCAGCTTCCGCTGCACGGGCACGAAGCCGCGCAGCGGGTCGGCCTGCCAGCAGATGAACAGCAGGCCGGCGTCCGGGACGCCGTCCGAGTCGAAGCCGTCGTGGTAGGAGAAGGGCCGGCGGAGCATGGCCGCGCCACCGTTCTGGTCGGGGCGGGTGATGCGTGCGTGGGCGTTGATCGGGACCACCAGGTTCCCGGCCCCGTCCGTCTTCTCCAGGTCCATCTCGGTCGTCTCACCGCCCCCGGACAACGGCGCCCCGTCGGACTTGCGGCGCCCTATGACGCCCTCCTGCTCCTTGACCGACAGTTCCTCCCAGTCGTCGAGGAGCATGCGGATGCGGCGTACGACGACATAGGAGCCGTTCGCCATCCAGGCCGGGTCGTCCGAGCCGGACTCCGGTACCCAGATCCGCTGGTCGAAGTCCGCCTCGGACGGCTTGGGGTTGCGGGTGCCGTCGACCTGGCCCATGAGGTTGCGCACGGTCATGGGGTGGGCGGTGGCGCCCGGCGACCGGTTGAAGCCGTTCATCTGCCAGCGGACGCGGGCGGCCGATCCGGCGTCCTTCTGGAGGGCGCGCAGGGCGTGGAAGGCGACCAGGGCGTCGTTCGCGCCGATCTGTACCCACAGGTCGCCGTTGCTGCGCTTCTTGTCGAGGTGGTCGGAGGAGAAGTCGGGGAGCGGGTCGAGGGAGACCGGGCGCTGTTTCTCCAGGCCGGTCCGGCCGAAGAAACTGTGGCCGAACCCGAAGGTGACGGTGAGGGAGGACGGTCCGGCGTCACGGGCCACGTCCGTGTCGCCGGAACCGGCCGGTTCACCCGCCATCAGCCGCCGGGCGGTGTCGGACCAGCGGCGCAGCAGCGCGGTCGCCTCCTTGCGTCCGGCGCCCGCCGCCAGGTCGAAGGCGACGAGATGGCCGCGGGCCTGGGCCGGGGTGGTGATGCCGGGCTGGTGTTTCACGTGAAACGGCACCTGCTCCTCGCCCAGCGAGGTCAGCGGCGTGGCCTCGGAGGGCGCGGCGGCGTACCCGACGGCGCCGCCCGCGGCACCGAGCACGAGCCCGGTGGCGCCGGCGGTGGTGAGCAGCCGGCGCCGGGAGACGCCCTCCGTGGGGGCCGGGGTCTCTTCGGCGGTCGGGGCGTCGGGGGTGCGGGCCTCCGGGATGGACTGGTCAGCCATGGTGCGGTTCAGCCGATCTGCGCGTTCTTGGAGACGGTCACCTGGTCGATGTCGGAGGTACGCACGGTCGCGGCGATCTTCCAGTCGCCGGCCATGGGGAGCTGCACCTCACTCGCCGACCAGTGTCCGGTGGTGATGTGGTCGGGGGCGACGGGCAACGGCCCGATGTCCTTCGCCTCCAGGGTGAAGGCCAGCTTCACCTCGGGGACGTCGACGGCACGGCCGTCCGGGTCCTCGACGTAGACGTGCACGTCGTTGGCGCCCACCCGGGCGGGATCCACCTCGACCCGGACCACGCCCTCGCCGTCCTCGCCGCCGGTGTCGAAGGGCATGTCCAGGGTCAGGGCTCCGGTCGCCGAGGCGTCGGTGGAGGCGGCGGACGAGGTGGCCGCCGCCGCCTCCTGCTCCGTACGGCCCGGCTCGGTCTGGGTCAGGACGGTGGTGACGGCGAGCAGGACGACGGCGACGCCGGCCTCGGCGAGGACGGAGCGGCGCAGTCCGAAGCGGTGGGGGTCACCGTCGCGCAGCCGTTTCTGCCGCGCGGCGTCCACGGCGGCCCGCTGCCGGGCGAGCTGGGCGGCGCGCTTGGCGTTGCCCACGGGCTTGACCCCGCCCGTGCGCTTCGCCGCGGAGACCGGGGTGGCCGCCGTGGAGGGTGCCGAGGCGGCCGACGCGGTCGCTGCCTCGTTCTCCGCCTTGGTCTTGGCCCCCGGCGTGGTCGCTGCCTCGTTCTCCGCCTTGGTCTTGGCCCCCGGCGTGGTCGCTGCCTTGGTCTTGGCCTCTGGCGTGGTCGCTGCCTTGGTCCTGGTCCCTGGCGTGGTGCCCGCGGCGCCGGCCTGTTCCTCCTCCCGGGGCCGGGGTACCTCGCCCGCCGTCGCGGCCAGCCGCGCCGTCCAGCGTCGGGACAGGTACGCGATGCCGACGAGTACCGCCACCAGTGCGATCTTGGCGAGCAGCAGTTGTCCGTACCGGGTGCCGGTCAACGCCGACCACGATCCCAGCTGGCGCCAGGACTGGTAGGTCCCGGTGATCACCAGGGCGACCACACTGCCGAAGGCGACCCGGGAGAAACGGGTCACGGCGGTGGTGTCGACGGGGTGGTCGGCGGGCGCCTTGTAGAGGGCGGTCAGCAGGGTGGTGAGCCCGCCGAACCACGCGGCGACGGCCAGCAGGTGGACGACGTCGGCCGGCATGGCGATGCCGGGCTGGAGGCCGACCGAGGCGTGTTCGGCCATGGCCCAGGTGGCGGCGAGACCGGCCGCGACGACGCTCCCGCCGACGGCGAGCCCGAAGGTCAGGTCCCGCTTCTCCTGGCCCTCGCGCCTGTCGTGGGTGCCGAACAGCACGGCGACGAACAGGGCCGCCGCCGCGAGCAGCAGCAGCCGGGAGACCAGGGCGGCGCCGGTCTTGGTCTGGAGCACCTGGCTGAGCAGCTCCAGGTCGAAGATGTCGGCGGCCCTCCCGGAGCCGGTGTAGGAACCGCGCAGCAGGAGCATGGCGAGGGTGGCGGCGGTGAGCGCGAGCCATCCGGAGACGACCAGGCGCTGTACGGTCCGCACGCCCGAGCCGCGCGGCCAGCACACGAGGACGAAGGCGCCGCCGCCCACCAGCACGGCGAAGCCGGCGTAGGCCATGTAGCGGCCGAGGCCGTACAGCCGGCCGACGATGCCGCCGCCGGCCCCCTGGGCGGTGGCCTGGACCGAGGTCTCGGAGGGGGCTCCGATGGAGAAGGTGAAGGCGCCGGAGACGGGGTGGCTGTCGGCGGAGACGACCTGGTAGGTCACCGTGTAGGTGCCGTCCGGCAGCCCGGAGTGCAGGGCGACGCCGTACGTGGTGCCGCCGACGTTGGCAGGCGCGCCGTCCTCGACGCGCTCGCCCTTGGGATCGAGCACGCGCAGTGAGTCGTCGCCCATGGAGACGCTCTCGGAGAACGTCAGCGACACCCGGGCCGGGGCCCGGTCGACCACCGCCCCCTGCCGGGGATCGCTGCCGGTCAGCGCGGCGTGCGCGGAGGCCGGGGCGGCACCGGCGAGCAGCGCGCCGGCCACGGCCACGAACAGCAGCACCAGTGTCCGCACGCGTGGGGCGGTGGTCCGCGTCAAGGTGGTCCCTCCCTCAGTGACTGGAGTGCTCGGACGGTGAGGCGTGCCCGGATGGTGAGGCGTGCCCGGAGCCCTCGGCGTCGGTGGTGCCGGGCCGGTACGTGGCGGACTTCACCGGCATCTCGACCGTGACCGGGTCGGAGTCGGCGAAGCGCAGCTCCACGGAGACCGTCTGGCCCTCCTCGGGCCGCTGTTCCAGCTTCTCGAACATCAGGTGGTCGCCGCCGCTCTGCAGGGCGAGCCGGCCGTGGGCCGGGATCGGGAGGCTGTCGACCTGCCGCATGGCGCCGTCGACGGTCTCGTGCACGGTGACCTGGCCGGTGTCGCTGGTGACCGAGGTCAGCCGGTCCTCGGCGTCACCGTCGTTGGTGATGGTCAGGAAGCCGGCCGCCATGGTGTCGGAGACGGGCCGCGGCATGTAGGCGGCGCTGACCGAGAGGTCGGCCTCGCCCGAGCCGCCGCCGGTGCCGCACCCCGTGAGGGCGAGGGCGCCGGCCAGCACCGCCGCGCCCAGGGCGGGGCGGCGGCTCACGGCGTCTCCCCCTTGATCAGCTTGGGGAGGTCCTCGGCGTAGTCGTCCACCGTGGCGTCCTCGCCGTACAGCACGTACCCCTTGTCGGTCTTCGGGGAGAAGGCGACGACCTGGGTGCCGTGGGTGGAGACGACCTTGCCGTTCTTGTCCTTGGTGGCCGGTTCGATGGAGATGCCGAGGGTGCGGGCGCCGGCCTGGATGGTGTCGAAGTCGCCGGTCAGTCCGACGACCTGGGAGTCGATGCCCTTGAGCCACTCGCCGAGCGCGGCCGGGGTGTCCCGTTCGGGGTCGGAGGTGACGAACACGACGCGCAGCTCGTCCTGCTCCGCCTTGGACAGCTGCTTCTTGGCCACGGCGATGTTGTTCATCGTCAGGGGGCAGACGTCGGGGCAGTTGGTGTAGCCGAAGTAGATCAGGGTCGGCTTGCCGGCCGTCTCCTCGCGGAGGTCGTACTCCTCGCCCTCGGTGTCGGTGAGGACCAGGTCCGGCTTGTCGAAGGGCTTGTCGAGAACGGTGGCGGCCCGCTGTGAGGAGGCGTCCTCGGAGACCACGGTGACGGGCGAGCCGGAGGAGTCGTCACCGCCGCCGCACGCGGTGAGGGTCAGGGAGGCGGCGGCGAGCAGGGCCGCCGCGGCGAACGTCTTGGTGCGCATGGAGAAATGTCCCAGTCGTGAGTGCTCCGGCGCGCACCGGGGCCCGGACCTCCGGGTCCCCGGCGCGCGCCGGACGTACGGGTCGCCTCAGGCGTTGGTGGGGCGCCGGCGTCCGGCGAGCACGCCGTAGGCCACGCCCGCCGCGCCGACGACGATGCCGACGACGCCCAGCACGCGGGCGGTGGTGTCGGTGGAACCGGAGGAGTCGTCGGAGGCGGCCTCGGTGGTCCCGGCCGCCGCCCCGGTGTCGTCGGCCGCCGCGCCGGAGGAACCGTGGGCGTCGTCGGAGTCGTCCTCGGCGGCCGTCAGCTCCAGTACGGGAGCCGGGGTGTCGGGCTCCTCCTGGCCCTCCTGCTGTACCTCGATCCAGCGCACGACCTCCTTGTTGGAGTACGTCTGGATCGCCTTGAAGACCAGCTGGTCGGAGTCCTCGGGCAGCGCGCCGATGGAGAGCGGGAACTTCTGGAAGTAACCGGGTTCGATGCCGTCGCCCGTCGCCGTCCAGGTCACCTTGGTGACGGCCTCGGTGAGCTTCTCGCCGTGCGACTCGAGCGGCTCGTCCAGCTTGCTCTTGGTGATCTCGGCGGTCCAGCCCTCGACCGGCTGCGGCATCACCGAGGCCAGCGGGTGGTCGGTGTCCATGGTGACCTCCAGCTTGGTGGTGGAGGCGTTGTCCCGCTCGTTGGGGACCTTGAAGTCGACGACCGCGTAACCGCCCTTGGCGGCCTCGCCCTCCGGCTCCACGGTGACGTGCGCGAAGGCGGGCGAGGACAGGACGAGCACGGTGGCGCCGGCGACGGCGCCGGCGGCGGCGATACGGGAAGTCTTCATGAGGAGCACTCCGCTTCTCTTGGTGTGCGAGTGGTGGGGGAGCGCGCACGCGCGCGCGTGCCGCACGACGGCGTCCCCCTCCACCGGCGGGCGGAGCGGCGGTCGCGTCGTGTCAGGCGGCGAGGACGAGCGCGGCGCTCGGCGGCCCGCGCCGGATCACCGTGTGCTGGAGCGCGGTGGTACGGGGCCGGGGTACGGCGAGCAGGGCCGTACGCGGCAGGCGCGCGGCCTCGTCCGGCTCGCCCGGCAGTCCGACGCGCAAGGCGCGTACCAGAGCGAGCGCGGCGCGCAGGGAACGTACGAGCGCGCCCTCGGTGACGAGGTGCGCGGAGTGCGCCGACAGTTCCACGAGCCGGGCCAGGGCCAGGTCCCCGCGGCGCAGCAGCCAGCCGGCGGCTACCGCCGCCAGGACGTGGCCCAGCAGCATCGGCAGGGACGGCAGCAGGGCGGCGGGGGAGCCGGCGGCGGCCGACAGGGCGTCCGCCGGGTGGTGGGCCGTGTGGACGGTGGCGTCGGCGGCGTCCGGCCGGACCCGCGCGTCGCTGAGGATGCGCTGCGCCTGCGCCGGGCTGAGCGCCGCCGCGGTGGTCCCGCACACCAGCCGCGCCGCCTGCCGCACCAGCGTGGCGTCGGTCGTCACGGCGGTGGCCGTCGTGCCGGTGGCCGTCATACCGTGCTGGCCGAGCCCGAACAGCGAGTGCAGCGCCGTCTGCCCGACCGCGAGCAGCGCCGCGATACCGGGCAGCGACCGCTCCCGCCCGGCGAGCGGCGCCGCGACCAGGACCGCCCCGAGGAAGCCGACGCCCAGCGACCACAACGGGAGCCCGGCGCGGGAGGCGACGGCGTGCCCCGCCCCGGCCAGCACGACGCAGACCGCGGCGAACACCGCGGCCCGCAGGATCCGGAGGTCGTTCCCGGAACGCGCCGTAGGCGGGTGGGGGGCAGTCATGGCGGGCTCATCATCGCACTGGACCCGCCCGCACCGTGCGGCAGGTCCACAAGATGCCGTACGACCGGAAGGTCACCGTCTGGTGGAGTGCGCCCGCGTGCGGGAACCGCTCCGGGAGCCCCGAGTGTCCCTTGCGCCCCGGCGCTGGAGCCCCGCATACACCGGTGGCCGTCAGGGCGCATCCGCCGTATGGGCGGTCTCACGTCAACCCCGCGCTTACGGCCGGGCACGCCGGGCAATACGTAACGGTATGTCGAGCCGCGCCCAGGAGGCTGGTGGAGCATGAGCATCTGGTGGTCACTCCATCTGCGGCGCGAGGCTGCGAGCGTGCCGCTGGCCCGCCGCCTGCTGCTCGGCACCATGGAGACGGCGGGCGTCGACCCCGACGTCTCCTACGACCTCTCCGTCGCCCTCACCGAGGCGTGCGCCAACGCCGTCGAGCACGGCGGGGACGGCGGGCACGGCGACCCTTCCGCCGCCTACCGCGTCACGGCCTATCTGGACGGTGAGCGGTGCCGCATCGAGGTCACCGACGCGGGGCCCGGCTTCACCGCCGGCCGCCCGGCCCGCCCGGCGCCGGTGCCCGCCGACGCCGAGCACGGCCGGGGGCTGTGTCTCATCAGGGAACTCGCCGACCACGTCCACATCGGCCGCGCGACGGCGCGGGGCGGCGCGGTGGTGAGCTTCGACAAGATCATCAAGTGGCGGAACGACGCCCCGCTCGTGGCGGTGTGAACCCCGGGCACGGCCACGCCCCGGATCGGTGAACGGCCACGGCGGAGACGGGGCAGGCGTGAGCGGTGCCGCACGAGCCGTGAGCGGTGCCGACCGTGGCTCACACCAGCCGTGACCCGTGCCAGTCGCGAGCCGTGACCCGTGCCAGTCGCGAGCCGTGACCCGTGCCAGTCGCGAGCCGTGACCCATGCCAGTCGCGAGCCGTGGCCAGCCCCAGCCGTGGCCCGTACGAGCCGTGGCCGGCCCCAGCCGTGAGCGGTGCCGGTCGTGGTCCGTACGAGCCGTCGGCCCGCCCCAGCCGTGGCCCGTGTCAGCCCTTGAGCGCGGCCATCCACGCCTCGACCTCGTCGGAGCGGCGCGGCAGCCCGTCCGAGAGGTTCCGGTTGCCGTCGGCGGTGACCAGGATGTCGTCCTCGATCCGGACGCCGATGCCCCGGTACTCCTCGGGCACGGTCAGGTCGTCGGCCTGGAAGTACAGGCCCGGCTCCACGGTGAGCACCATGCCGGGCTCCAGGGTGCCGTCGACGTAGGACTCCACCCGCGCGGCGGCGCAGTCGTGGACGTCCATGCCGAGCATGTGGCCGGTGCCGTGCAGCGTCCAGCGGCGTTGCAGCCCCAGCTCCAGCACCCGCTCGACCGGGCCCTCGACGAGCCCCCACTCGACCAGCTTCCCGGCCAGCACCCGCTGCGCCGCGTCGTGGAAGTCGCGGTACTTGGCGCCCGGCCGCACCGCCGCGATGCCGGCCTCCTGGGCCTCGTAGACGGCGTCGTAGATCTTCCGCTGGACCTCGCTGTAGCGGCCGTTGACCGGCAGCGTGCGCGTGACGTCCGCGGTGTAGTACGTGTGCGTCTCCACGCCCGCGTCGAGCAGCAGCAGGTCGCCGGAGCGGACCGGGCCGTCGTTGCGGACCCAGTGCAGGGTGCAGGCGTGCGGGCCGGCGGCGGCGATGGTGCCGTAGCCGACGTCGTTGCCCTCCACGCGCGCGCGCAGGAAGAACGTGCCCTCGACGTAGCGCTCGCTGGTCGCCTCGGCCTTGTCGAGCACCTTCACGACGTCCTCGAAACCGCGCACGGTGGAGTCGACGGCCTTCTGCAGCTCGCCGATCTCGAAGTCGTCCTTGACCAGGCGGGCCTCGGAGAGGAAGACGCGCAGTTCCTCGTCGCGCTCGGCGGTGACCTTGTCGGTCAGCGCGGCCTCGATGCCGGCGTCGTGACCGCGCACGACGCGGACCGGGCCGGTGGCCTCGCGCAGCTTGCCGGCCAGCTCGCGCACGTCGGAGGCGGGGATGCCGTACAGCTTCGCGGCCTCGGTGAGGGAGTGGCGGCGGCCGACCCACAGCTCGCCCTGGCCGTCCAGCCAGAACTCGCCGTTCTCCCGGTCGGAGCGCGGCAGCAGGTAGAGCGTGGCCTCGTGGCCCTCGCCCGCCGGCTCCAGCACCAGGACGCCGTCCTCGGTCTGGTTGCCGGTGAGGTACGCGTACTCGACGGAGGCGCGGAAGGCGTACTCGGTGTCGTTGGAGCGGGTCTTCAGGTTGCCCGCGGGGATCACCAGGCGCTCGCCGGGGAAGCGGGCGGACAGCGCGGCGCGGCGGGCGGCGGTCTCGGCGGCCTGGGCGATCGGCTCCAGGCCGTGCAGCTCGGTGTCGGCCCAGCCGGACTTCATGTTCTCGGCGAGCTCGTCGGACACGCCCGGGTACAGGCCGTTCTTGCGCTGCTTGATCGGCTCTTCCTCAGCGGTCTCCGGGGTCTCCGGCAGCTCCTCCGACACGGTCATCCTCCTTGTAACGGCACTGGACCACCTCCCATCGTACGGTCGTACGGAAGGGGGCCCAGGGCCCGAGGACCTGTTACCGCGGCGGCTGTTCCGGCCGCGCCGGCGGCTGCCCCGGCCGCTACTCGAAGCGGACGGCGAGCAGCACCACGTCCTCCTCGGGGTCCGCCTCGTCCAGTCCGTCCGGCAGCACGGTGCGCAGGACGTGCTCGGCGACCGCGTCCGGATCGTGCCGTTTGGCCCGGGGGACGCAGGCGGCGGCCGCGTGGAGGCGGGCGAAGGCGCGGTCGACCGGGTCGCCGGTACGGCGCAGCAGCCCGTCGGTGTAGAGCAGGACCGTCTCCCCGGGGTCGGCGCGCACCTCCACGCTCGGCGCCTCCCAGCACGCCAGCATGCCCAGCGGCGCGGAGACCGAGGTCTCCACGAACTCCGTGCGCCGCTCCCCGGTCAGCAGCGGCGGACTGTGCCCGGCACCGGCCAGCGTGATCCGGCGCAGCGTGGGCTCGCAGTAGCCGAACAGGGCGGTGGCCGAGCGGGCGGGTTCGGTGAGCCGCAGCAGCAGCTCCAGGTCGGACAGGACGGCGACCGGGTCCTCGCCCTCCATCACGGCGTACGCCCGCAAGGAGGCCCGCATCCGGCCCATCGCGGCCAGCGCGCCGGGCCCGGAACCGGTGACGGAGCCGACGCACAGGCCGAGCGCGGAGTCCGGCAGCGGCAGCGCGTCGTACCAGTCGCCGCCGCCGCGCGGGCCGGTGCGGTGCCGGGCGGCGAGCCGGACGCCGGGGGCGCGCGGCAGCCGCGCGGGGAGCAGCTCTTCGGCGATCGTGGCCATGCACGCGCGCGTGCGCTCCAGTTCGCGGAGCCGGCCCAGGTGTTCGGCCGCGTAGCGGACGTACAGCCCGGCCAGGTGCCGCTGCCGCTCGCGCGGCTCGGCGGGCGCGTCGTACAGCCATACGGCCACGCCGAGGCGCCCGGCGGACTCGGTCCGCAGGGGGAGCGCGTAGCTGGCGGCGTAGCCGAGGCGGACGGCGACGTCGCGGTGCCGGGGGTCGAGTCCCTCCTCGGCGAGCAGATCGGGCTCGGCGATCCCGCTCTCGCCGACCGGCAGCCCCTCCAGGATCCGTCCGTGCGCCAGTGAGGCGCGCGGAACGGTCTCGATGTGCCCCAGGTCGGCGCGGGTCAGGCCGAGACCGGCCGAGGTGTCCGGGCCCAGTCCGTCGGCGGGTTCCAGCACGACCAGGCCGCGGCGCGCGCCCACCAGGGCGGCTCCGGCCCGCAGCACTTCGTCGAAGGCGTCGGCGAGGGTGCCGGTGCGGACCAGGCGTTCGGTCAGTTCGTGCAGCGTGGTGAGGTCGGACACCCAGCCGGCCAGGCGGTCCTGGAGGAGGGCGCCGGGGGCTCCGTGGCTCCCGGGGGAGCCCGGACGGACCGGCGGGGCGCCCGGCGTGGCGGGCGCGGCAGTGTGTGCGGGTGAGGGAACCGATGAATCGATTCCGGCCACTTTCGGAGGGTGGGGTGCGTTCATGGCAGTCGGCTTCCCGACCGGCCCTTACTGCTCAAAAGCATCGCAAACCCCCATGTCGTTCTGCGTCGCCGGCAGTGTCTCCACATGTACACGCACTGGTGAGGAGATGTCCAGCATTGTCCTGCTGGGATTACTGGTGTCCATGAGGTGTGGGTGACGTCCTGGTCTGTGTTGTGTGAAGGAACGAAGTTGGCCGGAAAACACCCCGCAGTACGTCTTGTTGCGGTCGACTGGTGGTGCTTCACGGAGCGTCACAGCGGTCGTGATGGGTACGTACTCGGTGAAAGCCAGGTGTGGTCGGCGGGTATTCGGCGCCATCCGGAACCTGGCGATGGACCCGGGCGTCCTATCCACCGACGACCGTGCCCCATCCTCCCGTGGCGGAGGCGGAGAGAAATACGCGGGACGGCAAAACGCCATGCTCCGCCACCCCGCGCCACGCCCATGCTTTTGCCAGACGCAGTATGGACGGACCGGCCGCGGACGCAGCCGATGCTCGACCCATAGGGGTTCCCCTTGCCTCCGGCAAGGTGTGATGCGCCGACAGATACGCGCAGTGAAGAGATCGACCCATGGTGTGATGTGGACCTCGGTGTTGCCAGGCGTGCAACGGAAAGGAACGAGCGCTCATGCGCGAGATCCTCGGAAGGCGACGCAGGCTCCTGTCCCGGCGCGGTGCCGGGAGGCCTGACCTGACCGGCGCGGCCCTGACCTACGCCACGGAATGGCAGTGGCCCGTTCTCCCTGGCGTGGCGGCGGATCCGCAGGGGCGGTCCGGCTGCTCCTGTCCCGATCCGGAGTGCCCGGTGCCCGGCGCGCACCCCTTCGACCCAGGGCTCCTCGCGGCCACCACCGACGGACGCATGGTGCGCTGGTGGTGGGCCAACCGGCCGGCCGCCCCGATCGTCCTGGCCACCGGGGGCAACGCCCCGTGCGCCGTGTCCCTGCCCGCGCTGCCGGCCGCCCGCGCCCTGGTCGCGCTCGACCGGACGGGCATGCGGCTCGGCCCGGTCGTCGCCTCGCCGACCCGCTGGTCGATCCTCGTCAAGCCGTACTCCTTGGAGCAACTGGGCGAACTGCTCTATGCCAAGGACTTCGTCCCCGGCTCCCTGCGCTTCCACGGCGAGGGCGGCTACCTCGCCCTGCCCCCGTCCGAGTGCGGCGCGGGCCCCGTCCGCTGGGAGCGGGCCCCGCTGCCCGGCTCGTCCTCGCCCTGGGTGCCCGATGTGGAGGCCGTGGTGGACGCGGTGGTCGAGGCCCTCACCCGTACAGGAGTGAGCGCGCCCGAGCTGTAGGGCGCGGTGGGCTCACGACGCTTGGCGAAGCCGTACGGCGCCGCGCGGTACTGGACGGGCTGCGCTGTACTGGACGGCGAGGCAGGGTGCCGCACGGCGTTGGACGGCGCTGTGCGGCACTGGGAGGGGCGCTGGACGGCGATGCACGGCGCTGGACGCACAAAGGCCCGGTTGCTGGCGACGGGGGATGCACCAGCAACCGGGCTACTGGAACGGTAACAAGAGATCGGCGGTTAGCAAATTCCGTCTCTGTGTTTCCGGTCATCGACTGATCCGCGCCGACCGGAGGGGGTGAACGGGGTCACCCACCCGGCGGCCGGACGTCAACTGAGCGTGACCTGCCGGTTGGTCAGACCGCCACGGGCCCGGCGCTCCTCGGCGCTGAGCGGCGCGTCCGTGCCCAGGGCCTCGGCGAGGCGTTCGGCGAACTCGGCCGCCGGCTTCTCGACGTCCTGTGCGGAGACGGCCCCCGGCAGGTCCCAGACCGGCACGATCAGCCCGTGGGCGCGGAAGGAACCGACGAGCCGGGTGCCCTCCCCGAGGGACGACCGGCCCGCCGCGTGCAGCCGCGCGAGAGCGTCCAGCAGCCGCTCCTCCTCGTGCGGCATGACCCAGCGCAGGTGGTTCTTCTCCGGCGTCTCGCACCAGTAGGCGGCGTCCACGCCCTGGAGCCGGACGGTCGGGATGGCCGCGGCGTTGGCCCGCTCCAGGGAGGCGGTCACCTCGGGCGTGGCGTTCTCCGCGTCCGGGACCCAGAACTCGAAGCCCTCGTGCACCACTGGCTCGAAAACGCCGTCTGCGTCGAGCAGGTCCTGGAGCCGGGGGCCGTCCGCCGGTGCCCGACGGGCCTGGACCGGCGTACCCGGTGCGGCGTCCAGGGCCCGCTGGAGGGTGTCGGCCAGGTCGCGGCTGATGTCACCGGAGGGCGTGTCGTTCTGCAGGCCGAGCAGGACCGAGCCGTCGTCGCGGCGCAGCGCCGGCCAGGCCATCGGCAGGACCGTCGCCAGGGTGACGGACGGGACGCCCTCGGGCAGGCCGCCCTTCAGCGGCAACTCCACCGTGGCCGCCGGCACCAGCTCGCGCAGCGCCACCCAGTCGCACTCGCCGGGCAGTCCCTCGAAGGGGCGCTGCACCAGCTCGGTCACGGCCTGGGCGGCGGCCCGTCCGTGACACGCCTTGTAACGGCGACCGCTGCCGCAGGGGCAGGGTTCGCGGGCGCCGACGACCGGGACCTCCGCATCGAGCTGAGGGCGCTTGGCCTTCGTCTGGGGGCGCTTCTTGGCCATCGTGGGTGTCTCCCGGTTACGGCTCTACTCGTACGGGCGCGAGCCTAGCCGTTCACGTCGGGGCCGACGGGGACCTGTGGACAACTCCGGGACCGTGCGCGACGGCACGGGTTTCGCGGGACGCCCGCGAGGCCGTCCACCGAGGCGCCGGCCGGACCTGACTGCCGGAGAACCAGCCGGACCCGTCCGCCGCCCCGTCCGCCTGTCCGCCGGTCCGTCCGCTGGGCGGGCCGGTCGAGTCGGTCTGTCCGCCGGTCCGTTCGCTGGGCGGGCCGGTCGAGTCGGTCTGTCCGCCGGTCCGTTCGCTGGGCGGGCCGGTCGAGTCGGTCTGTCCGCCGGTCCGTTCGCTGGGCGGGCCGG
>NZ_JBUDHV010000007.1:0-55219 GCF_054956795.1 Streptomyces sp. SYSU D01066-1 | reverse complement strand
TCGAGTCGGTCTGTCCGCCGGTCCGTCCGCTGGGCGGGCCGGTCGAGTCGGTCTGTCCGCCGGTCCGTCCGCTGGGCGGGCCGGTCGAGTCGGTCTGTCCGCCGGTCCGTTCGCTGGACGCGCCGGTCAAGTCCGCGCATCCGCCACCCCGTCCGCCGAGCGCGCCGGTCAAGTCCCCCACCCGCCGCCCCGTCCGCTGGACGCGCCGCTCCAGCCCGCCCGCCGACCCGGTTCACCGCGGCGTCGGCCCGACGCGGCGTCGGCCCGTCGTGGTCAGCCGAGATCGTCGAAGGCGTCCGCGAAGTCCAGTCCCGGGATGTCGGCCACCGCCGGGACGCCCACGCGCGCGGCGAAGTCGTCGCGCCGGTGTCCGGCGTCCGGGTCGTACACGTCGTCGTGGACGACGACCCAGACCGTGACCTCGCCCCGGGCGTCGTCGCGCACTCCCCAGTCGTCGGCCAGCGCGGTGATGATGTTGAGCCCGCGGCCCCCGTGCGCCGTCACCGAGGGGGTCGCCGGGGCCGGACGGGTCGGTCCGCCGCCGTCGGTCACCTCGACCAGGAGCCGGCCGCCGGCGTCCACCCGCCAGGCGGCCCGTACGTCGCCGTCTCCGGCCAGGGCGTCCCCCAGGGGCCGGCCGTGCTTGCAGGCATTGCTCAAGAGTTCTGAAAGGATCAGTACGGCGTCGTCGATGACCGCTTCCGTGACTCCGCTCTCGCGCAACTGATCACGCATGCGGTGCCTTGCTTCCCCCACGCCCGAAGGACCATGGGGAACGGCCATACTCGACGACGTCGGCACCTCCTGTGCCACCACCAACGCCACCCCCGAGACCTCCTTCGCCCCACGCCACGGTGTGAATGCCCCTTTGGCCTGAACCGGAAACCGGCCGATCCGCGCCCGGTGACGCATTCGGCACACCCGGACACGGGCCGAACGCGCCGGAGCACTCCCGGTGATCAGACGGCGCCCGGATGGCTGGAATGTGCCGGTTTGGCTACCGGATCAGGCCGGTGGCCGACCAGGTGTGCGTTCCGCAGCAGTGCGCGTGCCGGTCGGCGGTCTCAGCGGCCGAGGTGGTCCAGGACCGCGCGGGGGCGGTTGGTGATGATGGCGTCGACGCCGAGGTTCACGCAGAGGTCCACGTCCCCCGGCTCGTTCACGGTCCACACGTGCACCTGGTGGCCGGCCCGTTTCAGACGCTCGACATAGGCGGGATGACTGCGCACGATCCGCACCGAGGGACCCGCGAACCGGACGCCGGCCGGCAGCCGCCCGTCGCGCAGCCGGGGCGAGACGAACTGCATCAGGTAGACGGTGGGCAGGGTCGGCGCGGCGGCCCGCACCCGGTGCAGCGAACGCGCCGAGAAGCTCATCACGCGCACGCGCGTGTCGTCCGGGTCGGCCGGGGCGTCCAGCCCGAACCGCTTCAGCAGCGCCAGCAGCCGCTCCTCCACCTGCCCCGCCCAGCGCGTGGGGTGCTTGGTCTCGACGGCCAGCTCCACCCTGCGTCCCGCGTCGGCGACGAGTTCGAGCAGCCGCTCCAGGGTGAGTACGGAGGTCGCCTCCCGGTCCTCCGGACGGTGCTCCCACTGGGGTTCCTCGCCGCGGATCCGCCACGCCTCGCGCGTCTTCCAGGAGCCGAAGTCCAGTGCCGCCAGGTCGGCCAGCTCCATCGCCGAGACCGCGCCGCGCCCGTTGGACGTACGGTTGACGCGCCGGTCGTGGACGCACACGAGGTGGCCGTCGGCCGTCAGGCGCACGTCGCACTCGAGGGCGTCCGCACCCTCCTCGATGGCCTTCATGTACGCGGCGAGGGTGTGTTCGGGGGCTTCTTCCGAGGCCCCGCGGTGGGCGACGACCTGGATACGGTGCTGTCGTGCGTGGGTCACCGCGTCATGGTGCCACCGGGCGGGGACAGGTGTGAGGCGGGCGGAAGACGCGGGCGGGGCATCCGGGCCGGTATGTCTTACATTTCCTAAGTAAGGAATAACCACGGACCCACAGCGACCGCTTATGGTGCTCTGACGGCTCGTGGGAAAAGCTGGGGCATACAAAAAAGACATGCGCAGCTGCACGCGTCGGACCCTCCGGGCCCGGCGCCCACGAGCGCGTACGAGCGCGCACGAGCATGGCCGGACACGGTCGAGTGCGACTGAGTGCGACTGAGTGCGACTGAGTGCGACCGAGTGGGACGAACAACAGCCGTGGACCGAGGAGAAAAGCTGTGAGCACCGAGAACGAGGGCACCGCGGTACCTCCGGCCCCGTCCGCACCCCCCGTGCCGGTGGATTCCGCCGCAGCTTCCCAGAGCCACCAGGGCGGTCCGGGCCAGGGCAGTCCGCTCCAGGGCGGCCCGGCGCCGGCACCCGCCCCGTACGGAGCGGCCGCGCAGGGCTCGGCCCCCGACGCCTCCTGGCCGCCGCCCCCGCCGCCGTCCACCCCGTACGCGGGCGGCGGCACCGGTGGCGGCGTCGGATTCGGCGGCGGTGACGGTTCCGGCGGCGGAGGCGGCGGCTGGGGCGCCCCGTACCAGCCGCCCGCGCCGAAGTCCGGCGGCGGGCGCGGTGGACTGTTCGCGGCGGTCCTGGTCGCCGCGCTGGTGGCGGGCGGCCTCGGCGGCGGCCTCGGCTACACCCTGGCCGAGAACAACGACTCGGGTTCCACCACGGTCTCCGCCTCGGACACCGGCGGCTCGGTCAAGCGCGACGCGGGCACCATCGCGGGCGTGGCCGCCAAGGCGCTGCCCAGCACGGTCACCATCGAGGCCGAGAGCACCAGCGGCGAGGGCGGCACCGGGACCGGTTTCGTCTTCGACAAGCAGGGCCACATCCTCACCAACAACCACGTGGTGGCCGAGGCGGTCGACGGCGGAAAGCTCACCGCCACGTTCCCGGACGGGAAGAAGTACAACGCCTCGGTGGTCGGCCACGCGCAGGGCTACGACGTCGCCGTCATCAAGCTGGCGAACGCGCCGTCGAACCTGAACCCGCTCGCCCTGGGCGACTCCGACAAGGTGGCCGTGGGCGACTCCACGATCGCCATCGGCGCCCCGTTCGGCCTGTCCAACACCGTCACCACGGGCATCATCAGCGCCAAGGACCGCCCCGTCGCCTCCAGTGACGGCAGTGCCACCAGTAAGGCGTCCTACATGAGCGCCCTGCAGACCGACGCCTCCATCAACCCGGGCAACTCCGGCGGCCCGCTGCTGGACGCCCGGGGCAACGTCATCGGCATCAACTCCGCGATCCAGTCCGCGAGCAACGGCCTCGGCGGCACCGGCCAGGCCGGCTCCATCGGCCTCGGCTTCGCCATCCCGATCAACCAGGCCAAGTACGTCGCCCAGCAGCTGATCAAGACCGGCGAGCCGGTGTACGCGAAGATCGGCGCCTCCGTCTCCCTGGAGGAGACGACGGACGGCGCCCAGATCACCGAGCAGGGCGTCAGCGGCGCCGAGCCCGTCGAGTCCGGCGGCCCCGCGGACAAGGCCGGCCTCAAGCCCGGTGACGTCATCACCAAGCTGGACGACCACGTCATCGACAGCGGCCCCACCCTGATCGGCGAGATCTGGACCCACCAGCCCGGCGACAAGGTGAAGGTCACCTACGAGCGCGACGGCAAGGAGAACACGGTGGAACTCACCCTGGGCTCCAAGACCGGCGACGACTGAGCCGCCCGGCCGCTTCTCGCACACGGTGAGGACCTGGCCGGCGGCACGGCCTCCTCACCGTCGTGGCCGGCAGCAGGACCCGACGCACACCCGCTGCCCGGCCGGCCGGGCACCGAGTACGCCCCGCGATGCGACACACCATCGAACGGAACCCGGAACCCGGAACCCGGAACCCGGAACCCGGAACCCGGGGCCCGGAACCCGGGGCCCCGGGCAGCCATCCGTCTCCCCGGACCTCCGGCCCCCGCACACCGCCGGGTGCCGGTACGCTGTACCCGCTCCGCCCCAGGCGGGCCGGGGCAGAGGTGGGTTGCCCGAGCGGCCTAAGGGAACGGTCTTGAAAACCGTCGTGGCAGCGATGTCACCGTGGGTTCAAATCCCACACCCACCGCAGCGAGACGGCCCCTGACCAGGCATGACGGTCGGGGGCCGTGGTCGTTCGGCAGTGGGGGATGTCAGGGGCGGTGTCCCGTCATGCGGGCGGCTGAGGTGAGGGTGGCCCGGGCCTCGCGTTCGGTGAGGCCGGTGTGGAGGGCCGCGTCGAGGAGGGCGTCGGTGAGGGCGGGGCCGATGCCGTTCTCGTAGGCGCGGCAGGCCGCCCAGAACAGGCGGGTGTTGCGCTGGCCCTCGTGGGCGGAGAGGACGAAGTTGACCAGGCCCTGGCCCTGGGCGGTGTCGGGGGAGGGCGTGGGGTGGTGCGTGCGGGGCGCGGGGAGCAGCAGGCGCAGGAGGGCGCGCGGGCAGGGCGCGGGCGCCAGGTGCGCGGTCCCGGGGGCGATGGCGTACGTGCCGTGCCGGGTGCGGGAGCCGGGGCCGACCAGGTAGCCGCCGGTGCCGCGGACGTCGACGCCCGGGGCGAGGCGGCCGGCCGAGTTGGGCACGGCGGTGTCGGGCGGGCCGGTCAGCCAGAGGTGGCGGCCACCGCTGGGGGTGAGGACGACGATCGTGGGCGGGATCGTGAACAGGTGCCGCAGGGCCAGTTCGCGCAGGGCGGTCGGGGAGTTCCCGTCCGGTTTCGTGTCCAGGTCGATGCCGATGAGGTGGTGCGGGGGCAGACCGCAGGCGATGCCGTACCCCGTGGCCCAGGGGGCGGCCGCGAACAGTTCGCGGATGCGGGCGGGGTCGGTGGAGGCGTCGTGGACCCCGTGGCCGGGGCGTCCGCACTCGCCGCGGCAGGGGGTGGTGCCGTCGGGGCCGTCGCGGTGCGGGGAACGCAGGGCCGGGAGCTTCGTCCGGGAGAGCGGGATGACGGCCAGTCCGCGCTCGGCGGCGGACAGAGCGTGTGCGAGGGCCGGCGTCGTGGCCTGCCGGTCGGTGGTGGCCATGACTTCATTTTCGTATGTCTGTTCGAGAAAGGGAAGGGGAGTGCGTACGACGCGCCGGGTGCGGGGTGGCGGGAGCGGTGATGCCGGAACGCTTCACCTCTTGTACTGCTTGGGGTGTTGCTGTCCCTCCTGTCCTGAGGTGCGACGCAAGGGTGCGAAAGGGTTTATCCACTTCTCCTCACGCTTGAGGGCGAATCGGGGCTATGGGGGTGGTTCGCGGGTGATCGGTGGGCAACTCTGATCACGCGACGTCGTGCACGGCACCGGGACGGGCGGCCAACTGTCCTGGTGAACAGGCTGGTCCAGGTACTTCTCGTGTCGCCGGCAGCGGCCGGTGCGCATCTTCAGGAGGAACAACATGGCAAGCATCCGTACCGCTCGCGTCATCGCCGCCGTCTCCGCCCTGCCGCTCGCCGCCGCCCTCTTCGCCGGCGTGGCCACCGCTGACAACGGCGCCATCGCGGACGACGGATCGAACGCGACCGCCTCCGAGGCCTACGCGGGCATCATCGGCAGCGGCGTCGGCGGCGACAACAACGGCAACTCGGCGACCACGCAGCAGCAGGCGGTCGGCTCGGGCGCCTCGAACCAGAGCAACACCGCGCAGGTCGACGGCTCCGCGTTCACGGCCATCAACCAGGGCAACGAGAACGTGGCCGTCAACTTCACCCCGCTGTGGTAGTGGGCTGAGGGACCGGTACGGGCGCTTGCTCACCGGCGCCGGCCCGGCCGGTCCCTCCCTCCGAGGTGTGGGTGTGCTTCATGGGGTCGCGACGCGTCGGCGCGGCGGTACTCCGGTACCGTCGCGCAGGCGTTCCCCCCGCCGGGCGTCCACCCTCCGGGTCCGCCCCCAGGGGTGATCCCTCATCCGCCCCGCACCCCTCGTCCACCCACAGGAGGTGCGGCCGGGCCCGTCCCTACAACCTGAGGCGGAGCCCGCTTCGGGACCTGCGGCCGATCCGGGGCCGTACCCGTCGCTCATAGCGTTGGGGCATGACCACACCCGTCTGCACCAGGGCTTCGAACGTCGCCGGGCCGGCGACGCAGACCGTGCCGTACCAGCCGTTCTCGTACCCGTCCTTCGCGTCGTACGTGAAGGCCCGGCAGCCGGTGCTGCTGCGCACCGCCCGGTCGCTGACCGCGAACCCGAGCGACGCGGAGGACCTGCTGCAGACCGCGCTCACCAAGACGTACGTCGCCTGGGAGCGCATCGAGGACCATCGGGCACTGGACGGCTACGTCCGGCGGGCCCTGCTGAACACACGGACGTCACAGTGGCGCAAGCGCAAGGTCGACGAGTTCGCGTGCGACGAGCTGCCCGAGCCGGAGCCCGTGCCCGGCGGGCACGACCCGGCCGAGCAGCAGGCGCTGCACGACGCGATGTGGCGGGCGATCCTGAAGCTGCCGGCCCGCCAGCGGGCGATGGTCGTCCTCAGGTACTACGAGGATCTCAGCGAGGCCCAGACGGCCGAAGTGCTCGGCGTCTCCGTCGGCACGGTGAAGTCGGCGGTGTCCCGCGCCCTGGGAAAGCTCCGGGACGACCCCGAACTCCACCCTGAGCTGGGTATGTCCCGGTGACCCGGGGCCTTGGAGGAACTGACCGCCAGGTCCCTGCGAGGAACTGACCGCCGGATCCTTGCGAGGGGCCGACGAGCGGGGGTCCTGGTGAGTGGCCGGGCGTGTTCCGGCGAGTGAGCGGGCGGGTCCCGGTGAGCGGTCGTGCGGGTCCCAGGCGTGCCCGGGCAGGGGCGGGCAGGCCCCGGCCAGGTCCCTGGCCCGAGGGGGTTCGGGCACGCCCTGGTATGTCCCGGCCAGCCCCCGGTCCGAGGGGTCCGGGCAGGCCCGGCCGAGCCCCGCCCCCGATCCGCAGTGATCGATCACCGGTACCTAGTGACATACCGCGTGGTACGTGCGCAGAATCGGCGCAACCCTTACCGCCGCGTAGGCAATGTCGCCCCGGGAGGTCACCGTGCTGAGCACGATGCAGGACGTACCGCTGCTCGTTTCCAGGATCCTGACCCACGGGTCGACGGTCCACGGCACCTCTCGGGTGACCACCTGGACCGGTGAGGGGGAGCCGCACCGCCGCTCCTACGCCGAGATCGGCACCCGTGCCGCCCAGCTGGCGCACGCCCTGCGCGACGACCTGGGGATCGGCGACGACGACCGTGTCGCGACGTTCATGTGGAACAACTCCGAACACGTCGAGGCGTACTTCGCGATCCCCTCCATGGGCGCGGTCCTGCACACCCTCAACCTCCGCCTCCCGCCCGAGCAGCTCGCCTGGATCGTGAACCACGCGGCCGACCGTGTCGTGATCGCCAACGGCTCGTTGATCCCCCTGCTCGCCCCGCTGCTGCCCCACCTGAAGACGGTGGAGCACGTCATCGTCTCCGGAGCCGGTGACCGGACCCCGCTCGCAGGGGCGTCCGCCCAGGTCCACGAGTACGAGGAGCTGATCGCCGGGAAGCCGGCCGCCTACGACTGGCCGGAGCTGGACGAACGCGCGGCGGCGGCCATGTGCTACACCTCCGGCACGACCGGCGACCCCAAGGGCGTGGTCTACAGCCACCGCAGCGTCTACCTGCACTCCATGCAGGTCAACATGGCCCAGTCGATGGGCCTGACCGACCAGGACACCTCACTGGTGGTCGTACCGCAGTTCCACGTGAACGCGTGGGGGCTGCCGCACGCCACCTTCATGACCGGCATCAACATGCTGATGCCGGACCGCTTCCTCCAGCCCGCGCCGCTCGCCCGGATGATCGAGGCCGAGCGGCCGACGCACGCCGCCGCCGTCCCCACCATCTGGCAGGGCCTGCTCGCCGAGCTGACCGCCCGGCCCCGGGACGTCTCGTCGCTCACCCAGGTGACCATCGGCGGGTCCGCGTGTCCGCCGTCGCTGATGGAGGCGTTCGACGCGCTGGGCATGCGGGTCTGCCACGCCTGGGGCATGACCGAGACCTCCCCGCTGGGCACGGTGGCCCGGCCGCCGGCCCACGCGGTCGGCACGGAGGAGGAGTTCGGCTACCGCCTCACCCAGGGCCGGTTCGCGGCCGGCGTCGAGGCCCGCCTCACCGGGCCGGGCGGCGAGCGCCTGCCCTGGGACGGCGAGTCGGCCGGCGAGCTGGAGGTCCGGGGACCGTGGATCGCCGGTGCCTACTACGGCGGACCGGCCGCCGAACCACTGCGCCCCGCCGACAAGTTCAGCGAGGACGGCTGGCTGAAGACGGGCGACGTCGGGACCATCTCCCCGGACGGCTACCTCACCCTCACCGACCGGGCCAAGGACGTCATCAAGTCCGGCGGTGAGTGGATCTCGTCCGTCGAGCTGGAGAACGCGCTCATGGCCCACCCCGATGTCGCCGAGGCCGCCGTCGTCGCCGTACCCGACGACAAGTGGGGCGAGCGCCCGCTGGCCACCGTCGTCCTGCGGGAGGGGGCCACGGTCGGCTTCGAGGCGCTGCGCGCCTTCCTCGCCGACGAGCGGGGCATCGCCAAGTGGCAGCTCCCGGAGCGCTGGACGGTCATCGAGGCGGTGCCGAAGACGAGCGTCGGCAAGTTCGACAAGAAGGTGCTGCGCCGCCGGTACGCCGCCGGGGAGCTGTCCGTCACCCGCCTGTGACTCCGCCCCCGCCTGTGACGTCCGTGGGCCGACCGCCCGCGCGCCGCCTCCCTCAAGGAGGCGGCGCGCGGGATCATCGCCGTCGGGGGCGCTAATTGGTCCCGATCCGGGCGAGCAGCTCCACGATCCGAGCCTGCACCTCGGGGCTGGTGGACCGCTCCGCCAGGAACAGCACCGTCTCGCCCGAGGCCAGCCGCGGCAGGTCGGCCTGGTCGACGGCGGCGGTGTAGACGACGAGCGGGGTGCGGTTGAGCTGCCCGTTCGCCCGCAGCCAGTCGATGATCCCGGCGAACCCGGCACCCGGCTCCCGCCGCGTCCGCATCAGGTCCATCACGACCAGGTTCGGCCGGAACTGTCCCGCCAGCGTCACCGCGTCCGCGTCGCTCGCCGCCCGCGCCACCTGCATCCCGCGCCGCTCCAGCGTCGCCGTCAGCGCCAGCGCGATCTCCGCGTGCTCCTCGATCAGCAGCACCCGCGGCGGATGCTGCTCACTGTCCCGGGGGGCCAGCGCCTTGAGGAGTACGGCGGGGTCGGCCCCGTAGGCGGCGTCCCGCGACGCCTGTCCCAGTCCGGCCGTGACCATCACCGGCACCTCGGCCGCGACGGCCGCCTGCCGCAGCGACTGCAGGGCGGTCCGGGTGATCGGCCCGGTCAGCGGGTCCACGAACAGGGCCGCGGGGAAGGCGGCGATCTGCGCGTCGACCTCCTCGCGCGAGTGCACGATGACCGGCCGGTAGCCCCGGTCGCTCAGCGCCTGCTGCGTACTGACGTCCGGCGCGGGCCACACCAGCAGCCGACGCGGGTTGTCCAGCGGCTCCGGCGGCAGCTCGTCGTCCATCGGCTGTGGACGCGGCGGGTCCGCCACCTCCACGGCGCCACCTGGCCCGTCCAGCGGTTCGGGCCCCTCGGCGGCGTTCTTGTCCGGTGCTCCTATGGCGTACGACCGTCCGGTGCCCTCGGTCGGCTGCCCGATCCTGGGCGGCTGCTGCCCGGCCTGCGGATGCGGCCGGGCGGCCCCCGCCGCCTGCGTCCCCTGCTCCGGACGGGTGGCGGCCGGATCGGGCGGCGTACCGAGCTTGCGGCGGCGGCCGGAACCGCTCGGGTGGTGCGGGGCGGGCGTGGCCGTCGGCTGCTGCGCCTGGGCCGCCTGCCGGTTGAACGGCACCCCCTGCCCCAGCGTCCGCACGCTGATCGCCCGGCCCTGCGTCGAGTCCGGATCGACCGGGACGGCGGCCTCGGCGGGCAGCGGCTGCGCCGCCCGGGGGGCGTTCTCCGGCGGCAGCGGGGTGCCCCGCCCGGAGGTGGCGGAGGACTCGGCGGCGTTCGGGGCGGGTGCCCGGGGCGGTACGGGGAGACCGGCGCCGGACGTGTCGCCGGCGGCGGGCCACGGCTGCGGCCGGCCGGCACCGTCCTGCTGCGGGACCTGCGGCCGGGCGTGCGCCTGCGCCGGTACGTGCGCCTGCGCCTGAGCGGGCGCGGGGGACGGTGCGGACGCCCGGGACTGGTGGCGCGGCTGGGGCAGAGGCTGACCGGCCCCGGGCTGCGCCCCGGCCACGTCCACCCCGGCCTCCGCCGTGTCCGACGGCTCCGCCGGCGTGCCGACCGCCCGGCGACGACGGCCCGTCGGCGCGCTGGTGGGGTGCGGCTGCGGCGGGGTGTGGTCCTCGCCCTGGTCCCGCGGAACGGCGTCGTGCCGCCCACCGTCCGCCGGTACGTCAGCGGGGCCGGGAGGAGGAGCGACGGGGGCGTGGACATGGGCGGGAGCGGGTACGGGTACGGCGGTCTGGCCCGGGGCCGGTACGGGGGCCGCCTGGCCCGGAGGCGGTACGGGGGCCGGGGCCGGAACCTGACCTGGCATCTGCCCGGGCACCTGGACCGGGATCTGGCCGCCCGCGGCCGTGACGGGCGGCTGGGCCGGAGCCGGAGCCGGTGGCTGTCCTGGAGCGGGCACCGGGGACTGGCCCGCAGCCGGTACGGGGTTCTGGGCCGGGACCGTCGTCTGCCCGGGCACCTGGACCTGTACCGGGACCTGACCGGCACCCGGCACCGGCACCTGACCCGCGGCCGGCACCGGCACCTGGCCCGCGGCCGGCACCGGCACCTGGCCCGCGGCCGGCACCGGCACTTGACCCGGCACTTGACCCGTGGCCGGTACCGGCACCTGACCGGCACCCGGCACCGACACCTGGCCCGCGACCGGCGCCGATGCTTGACCCGGCACCGGCACTGGTCCCGGCACCTGACCCGCACCCGCGCCCGGCGCCGAAGCCTGCCCGGTCCCGTCAGCCCCCTGGACCCCCTGGGCCCCCTGGACCCCATGAACTCCCGGCGCCCCCGCAACCCCCGCCGCCCCGGAGGCCGTGGCCTGTTCGCCCCCCGGCGCCGCCGGGCGGTCGGCCTCGGCCGGCGGCAGGGCGAAGACCTGCCGGGGACCCGCCTCCTGCGCGACGGCGCGCTCGGCCGCCGAGGCCAGGGCCCGGCGCCGCCGTCCGGTCGGCTGGTCCGCCTCGGCCCGCGGGGCTGCCTCGCCGCCCTGCGCGGGAAGCGCCGGCGGCAGCGCGTGCTGTTCACCGTCGGCGCCCAGGGCACGCCGGCCGGACCCCTCGGGGCCGGGAACCCCCTGCGCCGGCGCGGGAACCCCGTGCGGCGGAACCGTCCCGCCCAGGTTGTTGCCCGTGGCCGCGGTCCCGGCGGCGTGCTCGGCCGCGGTGACGACGGCGCCCTCGGAGATCCCGGGGAGCCCGGCGGCCGCCTCCAGGGCGGCCGGGCCGCCGCCCGCGTCCTCGGCGGGCCGCCCGCGCCGCCGCCCGGTGCCACCGGAGCCCTCGGCCTGCGCCGGGGCCGGGAGCGGCACGGATGCCCGCGCCGGTTCCGCCCCGGGCTCCGGAGCCGCGCGGCGCCTGCGCCGGCCGGTCGGCGTACCGGCTTCCGTCCCGCCGCTGTCGGCGGGGTCCCCGGCCTCGCTCTCCAGGAAGGCGTCGACCGAGGCCCGCCGGGCCCGCCGCCGCCCGCCGCCACCACCGGCTCCGGCTCCCTGCTCGCCGGGCGCGGTCCCCTCCGGCCCGGGGACCGGACCGTCCTGCACCGGCTCCCGCGCCGCCTCCGGTACTGCCCGCGACGCTGCTTCCGGAGCGGGTTGTGGCCCGGACTCCGGCACCGCGACGACCCCGCCGGGAGCCGGGGCGGCGGCCGGGACGGCCCCCGCCCCGGCGCCGATCGGCACTTCGAGGACGTACGCGCTGCCGCTCATCCCCGGCACCTCGTGCGTCTGGAGCACGCCGCCGTGCGCCCGCACGATCCCGCGGACGATCGGCTCGTGCACCGGGTCCCCGCCGGCGTACGGCCCGCGCACCTCGATGCGGACGACCTCGCCGCGCTGGGCGGCGGCCACCACGACCGTGTTGTCCATGTAACCGCCCGCCGAGACGGGCGCGTTGCCGGTCGCGTCGACCCCGGCCACGTCGGCGACGAGGTGGGCGAGCGCGGTGGCCAGCAGCCGGGCGTCGACCTCGGCCTCGATGGGCGGCGCGTGCACGGCGAACTGCACCCGCCCCGGCCCGACCAGCTCCACGGCCCCGTCGACCCCGGCCGCGACGACCGCGTCGAGCATGACCTTCGTACGGGTCACCCCGCCCGCGCCGCCCTCGGCGTCGAGCCGCTGGTACCCCAGCACGTTGTCGATGAGGGTGGTGATCCGGGAGTAGCCCGCCGCGAGGTGGTGCAGCACCTGGTTGGCCTCGGGCCACAGCTGACCGGCGTCGTCGGAGGCGAGGGCGCCCAGCTCCCGCCGCAGCTCCTCCAGCGGGCCGCGCAGCGACGTGCCGAGCAGCGTCAGCAGCTGTTCGTGCCGGGCGGAGAGGGCCTCGTAGCGGTCCTTCTCGCGTTCGCCGAGGGCGGCGTACCGCTCCTCGTTCGCGGCCAGCTCCTCCTCGTGCTTCTCGGTCAGCTCCTCCAGCTCGGCCACGTGCCGCTGGCGCAGCGCGGTCAGCTCGGAGGCGTGCTCCGCGGTGAGCCGCTCCAGCTCCTCGGCGTGACGCCGGTCCGCCTCCTCCTTCTCCTTCACCAGCGCGTCGAGGGGCCGGCGGTCGGTGAAGGTCATCACGGCGCCGACGAGCTGGTCGCCGTCGCGGACGGGGGCGGTGGTCAGGTCGACCGGCAGCGGGTCGCCGCTCTTGGTGAACACCACCTGCCCGCGCACCCGGTGCTTGCGCCCCGAGCGCAGGGTGTCGGCGAGCGGCGACTCGGCGTACGGGAAGGGGGAGCCGTCGGGGCGGGAGTGCAGGACGAGGGTGTGCAGCTCGCGTCCGCCGAGGTCGCTGGCGCGGTAGCCGAGGGTCTGGGCGGCGGCCGGGTTGACGAGGACGATCCGCCCGTCGGTGTCCGTGCCGACGACGCCCTCGGACGCGGCCCGCAGGATCATCTCGGTCTGCCGCTGCGAACGGGCCAGCTCGGCCTCGGTGTCGACGGTGCCGGACAGGTCGCGGACGACGAGCATCAGCAGTTCGTCGCCGGGATAGCCGTAGGCGTCGTAGGCCTGCTGGCCGGAGTCGAGGTTGGCGCTGGCGACCTCGACGGGGAACTCGGAGCCGTCCGTCCGCCGCGCCACCATGCGGGTCGGCTTGGTGCGCGCCCGGGGGTCGACGTGGTCGGGGCGCCGCATGGAGCCGGGGATGAGCTTGGAGTCGAATTCCGGGAGCAGGTCCAGCAGCCCGCGTCCGACCAGCGCGGTGCCGGGCGCCTCGAAGGCCTCCAGCGCGATGGTGTTCGCGTTGACGACGGTTCCGTTGGCGTTGACCAGGACCAACGCGTCCGGCAGCGCGTCCAGTATGGCTGCGAGGCGAGCAGCGCCCCGGGATGGCCTGCCGCTCACGAGACGCCTTCCTCCCTGTTACCGCACCTTGCCGACCGTTCGGGCCATCTTGCCAACCGGCCCGCGACGTGTCACCCGAGGGAGTCTAAGGGCTGGGGTCGTGCGTGCGGCGCCGGATGGCGGGGACGTCGCACGGGGAAGTGACGTGGAACGCGTGTCCGTACGCCCTGACGTCGCGGGACCTTTGCGAGACCTTCGCGGAACCGTTCCGTTCCCTGTCCCCGGCCTGTCCCGGCGCTCCGGGGCGTGTCCGGAGCGCCTTCGGCGGGCGGCGTCAGGAGGCGGCCGGCCCCAGGTCGGGCAGGAGCGGGACCAGCCGGTTCCAGCGGGCGATCCGGCAGCCGTCGCGCCGGTCGTAGGTGGCGTCGACGCGGTGTCCGGCCCAGGTGCCGGTGACGTGGGCGGTGGCCGGGCCGCCGTACTGCATGGTGCAGACGCCGCCCTCGGGGGCCGGGGCGAAGGCGTCCTGGCCGGCCCGGGTGCTCCGGTCCACGGCGGCGCAGGCGCCGGCCGGGTCGGGGTGGCTGCCGCGGCTCGGCCGGCAGTACAGCTCGTACGTACCGTCCTTGCCCTCGCCCGCGCCCCGGACGGTGACGGTCAGGTGATGGGCGCGGTCCTCGTCCCGGACCGGCGGCGGGACGAAGCGGTCGGCGGGGGTGGCGGGGAGGGCGGGGGAGGCGGAGGTGGCGCCGGCGGCCGGGGCGGCCGGGGCGGTGGCCGCGGTGGTGGGCGCGGCGGACACGGACACGAGGGCGGCGGCGCAGAGAGCGGCGGCGCCCAGGAAGCGGGTGACCTGGTACATGGCCTGTCCAACGCGTCAACCCGCCGGATGTTGCGCTCGCCCTGCCGACGGCAAGGGCTTTGCCCTGCGGGCCACCCGCCTAGTACCGTGGGAGCCGATTGGTGACACCGCGCTCGGCTGTGTCATCATCGGCAAGCACCACTCGCGTTCACGCGAGAGGGTGTGATGTCTGGAGGCGTCGCCTAGTCCGGTCTATGGCGCCGCACTGCTAATGCGGTTTGGGCCTTAAAGCCCATCGAGGGTTCAAATCCCTCCGCCTCCGCACAGGAACACGAAGCCCCGGCCCCGCGGCCGGGGCTTCGTCGTATGCCCCCCCCGAAGGGAGCATCGAGGGTGCGGAGGGGTGTTTGTGCAGGTCACAAGGGGTGGGGGGAATGGATTTCACATGACGGCGGCAGTCATGTAATGTTCTTCCTGTCGCCGCGAGCGGGCCGGAAGGACGAAAGCGGAGACGACAACAGAACAGCAGTGAGACAAGCACTCGTAGCTTAACGGATAGAGCATCTGACTACGGATCAGAAGGTTGCAGGTTCGAATCCTGCCGAGTGCACAGCAGATCAGGGGCCCCGCGGATCAGTCCGCGGGGCCCCTGGCGTGCGTTCCACGGAAGGGAATCCGGGCATGGCCGTCATTCACCGCACCGTCCTCAAGCCGACCAAGCTGGAACTGCTCGGTTCCTGGCTGCCTTCCCGCCCCTGGTACCGCGGTGGCGCGGGCGGACCGGGGCTGGCCAAGGCCGGCGGTTTCCGGCTGGACGACCCGGAGGGCGCGGTCGGGATCGAGTTCATGGTGGTCACCGGGGCCTCCGGGGCCGGCCCGGTCACCTACCTGGTGCCGCTCACCTATCGCGGCGCCCCGCTCGACGGGGCGGAACACGCCCTCGTCGGCACGGCGGAGCACGGGGTGCTGGGGCGCCGCTGGGTCTACGACGGCTGCCACGATCCGGTGCTGGCGGCTCAGTTGACGGCGCTGATCGAGGGCCGGGTCCGGGCCCAGGACCAGAACGTCAGCGACACCCCCGACCCGGAGGTCATCCGCTCCTACGCGGGCGCGGGCCCCGTTCCCGCGGACTTCACCGCCGTCGTCGACGACCAGGAGGGCACCGAGCTGTCCGGACCGTCCGGCACGACCCTGCGCCTCCACCGGGTGCCGCGCCCCGTCCAGGACGACGCGGCCCTCCGCCCCGCGGACGCGGCCGGTCATGTCGCCGGCTCCTGGCGACTGCCGGACGGCACGCGAGCGCGGGGGCTGTTCGCGGTCCTGCGCACCGGCCCGCGCGGCTAGATCCGCCCCTGGACCATCCCCGGAGCCGGAGCCGGAGCCGGAGCCGGAGCCGGAGTCCGGGGCCGGCGGCGTTGTCAGTGGTGCCCCCTACTCTCGTCAGAGATGGCACGGATGTGGCGGTGCACGGGGCTGCGGTGGTCGGCGCGGGGGCCCGTGCTGGGCTGGGACGGCGGGCGGCGCACCGCGCTGACCTGGGGGAAACGGGTGGCCTTCAGGGTCGCGGAAGGGGAAGGGGGCGGGCGGACGTGTGGCGGGGCGCGGGGGAACGCCTGCCCGCTGGGGGCGGCCGTGCCGGGGCGGAGCACGGGAGGCCGGTGCGGGGAGTGCGCGCGGCTGGACCGGGCGCACTCCGTGGCCGCCGACACGGTCGCGGACGACCCGCGTCCGTACCGGGTGTACCTGGCGTGGTTCGGGCCGGGGCTCGTCAAGGTGGGGATCACCGCGCTGGAGCGCGGACCGGCCCGGCTGCTGGAGCAGGGGGCGGTCTGCTTCAGCTGGCTGGGCAGCGGTCCGCTGATGGCCGCCCGGCGCAGCGAGGAGCTGCTGCGGGCGGCCCTGCGGGTGCCCGACCGGATTCCGTACGCCCACAAGCGCGCCGTGCGGATGACGCTGCCGGGGACGGAGGCGGAGCGCGCGGCGGAGATCGAGGAGCTGCACGGGCGGGCGCTGGGGCTGGGCGGGTGGCCCGAGTCGCTGACGCCGGAGCCGTTCCGGGCTGTGGATCATGTCCGGGTGTTCGGGCTGGCGGAGGCGTCCGGGGAGGCGGCCGCGGTGAACACGTCCGGTGTGGCGGTCGGTGCGGTGGCTGGGGCAGGGACGGTCGGTGCGACGGCCGGGGCGGGGGCGTCCGGTGCGGGGGCCGGGGCAGGGGCGGTCGGTGCGGGAGGGGGCGGCGCCGGGGTCCTGGGGGAGGTGACCGAGCTGGTCGGGGGAGGGGTGGTCAGCGGTGAGCTGGTGGCGGCCGCCGGGCCGGATCTGCATCTGGCGACGGAGCGCGGGACCGTCGTACTGGACACCCGGCTGATGACCGGCTGGGGGCTGGAGCCGGCCGCCGGCGACGAGCGGTTCGACGTGCCGGTGCGGGCGCTGCGGGCGCTGCCGTCCTCGCGGGCGGTGGCGGGCGGGGCGCGGCAGGACGGGCTGTTCTGACCCGTCTGACCCGGGTGCCGGGAGCGGCCGGGGCTTCCTGAGAGGTACCTGTGTTTCTCAGGGAAATCACAGGTTGGGGAAAGCGTGTTCTCAGAGGGCCCCGACATGGTGTGAAGCATGACCACGACCTCGCCCCAGGGGCGCACCGAACTGCTGAGGCCGGACGGGAGCCCCGTCCGAGTGCTTGTGGTGGACGACGAGCTGTCGATCACCGAACTGTTGTCCATGGCCCTGCGTTACGAGGGCTGGCAGATCCGCAGCGCGGGAGACGGACAGGGCGCGATCCAGATCGCGCGCGAGTTCCGCCCCGACGCTGTGGTGCTGGACATGATGCTGCCGGACATGGACGGGCTGAGCGTGCTCGGCCGGCTGCGGCGCGAGCTGCCCGACGTGCCGGTGCTGTTCCTGACCGCCAAGGACGCGGTCGAGGACCGTATCGCCGGACTGACGGCCGGCGGGGACGATTACGTCACCAAGCCGTTCAGCCTGGAGGAGGTCGTGGCGCGGCTGCGCGGGCTGATCCGGCGCTCCGGCGCGGCCGACCGCCGGTCGGACTCCGTGCTCGTGGTCGGTGACCTCACCCTGGACGAGGACAGCCACGAGGTGACGCGGGGCGGGGACAGCATCCACCTCACCGCCACCGAGTTCGAGCTGCTGCGCTTCCTCATGCGCAACCCGCGGCGCGTGCTCAGCAAGGCGCAGATCCTGGACCGGGTGTGGTCCTACGACTTCGGCGGCCAGGCCAACGTCGTCGAGCTGTACATCTCCTACCTGCGGCGCAAGATCGACGCCGGCCGCGAGCCGATGATCCACACGCGGCGCGGCGCCGGTTACCTGATCAAGCCCGCGGCGTCATGACGGGCCGGCGACCGCGCCGGCGCCCGCGTCGCCCGCGTCCGCGCACCCTGCGGACGCGGCTCGTCGTCGCGTCGGTGGTGCTGATCGCGGTCGTGTGCGCGGTGATCGGCAGTGTGACCACGCTGGCGCTGCGGTCGCACCTGTACGAGCAGCTGGACGGACAGCTCAGTGAGGTCGCCATGCGCGCCTCCGGCGACTTCACGCCGCCGGGCGCCGGGAAGGACGGGGGCAAGGGCGGCGGCGTCGGCGTCCAGAAGCCCGAGGAGCAGTCCGACGTCACCGTGTTCGTCTCCGAAGGCCCGCAGCCCTCCGGCACCATCGCGGGCGAGGTCGTCGACGGCGAGATCACGGAGGCCGCGTACGGCAAGAAGTCCGACGAGGACCTGTCGCTGAACGGCACGTCGCTGGAGAGCGCGCAGATCGCCGCGCTCGCCTCGGTCGCCCAGGACGGCAACAAGCACACCGTGGAGATCCCCGGCCTCGGTGAGTACCGGGTCACCTACAAGTCGGGTCCCGACGGCGCGTACTACGTCGGCATCCCGACCGCCGACGTCGACAACACCATCAACACGCTGATCATCGTCGAGGTGAGCGTCACCGCGGCCGGTCTGATCGCCGCGTCGCTCGCCGGTCTGATCATCGTCGGTGTCGCCACCCGCCCCCTGCGCAAGGTCGCCGCCACCGCCAAGCGCGTCTCCGAACTCCCCCTGCACACCGGCGAGGTCAACCTCAACGAACGGGTCCCGGAGTCCGAGTGCGACCCGCACAGCGAGGTCGGCCGGGTCGGTGCCGCGCTCAACCGGATGCTCGACCACGTGCACGGCGCGCTGCACGCCCGCCAGGAGAGCGAGACGCGGGTGCGGCAGTTCGTCGCGGACGCCAGCCATGAGCTGCGCACCCCGCTCGCCTCCATCCGCGGGTACGCCGAACTCACCCGCCGGGGACGCGAACAGGTCGGCCCCGACACCCGGCACGCGCTCGGCCGGATCGAGTCCGAGGCCGGACGGATGACCCTGCTCGTCGAGGACCTCCTGCTGCTGGCCCGGCTGGACGCCGGACGGCCCCTGCAGTTCGAGCAGACCGACCTCGCCCCCCTCGTCGTGGACACCGTCAGCGACGCCCGCGCGGCCGGCATGGACCACAACTGGCGCCTCGAACTGCCCGACGAACCGGCCCTGGTCTCGGCGGACGCCGCCCGGCTCCAGCAGGTGCTGGTCAACCTGCTCGGCAACGCCCGCAACCACACCCCGCCCGGTACGACGGTCACCGCCCGGGTGCGCCGGCAGGGGCCCTGGCTGTGCCTGGACGTCGAGGACAACGGGCAGGGCATCCCGCCCGAGCTGCTGCCGCACGTCTTCGAGCGGTTCGCGCGCGGCGACTCCGCCCGCTCCCGGTCGACCGGTTCGACGGGTCTGGGCCTGGCCATCGTGCAGGCCGTGTCGACCGCGCACGGCGGCGCGGTGACCGTGGACAGCGTGCCCGGGCGGACGGTGTTCACCGTCTATCTGCCCGCGCTTCCCGCCCCCGACACCGCCCTGGACGCCGGACCCGACCCCCGGACAAACTGGGCATCGTACTCACAGGTGTGACACAGCGCCAGCACACCGGTGCGACAGGGCGGTTGAGAAGAGTCGGTTCCATGCGAACCGACTCTTCTCCGGGCACCCTGCCGGCGCGGGAGCACCTCCCGGCCGTGGGGGCCGGTACGCCTGTCCTGGACGTAGTGATTCCCGTCTACAACGAGGAGAAGGACCTCCAGCCGTGCGTGCGCAGGCTGCACGAGCACCTGGCGCGCACCTTCCCGTACGCCTTCCGCATCACGATCGCCGACAACGCGTCCACGGACACCACCCCGCGGGTGGCCGCGGGGCTGGCGGCGGAGCTGGCCGAGGTGCGGTCGTTCCGGCTGGAGCAGAAGGGCCGCGGCCGGGCCCTGCGGACCGTCTGGTCGGCGTCCGACGCCCCGGTCCTCGCCTACATGGACGTCGACCTGTCCACCGACCTCAACGCGCTGCTGCCGCTGGTCGCCCCGCTGATCTCCGGCCACTCGGACCTGGCGATCGGCTCCCGGCTGGCCCGTTCCTCCCGGGTGGTGCGCGGCGCCAAGCGGGAGTTCATCTCCCGCTCCTACAACCTCATCCTGCGCGGTTCGCTCCAGGCCCGCTTCTCCGACGCCCAGTGCGGGTTCAAGGCCATCCGCCGGGATGTCGCCCAGGTGCTGCTGCCGCTGGTGGAGGACACCGGCTGGTTCTTCGACACCGAGATGCTGGTGCTCGCCGAGCGGGCGGGGCTGCGCATCCACGAGGTCCCCGTCGACTGGGTCGACGACCCCGACTCCACCGTGCACATCGTCAAGACGGCGACCGACGACCTCAAGGGCGTCTGGCGGGTCGGCAAGGCGCTGGCCACCGGTTCGCTGCCGCTGGACCGGCTGGCCCGGCCGTTCGGGGACGACCCGCGTGACCGGGACATCGAGGACGTGCCCCGCGGGCTGACCCGGCAGCTCGTGGGGTTCTGCGTCGTCGGCGCCCTGTCCACCCTCTTCTACCTGCTGCTCTACAGCGGCTTCCGGACCTTCTGCGGCTCGCAGATCGCCAACGCCCTCGCCCTGCTGGTCTCGGCGGTCGCCAACACCGCCGCCAACCGCAGGCTCACCTTCGGGGTGCGCGGCCGCAGCGGTGCCGTCCGGCACCAGGCGCAGGGGCTGGTCGTCTTCGGCATCGGCCTGGTCCTCACCAGCGGTTCGCTCGCCGCGCTGAACGCGGCCACGGACGGCGCGGCGCACTCCACCGAGCTGGCGGTGCTCATCGCCGCCAACCTCGCGGCCACGGTGCTGCGGTTCCTGCTCTTCCGGGCGTGGGTCTTCCCGGACCGCCGTGAGGACCCGGTGCCGCCGGCCGGAGCGGCCGTCCGCCCGCCGGTCGCCGACGGCACCGGCCGGTACGGCGCCAATCCGTACGGGCCCAATCCGTACGGGCCCAACGCGTACGGTGCCGACCCGTACGGTCCCCACCCGTACGGTTCCAACGCGTACGGTCCCCACACGTACGGCCACCCTCCGCTCCCGCACCGGCCCACGGCCCCGGCCCCGGTCCCGGCGGCATCGCACGCGACGACGCAGCACCTCACCACGCAGCACCTCACCACGCAGCACCCCACGGCACAGTTCCAGGCCCACCAGGACGCGACGACGCGAATCGAGCCGGTGAGCCCGGCCGACACCGACCCGAGGGACCCGCGATGACCACGCACCACGACGCGACGGCCGGACAGGGCGGCGCCGGCCCCGCCACCTGGGACCCGCCCCCGACCGCGCCCCCCGAGCCGGCGCCGAAGCGTCCCTCGGTCCGCGGGCTGTGGCGCGGCCGGCCCGAGGACCCGCGCTGGGCACGCCCGGCCTTCCTCGGTCTGCTGCTGGTCACCGCGGTGCTCTACCTCTGGAACCTGAGCGCCTCCGGCTACGCCAACTCCTTCTACTCGGCGGCCGTGCAGGCGGGCAGCCAGTCCTGGAAGGCCTTCTTCTTCGGCTCGCTGGACGCCGCGAACGCCATCACCGTCGACAAGCCCTCGGCGTTCATGTGGCCGATGGAGCTGTCGGTCCGGATCTTCGGGCTCAACTCGTGGGCGATCCTGACCCCGCAGGTGCTCATGGGCGTCGGCACGGTCGCCGTCGTGTACGCGGGCGTACGGCGCCGGTCCGGTCCCGCCGCCGGTCTGATCGCGGGGGCCGTGCTCGCGCTCACCCCGGTCGCGGCGCTGATGTTCCGCTTCAACAACCCCGACGCGATGCTGGCGCTGCTGATGGCGCTCACCGTGTACTTCGTCACCCGCGCCCTGGAGGACGGCCGTACCAAGTGGCTGCTGTGGGCCGGGGCGGCGGTCGGTCTCGCGTTCCTCGCCAAGACGCTGCAGGCGTTCCTGATCCTGCCGCCGCTGGCCGTGGTGTACGCGGTCTGCGCGCCGGTGAGGGTGGGCAGGCGGTTCGCCCAACTGGGCCTCGCCGCCGTCGCGATGGCCGTCACCGGCGGCTGGTGGGTCGCGATCGTCGAGCTGTGGCCGGCGTCCTCGCGGCCGTACATCGGCGGCTCGCAGGACAACAGCTTCCTGGAGCTGACCTTCGGCTACAACGGTCTGGGCCGCCTCAACGGCGAGGAGACCGGCAGCGTCGGCGGCGGAGGCGGCGGCGCGGGCGGCACCGGGCAGTGGGGCGAGACCGGCTGGGACCGGATGTTCAACTCCGAGATCGGCGGCCAGATCTCCTGGCTGCTCCCGGCGGCCCTGATCCTGCTGGTCGCGGGCCTGGTCCTCACCCGCAGGGCCCCCCGCGCCGACGCGGCCCGCGGCGCACTGCTGGCCTGGGGCGGCTCGCTGGTGACGACCATGGCCGTCTTCAGCTACATGGCCGGCATCTTCCACCAGTACTACACGATCGCCCTCGCCCCCTACCTGGCCGCCGTGGTCGGCATCGGCGCCGCGGCCCTGTGGGAGAGGCGGCGCGAGCCGTGGGCGTCGATCGTCCTCGCCGGAGCCGTCACGGCGACCGCGGCCTGGGGATACGTGCTCCTCAACCGCACGCCCGACTACCTCCCGTGGCTGAAGTGGCTGGTGCTGGTCGGCGGCCTGGCCGCCGCGCTCGGTCTGGTCTTCGCCGGCCGGCTCCCCCGGCGGCTCGCGCTCGCCGCGGCGGCGCTGGGGCTGGCGGCCTCGCTGGCCGGTCCCACGGCGTACACGCTCAGCACCCTCGCCGAGGGCCACACCGGCTCGATCGTCACGGCCGGTCCGTCCGGCGCGAGCATGATGGGCGGCGGCGGCCCGGGCGGCGGCATGCCGGGCGGCGGTGGTACGCCGGGTGGCGGCGGCATGCCGGGCGGCGGCACGCCCGGTCAGGGACAAGGGCCGGGCGGGCGGAACGGCACCGGCGGCTTCCCCGGCGGCGGCACCCCCGGCCAGGGCCAGAACGGCGGCCAACTGCCCCAGGGCGGCGGCATGCCCGGCGGCGGCACGCCCGGCGAGTCCGGCGGCCCCGGCGGCTCGGGCGGCGGCATGGGCGGCCTGCTCAACGGCGCCGACGTCGACTCCGAGGCCAAGGAACTGCTGGAGGCCGACGCCGACGACTACACCTGGGTCGCGGCCGCGGTCGGCGCCCAGAACGCCGCCGGCTACCAGCTCGCCACCGGTTCCCCGGTGATGGCCGTCGGCGGCTTCAACGGCACCGACCCCTCACCGACCCTGGCCCAGTTCAAGGAGTACGTGGCGGAAGGAAAGATCCACTACTTCGTCTCCAGCGGCACCGCAGGCGGCATGGGCGGCGGCGCCGGCGGCTCCGACAGCGGTACGTCGGCGCAGATCTCCTCCTGGGTCGAGGAGAACTTCGAGCAGGTGACGGCCGGTTCGGCCACCTTCTACGACCTCACCCGGCCGGCCGGCGGAAGCTGACGGCGCCCGCGCCCCGGCGCGGCGGACCGGAGCAGGGCCTCAGCCCTCCTCCACCAGCCGCGCCGGGAAGCCGCCCGTGGCCACCGGCCCCCACCTCTCCGGCGTGACCCGGATGATCGACTTGCCTTGCTTGAGCATGGCCGCCCGGTACTCGTCCCAGTCGGGGTGCTCGCCGGCGATGTTGCGGTAGTACTCGACGAGCGGCTCCACGGAGTCCGGACTGTCGATGACCTCAGCGGTGCCGTCGACCTGCACCCAGGGGCCGTTCCAGTCGTCGCTGAGCACGACCAGGCTGACCCGGGGGTCGCGCCGGGCGTTGCGGGTCTTGGCCCGTTCCGGGTACGTGGAGACCACGATCCGGCCCGAGTCGTCGACCCCGCAGGTCAGCGGCGAGGCCTGGGGACCGCCGTCGGCCCGCCGGGTCAGCAGCAGCGCCCGGTGGCGGGGACGGACGAAGTCGAGCAACTCGTCCAGGGAGACGCGGGTGTTCGTCGCGATGTTCGGTGCCATGCCCGCAAGCCTAGGCCGCCGCCCCGCGCTGACTCCCCAGCGCCTCGGCGAGGCTGTCGTGGACCGGGATGTCCCGGCGCAGCCCGGAGAGCTCCAGGACCCGGCTGGGCACCCCGTACGGGTCGGCGACCAGCCGCAGCCGGACCCCGTCGGGCAGCCGGTGGCGCACCTCGTCGAGGAGGCGGACGCCCTGGGAGTCCATGAAGACGGTCCCGGTGAGGTCCAGGACGAGCAGCCGCAGCGGTTCGTCCCGGGCGCCGGCCGCTTCGAGGACGAGGGGGAGCAGCCCCGGCGCGTTGCAGAAGTCGATCTCGGGGGGCAGCGCGAGCACGGCGCAGCCCGGCGGCTCGTACGGCGCACCGGGTGGGGGGAGGAAAGACACGTCACTCACCTGACAGACGTCCGTCCGGCTTCCGAAAGAGGTGGCCGCTTCCTGACCCGGCACCCATTTCACCATGCCGGGGCCAGGGTGCGGAAGGTGGCCGGGCGGACCGTCAGGCGGGCGTCACCGGCGCGCAACCGAGCAGCTAGAGTGCTGTACGTCCTGTGCTCGCAGTCGGGAATGTGCTGCGGAGCTCTCCTGCGCACGGCCGTACGGCCGTGCATGCCGAAGAGGTTCGTGGTGACTGCGCCCGATTTTACCGATATGCCGCGTTTTCCGGCTGCTGGTTTCGAGCTGGCCGAGGTCCTGACCGCGGCGGCTCGGGAACTGCACGCGACGGTCACTCCCCACGGCACCCTGCGCACCGCGGTCAAACTGGCGGTGACCCTGGTGCCCGGAGCCGAGCAGGCGGGCATCTCGGTGGTCGAGCGCGGCAACCAGCGCCGCGTGCTCGCCTGGACCGACGAGGCCGTACGCACCGCGGAGTCCCGCCCCTGCGGCCGGGAACCGCATCCGCTCCTGGACCGCCTGTGGACGGCGCCCGTGGCCCGGCTGGCGGACAGCCTGGCGGAGGCCCCCGACACCGCCCTGTCCGACGCCGGGCTGCGCTCCGCGCTGTCGCTGCGGCTCCGCGCCGACCGGCGCAGTCTCACCGTGCTGACGGCGTACGCCAGCCGCCCCCGCGCCTTCGACGACGACGCCACCCGCGTCGGCCGCCTGTTCACCGCGCACGTCAGCCTGGCCCTGGACTCGGCGACCGAACGCGAGCAGCTCACCGAGGCGATGCGCACCCGCGACCTGATCGGCCAGGCCACCGGCATCCTGATGGAACGCATGGAGACCGACGCCGCCGGTGCCTTCGAGAGCCTGGTCAAGGCGTCCCAGCGGGAGAACGTGAAGCTGCGCGACCTCGCCCGCCGCATCGTCGACGCGCCCGACGTGCCCGGAGCCCGGGGCGCCGGCGAGCGCTGAGGCCCACCCGGGCCCGGACGGGAGGCGGCGGGCGGACCGGGCGGCGAGCGGGCCGGACGGCGGGCGGGGCGCCGGCGGACGGGGGGCGAGGCGTCAACGGACGGGGACGGGATATCCGTACGGTCATGACCGCCGAGACGCCCGACACGCTGGACCACGCTTTGGTGCGCAGCCAGGGCCTCGACACCCTGCTGCGCGATCTGACCGACCGGGCGGTGCGCGAGGTGCCCGGCGCCGACGCGTGCAGCATCACCGTGCGCCGCGCCGACCGGCTGCTGACGCTGGCCGGCAGCCGGGGCCTGCCGTCCGGCCTGGACCTGAGGCAGTACGAGAACGGCTCCGGTCCCTGTGTGGACGCCGCGGCGACGGGGAGCCCGCGCTACGTCCCCGACCTGGCCACCGAGACCCGCTGGCCGACCTACACCGCGTACGCGCTCGCCACCGGGGTGCGCTGCGTCCTGGCGCTGCCGCTCCTCCTGGAGGGCGAGACGGGTGCCGCCCTCAACCTCTACGGACTGCGGCCGGGCTCGCTGGCCCAGGGACGGGAGACGGCCCGCGCCTTCGCGGAGCGGACCGCCGGTGCCGTCGACGCGGCGCTGCGCATAGAGCGGCAGCGTTCCTCGGCCGCAGACGTGCGCACCGCCCTGCTCTCCCGCAGCGTCATCGACCAGGCGATCGGCATCCTGATGTCCCGGGAGCGGGTCGACGCCCGGGCCGCGCTGGAGCGGCTGCGCCGCGCCTCCCAGAACCGCAACGTCAAGCTCCGGGACCTGTGCCAGGACCTGGTGGACCGGGTCGGCGGCGCCTCCCGCTCAGACGGCCGGCAGTGAGTCGCCCTGGACCGCCTGGATGTCCAGCTCCACCCGGAGCGTGGTGCCGATGGCGGCGATGCCGGCCTGGAGGACCTGGTTGTAGTTCATGGCGAAGTCCTCGCGCCGCAGCTCCGTGGTGGCCTTGAACGCCGCCCGGGTGCCGCCCCACGGGTCGGCGCCGGTGCCCAGGTAGGACAGGTCCAGGTCGACCGGGCGGACCACGCCGTGCAGGCCCAGCTCGCCGTGGACGGTCCAGCGGTCCCGCCCGGCCTCGGTGACGCCGGTGGAGCGGTAGGTGATCTCCGGGAACCGTTCGGCGTCCAGGAAGTCCGCCGACTTCAGGTGGGTGTCCCGCAGGCCGTTGCCGGTGTCGATGGACGCGGCGCGGATGACCGCCTCCACCCGCGACTTGGTGACGTCGTCCGGGGCGATCTCCACCAGCCCGCCGAACTCCGTGAACCGGCCGTGCACGCTGGAGATGCCCAGGTGCTGGGCGACCGCGGCGACACTGGAGTGCACCGGGTCGATGGTCCACGGTCCCGGCGGCGGCAGCTCGGTGCCGCCCTGCCGGGCCAGCGTCACCGTGCCGACCTCGGCCCGGCCGCTCGCGGTCACGATCGCGCTGGAGGCGGCCGGCGCGTAGCCGACGGCGGTGACGATCACGGTGTACGCCCCCGGCCGCAGCTCGGTGGTGTCGCGTACGGCCCCCTCGGCGTCCGCCTCGGCGCGCAGCACCTGCGCACCGGTCATGTCGGTCACCGTGACGACCGCGTGCGACACGGCCCATCCGTCCCGCGTTCGGATCTTCGCGGTCAGTCCCATCCCGTTTTCTCCCTGCAAAGGCGTAGAAAATGCTGGTAAGCGGTCAAAAAAGAACCGGCCCGTGGCGGTGAGCGCGCCTCCGCTCAGAGCGCGCACACCACCACGGGCCGGGGTCTCGCTACTCGCCGGGGTGGGCGAGTTCGATGTCGTGGCCGTCCGCGCCCTGGCCGCTGACGGTCAGGGAGGTGGCCACCGGCGGGTAACCCGTCGCGATGACGGTGTACTCGCCGCTGTCCAGGTCGGTGAAGGCGTACGCCCCGTCCGGCCCGGTGGTGGCGGTGCCGACCACGTTGCCGGCCGCGTCGACCAGCGTGACGCGGGCGTCGGCCAGCGGGCCGTGCGGCGCCTTGACGGTGCCCTGCACGCGGGCGCCGGCCTCCAGGTCGACCTCGACCCGGGTGGCCCCGGTGCCGCCGACCTCGACGGGCAGCGCGCGCGGCCGGAACCCGGCGGCGTTGACCGCCACGGTCACCGTGCCCGGCACCAGCTCGGCGAGGGCGAAGTCGCCGCCCTCACCGGTGGCCGCGGTGGCCAGCAGGTCGCCGCGGACGTCGGTCACGATGACCATCGCGTCCTTGACGGGCTCGCCGTTCGCCGCGGCCCGCACCAGACCGGTCAGGCCGCTGGTGCCGCTGAGCAGCACGTCGTGGGCGACCGGCTCGTCGTTGACCACGATCGTGGACGCCTGCGGCTGGTAGCCGTCGGCGGAGGCGATCAGGACGTAGGACCCGGCACCCGGCGCGTCCACCGCGTAGGAGCCGTCGGCCTGCGCGACCGAGCGGCCGAGCTGCCGTCCGCCGAGCGAGATCAGCGTGACCGCGGCCTGCGCCACGGGCGTGTTCTCGGCGCCGCGGACGAAGCCGCGGACCGGGACGCCACCGGAGGCGGGGGCCGGGGAGCCACCGGAGGCGGTGGCCGCCGTGGCGACCGCGGCGAGCCGCTGGGTCCGTGCCGCACCGGGCTCGGAGACCGAGGCGGCGGCCACACCGGCCGGGACCGGTTCGGCGGCCGGGGCGGCGGCCTGGGCGGGGGCCGAAGCCGCCGGGGCGGCGGTCTGGCCGTTCGCCTCGGCGGCCTGGGCCAGGGCGCCGGAGGTGCGCAGCGGGACCTCCTTGATGAACAGCGTCACGAGGAAGGCGAGGAAGGCGATCGGCGCGACGATCAGGAAGATGTCGGCGATGCCGTGCCCGTAGGCGCTCTCCAGCCACTCGCGGATGCCCGGGGGCAGCAGGTCCATGTCCGGGATCGAGCTGCCGCCGGCCGCCTTCGCGGCCGCCGCCTGCTCCTGCGGGCTGAGCTGCCCGATGGTGTCGGAGGCGTAGTGGCTGATCCGGGTGGACATGACCGAGCCGAGCACGGAGACGCCGACCGCGCCGCCCAGGGACCGGAAGAAGGTCACGGTGGAGGACGCGGCGCCCAGGTCGCCGGGGGCCACCTGGTTCTGGGTGCAGAGCACGAGGTTCTGCATCATCATGCCGACGCCGAGGCCCATCAGCGCCATGAAGATCGCGATGTGCCAGTACGGGGTGTCGTACCGCATGCCGCCCAGCAGGCCGAGGCCGGCCGTCAGCAGCACGCCGCCGGCCAGCAGCCAGCCCTTCCACTTGCCGGTCTTGGTGATGATCTGACCGGAGACCGTGGAGGAGACGAACAGACCGCCGATCATCGGGATGGTCATGACGCCCGACATGGTCGGGGACTTGTCCCGGGCCAGCTGGAAGTACTGGCTGAAGTAGACGGTGCCCGCGAACATCGCGATGCCGACGAACAGCGAGGCGATCGACGCCAGCGTGATGGTGCGGTTCCTGAACAGGCGCAGCGGGATGATCGGCTCGCTGGCCTTGGTCTCGACCAGGCAGAAGACCAGCGCCAGCACGATCGAGCCGCCGACCATGACACCGGTCTGCCACGACATCCAGTCGTACTTGTCGTCGGCGAAGGTGACCCAGATGAGCAGCAGGCAGACGGCGGCGGTGATGAAGAAGGCACCGGCCCAGTCGACCTTGACCTTGCGCTTGACGACCGGCAGCTTCAGCGTCTTCTGCAGGACGAACAGCGCGATGAGCGCGAAGGGCACACCGACGTAGAGGCAGTAGCGCCAGCCGAGCCAGCTGGTGTCGGTGATGACACCGCCGAGCAGCGGACCGCCGACGGTGGCGACGGCGAAGGTCGCGCCCAGGTAGCCGGAGTAACGGCCGCGCTCGCGGGGGGAGATCATCGCGGCCATGATGATCTGGGCCAGGGCGGACAGACCGCCGGCGCCCAGGCCCTGGATGACACGCGCGCTGATCAGCATCGCCGGGTTCTGCGAGAGACCGGCGACGACCGATCCGGCGGCGTAGACGAGCAGGGCTATCTGGACCAGGGCCTTCTTGCTGACCAGGTCCGCGAGCTTGCCCCACAGGGGGGTGGAGGCGGTCATCGCCAGCAGCGAGGCGGTGACGACCCAGGTGTAGGCGCTCTGGCCGCCGCCCAGGTCCCCGATGATCTCGGGCAGGGCGTTGGTGACGATGGTCGAGGACAGGATGGCGGCGAACATGCCGAGCAGCAGCCCGGACAGCGCCTCCATGATCTGCCGGTGCGACATAGGAGCGCCTTCGGCGGAGCCTCCCCCGTGCTTGGCATGAGCCCGCACACCGGCTGGTGTGGTCGTTGCCATGGACTTCCTTTGCTTACGTGGTGATCGCGGGTGTACGGGTGGACTGCTCGGCCGCGGACGGCGCGGCGGGCCGCGGCGGCACCGCCGACCGGCAGTCGTCGAAACTCGCCCTGAGCCGGGCCATGAGCCCCGCGAGCTGGCCGACCTCGGCGTCGGTCCAGTCGCTCAGCCGGTGGGCGAGCAGCTGGGTGGTCCGTTCGGACAGCTCGTCGAGCTGCGCCTGGCCCTCGGGCGTCAGACGCAGGATGCGCGAGCGCTTGTCGGCCGGGTCGGGGGACCGTTCGATCCAACCCCGATCGGCGATGTGGGCGACATGGCGGCTGGTCACCGACATGTCCACGGCGAGCAGCTCGGCGAGCTTGCTCATGCGCATGTCGCCGTGGCGGCCGAGCAACGTCAGTACGGCGGCGGAGCCTCCGGGGCAGTCGGCCGGCAGGATGCGGCCCAGCTCCCGTTTCACGGCGCCGAAGGCGCTGAACTGGCGGATCAGTTCCTCGTACTGCGCCTTCTGGGCCATCTGCACCTCCTGATTTGTTGCTTAGGGCAACCATAAGACTGATGGTTGCTGAAGGCAAATAAAGAAGGTAAGGAGGCGCTAAAAGGTTGGCAAAGGCAAGTATTGCGACCGTAAACGCCCAGGTCGCGGAGGTGGGAGCGGGTGCCGGGCGGTGGAGGCGCGGTGTCCGGCCGGGCGCGGGTCCGCCCGGTGGACCCGCGCTTGGGACCTTCCGCCGGATTCGCTAGTGTCTCGGCCCATGGCTAACACCCAGGGCCCCCAGGGCAATTACGACCCCGCAGGCAGCACCCAGATGTTCCGCGCGTTCGTCGACGAGGAGGGTCCGGGTGCCCGGCAGACGACGGCCGCCGGCTCCTCCGGCCCCCGCGTCGGCCTGATCATCGGCGTCGTGGTGGCCGTCGTGGTCGTCGCGGCCGTGGCCTGGCTCGCGCTGAAGTAACCCGCCGCCTTCCGTTCCGCTCGGGCGCCGCTCCACCGTCTTCACGGAGGGGCGGCGCCCGGTTCCCGGTAGACCGTCGCGGCGGTCGCCCCGCCGCACGGCGCCGGTGCGCGATGCCGCCGCACGGCGTCGGCGCACGGGATCAGCGCGCGGCGTCGGTGCACGGGGGCAGCGCATGGCGTCGGTGCGCGGTGCCGGTGCACGGCGTCAGTCGGAGATGAGGCCCTCGCGGAGCTGGGACAGGGTGCGGGTCAGCAGCCGGGAGACGTGCATCTGGGAGATGCCGACCTCCTCGCCGATCTGTGACTGGGTCATGTTGGCGAAGAAGCGGAGCATGATGATCCGGCGCTCCCGCGGCGGCAGCTTGGCCAGCAGCGGCTTGAGGGACTCGCGGTACTCCACGCCCTCCAGGGCCGTGTCCTCGTAGCCCAGGCGGTCCGCCAGCGAGCCCTCGCCGCCGTCGTCCTCGGGGGCCGGGGAGTCCAGCGAGGACGCCGTGTACGCGTTGCCGACCGCGAGGCCGTCGACGACGTCCTCCTCGGACACCCCGAGGACGGTGGCCAGTTCGGTGACCGTGGGCGAGCGGTCCAGCTTCTGGGACAGCTCGTCGGACGCCTTGGTCAGGGCCAGGCGCAGCTCCTGGAGGCGCCGCGGGACGCGCACCGACCAGGAGGTGTCCCGGAAGAAGCGCTTGATCTCGCCGACGACGGTCGGCATCGCGAACGTCGGGAACTCCACCCCCCGCTCGCAGTCGAACCGGTCGATCGCCTTGATCAGGCCGATGGTGCCGACCTGGACGATGTCCTCCATCGGCTCGTTGCGGGAGCGGAAGCGGGCGGCGGCGTACCGCACCAGCGGGAGGTTCAGCTCGATCAGCGTGTCCCGGACGTAGGCGCGCTCCGGGCTGTCCTCGTCGAGGGCGGCGAGCCGCAGGAACAGGGAGCGGGACAGGGTGCGGGTGTCGATGGCCTCCGTCACCGGGAGAGCCGGAAGAGGCTGGGCCGGCACTGCGTCGAGCGTAGCGGTCTCGTCGATGGAGCCGAGCGCGTCGAGCGCGTCGGGCGCGGTCTCGCTCTCGGCGAGCGTGAGCACCTTCGAGCTGCCCTGGTCTGCGGACATGCCACCCCCTTTGGGTCGCGGGACGGTCGTGGCGTCGCGCCCCCACTTCAGGAGCGCAGCCCTCACCTGAATACCGGAGCCGGAGCTCCGGCAAACGCGTCTCACGCAGAATGTCACATGTCGGCAACACGCTGTAGTGACATGTCGACATGCGAGACGCGAAAACCCCCTGGAAACAGGGGGTCTGACGGCCTTTCGACCCCGAATCGCCCACAAATGCCCTGGTGGGCGGTTCGCTCTCCCCGGCTATGGCCCGCTCGCGCTTGCGATTACGCGTCGATCCGGTTCGCGGACCTCAGGCGCTGGAAGCTACGCGCCAGTAGCCGTGAGACGTGCATCTGGGAGACGCCGAGTTCCGCGCTGATCTGCGACTGGGTCAGATTGCTGTAGTACCGCAGCAGCAGGATGCGCTGCTCCCGCTCGGGAAGCTGGACGAGGAGGTGGCGCACGAGGTCGCGGTGCTCGACGCCGTCGAGGGCGGGGTCCTCGTAGCCGAGGCGGTCGAGGAGCCCCGGCAGTCCGTCGCCCTCCTGGGCGGCCTCCAGCGAGGTGGCGTGGTACGAGCGTCCCGCCTCGATGCAGGACAGCACCTCCTCCTCGGTGATGCGCAGCCGCTCGGCGATCTCCGCGGTCGTCGGGGAGCGCCCGAAGGCGGTGGTGAGGTCCTCGGTCGCGCTGTTCACCTGCACCCACAGCTCGTGCAGCCGGCGCGGCACGTGGACGGTGCGGACGTTGTCGCGGAAGTACCGCTTGATCTCGCCGACGACGGTCGGCATCGCGAACGTCGGGAACTGCACGCCCCGGTCCGGGTCGAAGCGGTCGATGGCGTTGATGAGCCCGATCGTGCCGACCTGGACCACGTCCTCCATCGGCTCGTTGCGGGAGCGGAAGCGGGCGGCGGCGTAGCGCACCAGCGGGAGGTTGGCCTCGATGAGCGCCGCGCGGACGCGGGTGTGCTCCGGTGTGCCCGGCGCGAGGTTCTTCAGCTCGGCGAAGAGCACCTGGGTCAGCGCCCGGGTGTCGGCACCCCGGCTGCTGCGCTGGGGGGTAGCGGAGGAGGTGGGGGTGGAGGGGGCGGAGGGGGGCGCGGTGGTGGCGGTGGAGGCGGGTGCGGTGGTGGTGGCGGCGAGTGAGGGCGTGGGGTCCGGGGCGGAGGGTGGGTCCGGGGCGGACGCGGGGTCTGGGGCGGAACCGGGAAGGGGTTGCCGGGCGGGATTCGGGACGGGGTCCGAGGGGGTTGCCGAGGCGGTTGCCGGAGTGGTTGCCGGGGCGGTCTCCGGGGACGTTCCCGGCGCGGGGGTGTCGGCGGTGTCCTGGGGTCCCTGCGGCGGTGCTTGAGGCGCAGTACTGGCCGGCACGGTCAACTCCACCTCGTGATCTGTTCAAGCGCATCCGTCAACTCATCCGTCAAAAGCGGTCATAGCATCACAAGAAATGTGCACTGTGTGCAAGCACCGCATAACACCGTGTTGAGCGGGGAACGGGTGGTGAACGGCCCCCATGACGCGCAACGGCCCCGCACCGGGGAGGCGCGGGGCCGGACGTGCCGTCGGGCGGAGGCTAGAACTCGTAGTCGGCCATCACCCAGGTGGCGAACTCGCGCCACAGGGCGACCCCCGCCTGATGGGCCGGGTGCTCCAGGTAGCGCCTGAGGGCGTCGGCGTCGTCCACGGCCGAGTTGATGGCGAAGTCGTAGGCGATGGGGCGGTCGCTGATGTTCCAGGCGCACTCCCAGAAGCGGAGTTCGCCGATCTGGTCACCGAGGCCGCGGAACAGCTCGACGCCCTCGACCACGCGCGGGTCGTCGCGTTCGACGCCCTCGTCGAGCTTGAACAGGACCAGGTGCCGGATCATCGCTGTGCTGTCTCCTCACTGTCCACCGTGGGCGACCCAGGACATGAAGTCGCCGATGGCCTTGGCGGCGTCGGAGATGCCCTCGAACCCTATCTGGACGTAGTCCGCCGCTTTGGCGGGGTCCGTGATGATCAGGTACAGCACGAAGACCACGACCACATAGACGGCGATCTTCTTCGCGTTCACCGCCACCGCGGCCTCCCCTGTCGCTGACGCCTCTGCCCGACGCCCCTGCTGTCCCGAGCGGTGCTCATGATCGCACGAAGGGCCCCGTCTTTCGACGGGGCCCTTCGAGGAAGCGGTAGCGGAGGGATTTGAACCCTCGGTGACTTGCGCCACACTCGCTTTCGAGGCGAGCTCCTTCGGCCGCTCGGACACGCTACCGAGGGAGACCCTACAGCAAGGTCGGGCATGCTTTGAAATCGGTATGCGGAGGTACGTCAGCGGCCGCGGAAGAAGTCGGTGAGGAGCCCGGCGCACTCCTCGGCGAGGACGCCCCCGATCACCTCGGGCCGGTGGTTGAGCCGGCGGTCGCGCACGACGTCCCACAGGGAACCGGCCGCGCCCGCCTTCTCGTCGCGGGCGCCGTAGACCACGCGGTCCACCCGGGACTGCACGAGGGCGCCCGCGCACATCGTGCAGGGTTCCAGCGTGACGACGAGCGTGCAGCCGGTCAGCCGCCAGGCACCGAGGCGTTCGGCGGCCCGCCGGATCGCGAGGACCTCGGCGTGCGCGGTCGGATCACCGCCGGCCTCACGCTCGTTGTGCCCGGCCGCGAGCACCGAGGTGCCGTCCGGCGACAGCACGACGGCGCCCACGGGGACGTCCCCGCCCAGCGCGGCCCGGCGTGCCCCGTCCAGGGCGAGCCGCATCGCGGGCCGCCAGGGGTCACGTACCGGGTCCGGAACCGGTCGCGGAAGGTGTGGTGCGGTCAGCGGACGGTCTCCAGTACCTCCGAGGCGCCCAGCGACTCGGCGATCTCGATGAGCGCGTCCTCGGTCAGCGAGCGCAGTTCCTTCTCGCTCACGCCGAGGTCGTCCAGCACCCCGGGGTCGCCCACCGGCCCGTGCGGCACGGTGTCGGCGGACGGGGTGTCCACGGCGGCGGCGGTCCCGTCGTCGCCGGGCTCACCGTCCTCCGTGCCGTCGAGGTCGAGGGCGTCCAGGTCGGGGCCGCCGTCACCGGGGACCCTGCCGAGCAGTTCATCGGTGAGCAGGATCTCGCCGTAGCTGCTGCGGGCGGCTGCGGCGGCGTCCGAGACGTAGACGCGGGGATCCTCCTCGCCGTCCACGCGGACGACACCGAACCACCCGCCCTCCTGCTCGATCAGGACGAGGACGGTGTCCTCGTCGGGAGAGGCTTCCCGGGCCAGGTCGGCCAGATCCGCCAGGGTCTCCACATCGTCGAGCTCCGTGTCGCTCGCTTCCCACCCGTCTTCGGTGCGCGCGAGCAGTGCGGCGAAGTACACCGTGACTCTCCCACTGGTCATAGGCGTGCCGGTTGGGGGTCCCCCCGGCGGAGGTCTCGGGCGGGCCAGGAGCGGGCTCCGAGCCCCACCCACTCGGAATCGTGGCAGAAACACGGCCGTCAGGGGACGTCTTCGGCTCCCTGTGTCCGGCCGTTTTGATCGTGGGTCCCGCCAGGGCACGGTCCCGGTCCGCAAGCGCACCGGAGCCGCGTCGTGAGGGGCCCACCAGCACAGTCGTCGCCGCCACGTGCGGATCGTACGCGGCTTTTCCTCACGGCCCGCGCACGCCCGCACCAGAGCAACACCGGCGCGGCGTCCGATCTTCCCCGCACCGCGCGCGTTTTCCCGCACGGGCGGGCCTACCAGCGGAACGTGCGCATGCGCATCGCCCGCCGCAGCCGCGCGGTCCGGGCCCGGCGCGGCTGCACCCGGTCCCGCAGCTCCCGGGCCTCGCGCAGCTCGCGCAGGAACCTCTCCCGGCGCCGCCGCCGCTCGGCATCCGACTGCTCTCCCTGGTCCTGTTGCCCTTGGTCCTGTTGCCCTTGGTCCTGTTCCCCGCGGCCTTGTTTCCCCCGGCGTCGTTCCGTCCGGTCCCGTTCCCCGCGGCCTCGTTCGGTCCGGTCCCGTTCCCCGCGGCCTCGCTCCCCCGGGTCCTGTTCCGCCCGGCCCCGTTCCGCCCGTGGTTTCTCACCCCGCGACGGCGTGTCGTGGAATTCCTGGTCAGGCACAGTCTCACCACCCCGCGTCCGTCTCCTCCCCCTTCCCCCTTACGGACGGTCCGACGCGGGCGAACGGGTGAAGGTCACGCTCGGGGCGGGTGCCGGGCGCGGGGACGCCGGGAAGCGGGGCCCGGTTACTGTGGGGGAATGCGTCTCCACGTCGTCGACCACCCCCTGGTCGCCCACAAGCTCACCACCCTGCGCGACCGCCGTACCGACTCCGCCACCTTCCGCCGCCTCGCCGACGAGCTGGTCACCCTGCTCGCCTACGAGGCCACCCGCGACGTGCGGACCGAACAGGTCGACATCCAGACGCCGGTCGAACAGACCACCGGCGTCAAGCTCTCCCACCCGCGCCCGCTGGTGGTCCCGATCCTGCGGGCCGGGCTCGGCATGCTCGACGGCATGGTCCGGCTGCTGCCGACCGCCGAGGTGGGCTTCCTGGGCATGGTGCGCAACGAGGAGACGCTCCAGGCCTCCACCTACGCCACCCGCATGCCGGACGACCTCTCCGGCCGTCAGGTGTACGTGCTGGACCCGATGCTGGCCACCGGCGGCACCCTGGTCGCGGCGATCAGGGAGCTGATCCGGCGCGGCGCGGACGACGTGACCGCCGTGGTGCTGCTGGCCGCCCCCGAGGGCGTCGAGGTCATGGAGCGCGAACTGGCCGGCACCCCGGTGACGGTCGTGACGGCCTCGGTCGACGAGCGCCTCAACGAGCACGGCTACATCGTGCCGGGCCTCGGCGACGCGGGCGACCGGATGTACGGCGCGGCCGAGTAACCAGCGCGTCCGGCCCTCTCAGCAGCCCTTCCTGGCGCTCGGGGAGGGCTGCGGCGCGCTCAGCGCGGCCAGCGCCGTGTCGGCCGCCGCCTCCTTCGCCAGTCCCTTGAACCCGTCACCGATGATGAGGTCGACCGCGGTGCCCTTGCGGGCCGGGTCGGTGCGGCGCTCGGCGGCCGGGAGCTGGGTGCCGAGGACGGGCAGGGTGCTCTTCAGGGCCGTGGAGGAGCCGAGCAGCACCCCCGTGCCGTCGACCTTCTTGTCGTACTCCGCGGGCGCGTTGCCCACGTCCCCGATCCGGAAGCCGCGCTTCTTCAGCTCGTCGGCGGTCTTCTTGGCGAGGCCGCTGCGGGTCGTGGCGTTGAGCACGTTGACGGTGACCGCCCCCGGCTTCGGTACGGCCGTGGGGGAGGGGGAGGCGTGGGCCGTGGCCGAGCCGGCCGGGACGCAGCGGTCCGCCCGGGTGCCGGCGGCGGCCGACGCCGCGTCGCTGCCGGTGAAGACGCCGACGAGCTGCCAGATGCCCCAGCCGGCCAGAGCGAGGGGGGCGAGGCAGGCGACGGCGAGCAGAGCGAGCCTGCCGCGCCGCCGGGAAGGCCGCATCCGCGGGTACGTGTCACCCGTGATCCGGTACTTGCCGCCCATGCCGGGGGGAGTCAGCATGCTCATGAACGCAGCGTAGTGCGCCGTAGTGGTAATGCCTACTAGATGATCATCCGGCGGCGCGGGGTGATATCCGAATGCAACCCGAACGGGCCAGGCGCCGTGTGCCGGGGTGTCGGCCGGGGGCCGGGCCGGTGTCCGGCGGGCGTCAGTCGAGTTCGAGGACGCGGGCGTGCAGCACCTGGCGCTGCTGGAGCGCGGCGCGCACCGCGCGGTGCAGACCGTCCTCCAGGTAGAGGTCGCCCTGCCACTTCACGACGTGTGCGAAGAGGTCGCCGTAGAAGGTGGAGTCCTCGGCGAGCAGGGTCTCCAGGTCGAGCTGGCCCTTGGTCGTCACGAGCTGATCGAGGCGGACCGGGCGCGGTGCGACGTCCGCCCACTGCCGGGTGCTCTCCCGGCCGTGGTCGGGGTACGGCCGGCCGTTTCCGATGCGCTTGAAGATCACACGGAAAGCCTACCGGCCCAGACGTTCCGGGCGCAGCCATGGAGACGGAGTGCGGGAGCCGAAAAAAGCGGATCAAAGGGACAGGTGGGGGTGAACGGGGCGGCGGCCGGACGGGGGAGAGGGAGTGGACGGTGAGCCCGCGCCCTCCCCTCCCGCCGGCCCGCGCCGGGCCCGCCTCCGCCGCGCCGGCCGCGCCGCCCGCGTACCCCGAGGTGTTCCAGCCCCGTCTCACCCTTGCCCCGCGCGCCGCGCACGCCCTCGTCAGGGTGCCGCGTGCCGAGGTACCGTGTGCCCTCGGCCGGCTGGTGCGTGCCGAGGTGCCGTACGCCCTCGGCCGGCTGGTGCGCGCCGAGATGCCGTACGCCCTCGGCCGGCTGCTGTGCGCCGAGACGCCGTGCGCCGTACGGCCGTGCTGCGCGCCGCCGTCGGGAAGACGGCCGCCGCTGCCACCGGCCCGTCGCGGACGACGACGCCCGACCGCCCGCGTACGCTGCCGCAATGAGCAGTCCGCCGACCCCCGAGGACCTCGTCGCGCACTACGGGCTGGAGCCGATCCCGCGCGAGGGCGGCCTGTTCCGGCGTACCTGGGCCGGGCCCGAACTGTCCGACGGCCGCCCGGTGGGCACCGCGATCGTCGCGCTGCTGACCGGCCGTCCGGACGACTTCTCCGCCCTGCACCGCCTGCCCGCCGACGAGATCTGGCACCACTACCTCGGTGACCCCCTCGACCTGCTCCTCCTCGCCCCCGACGGCACCGCCCGTACGGCGGTCCTGGGACCGGACGTCCTGGGCGGCCAGCACGTCCAGCTCACCGTCCCGGCCGGCACCTGGATGGGCGGCCGGGTCGCGGCGGGCGGCGCGTGGACCCTCTTCGGCTGCACGATGGCGCCGGGTTTCACCTACGCGGACTACGAGCACGGCGACCCGGCGGAGCTGGCGGCCCGTCACCCGGCCGAGGCGGCCCGGATCGCCGGGCTGTGCCGCCCATGAGCCTTCTGCGCGGGCGGACCGCCCTGGTCACGGGCGCGGGCGGCGGCATCGGCCGGGGCATCGCGCTGCGCCTGGCCGAGGAGGGCGCGGCGGTCGCGGTGCACTGCCGTACGTCGCTGGCGGCGGCCGGTGACGTGGCCGCCCTGGTACGGGAGCGCGGCGGCCGGGCGGTCGTGCTGCGGGCCGACCTCACCGACGAGGACGCCTGCCGCCGACTGGTCGAGGAGGCCGCCGACTGGGGCGGCGGACGGCTGGACGCACTCGTCAACAACGCCGCCGTACAGCCGGTGCGGGAGCTGGCCGGGATGACGGCCGCCGAGTGGCGGACGGTGGTGGACACCGATCTGACCAGCGTCTTCGCCTGTACTCAGGCGGCGGCGGAGGTGATGCGCCGCTCGGGCACCGGCGGCACCGTCACCCACATCGCCTCGATCGAGGCGCGCGCCCCCGCCCCCGGGCACGCCCACTACGGCGCCGCCAAGGCGGCGGTCGTGGCCCACGCCCGCGCGGCGGCCCTGGAGTACGGCCCGTGGGGCGTCCGCGTCAACACCGTCTCCCCGGGTCTGACCGACCGTCCGGGCCTCGCCGGGTCCTGGCCCGAGGGCGTACGGCGCTGGCTCGACGCGGTGCCCGCCGGCCGGCTCGGACGACCGGAGGACATCGGCGACGCGTGCGTGTTCCTCGCTTCCCGGCTCGCCTCCTTCGTCACCGGGCACGACCTGGTGGTGGACGGCGGGGTGTCGGCACGCCCGTCCTGGTGAACGCGCGCCTCGGTGAGCACCGGGCCCCTCACGTCCGTACGTACCCCATGGCGACAGCGGACGAGCCGCAAGACGGGGTGGTGGCGTGCGGGGTGGCACGAGGAGCGGCACGAAGGGCGGCGTGCGGGGTGTCGTGCGCGATGGCGTGCGGGGTGGCGGGGCTCGGAGGCACGGGGGACGCCGCGGAGTTCGCGGCCTGGTGCCGCCGGACCCCGTACCGCCCCCGTCCGCCCTGTCCCCCCTCTTCTCCCTCTTCCCCCTCTTCGTTCTCCTCGCCCTCTTCACTCTCTTCGCTTTCCTCATCCTCTTCGTCCTCGGCGCCGGACCGGCGTCCGCCCACGCCGCCCTCACCGCCACCGACCCCGCCGACGGCGCCGTCCTCCAGCGCGCCCCCCGTCACCTCACCCTGACGTTCAGCGAGTCCGTCGGCCTGCGGGACGACTCCTTCCGCGTCCTGGGGCCCGACGGGCACCGCGTCCGCGCCGGGGAGGCGGTGAGCGCCGGCGGCGGGTCGGACACCGTCCGCGTCCTCCTGCCGGGCCCGGACCGGCTGGGGGAGGGCACGTACACGGTCGCCTGGCGGGTGGTGTCCGCCGACAGCCACCCGGTCTCCGGCGCGTTCACCTTCTCCGTGGGCGCCCCTTCCGCCCCGGCCGCCCCGGTGGACCCCGGCCCGGCCGGGGACCCGCTCACCGGCGCCCTGCACGGCACCGCCCGCTACCTCGCCTACCTCGCCGGCGCCCTGCTCGTCGGCACGGTGGCGTTCGTCGTGCTGTGCCGTCCGCCGGACCCCGGGCGGCTGCGTCCGCTGGCGGCGACGGGGTGGTGGACCCTGCTGGCGGCCACCGTCGCCCTGCTGTTGCTGCGCGGCCCCCACGAGACGGGCACCGGCCCGGCCACCGCCCTCGACCCCGGCGTACTGGGCGACACCCTGACCACCCGGCCCGGGATGCTGCTGCTGGCCCGGCTGGCACTGCTCGGGGCGGCCGGGCTCCCGGCGGCCCGGTTGTTCCGCCCCGGCGGCCGGGCGGGGCGCGGCGCGTGCGCGGCGGGCGCGGCGCCGGCCGCCGTACTCGCCCTGACCTGGGCCGGTGCCGAGCACGCGGCGGCCGGTCCCCAGGTACCGGTGGCGCTCGCGTCGGCCGTACTGCACCTGCTGGCGACGGCCTGCTGGCTGGGCGGACTCGCGGCCCTGCTCACCCTGCTGCGCCGCACCCCGACGGGCGAGGCCCTCCCGGCCGCGGTGGTCACCCGGTTCTCCCGGCTGGCCCTGACCTCGGTGGCCGTCCTCACCGTCACCGGCGTCTACCAGTCCTGGCGCGGCCTCGGCTCCTGGACGGCGCTGACGGGTACGCCGTACGGCAGGCTGCTGCTGGCCAAGGCGGCCGCGGTGGCGGCGCTGGTGGCGGCGGCGGGGGTGTCACGGCGGTGGACGGCGCGGATCGCGGCCCCCCGTCTGCGCCGACCCGTATCCGCACGGGCGCCCGCGTCCGACGCCACCCCCCTCCCCCAGCCCATCCCCATCCCTGCCCCCGCCCCTGCTCCCACTCCCACCCCTGGCACCCACCACCGTGCCCTGCGCCGCTCCGTGCTCGCCGAGACGGTGATCGCGGCCGGGGTGCTGCTGATCACCACCGTGCTCACCGGCACCGCGCCCGGCCGGGCCGAGGCCGGGACCGAGGCGGCCCGTGCCGTACCGGTGGGGGCGCCGCGGCCCGCGTCCGTCACCACGATCCCGTTCGACGTCGGCACCCCGGGCGGCCGGGGGACCGTGCAGATCACCCTGGACCCCGCCCGCAGTGGCGACAACGCGGTGCAGGCCGTGGTCCTCGGCGCCGACGGCGGCCTGACCGCCGTACCCGAACTGCGCCTCTCCTTCTCCCTCCCCGACCGGGACGTCGGCCCGATCGACGCGCGACTGACCGACCGGGGCGGTTACTGGAGCGCCAACTCCGTCACCCTCCCGCTCCCCGGCACCTGGACGCTGCGGGCGACGGTGCGGGTGTCGGAGGTGGACCAGACGACCGGGGCGGGCCGGGCGCGGATCACCCCCTGACACCCCGCCGCACGCGACGTCACGGCCGGCGGGAAGGGCACGGCCGTGGAGGAGGACGCGGTTCCGTAACGGGGGCGGAGGCGAGGACGGGACGAGGATGAGGGCGAACGCGTACCGCGAACGACCGGCTGCGCCGACGGACTTCGGCATCGTGCGACCGCCCCCCCGGCGAGCCCATGAACCGCAAGGCAGCGGAAGGCGCGTGACAGCCACGTACGACACGCCACCCACCGCCGGACAGCGGCCACCACCGACCGACGGCCCCCGGCCGCCCCACCCGGCCGGAGGCCCACGGCCGGGGACGGCCCGCGTCCGCGCCGCCGAAGCGGAACAACGCCGAAGGGCCCCACCGCGAACGGTGGGGCCCTTCGACATCGTGCCCGGTGAGGCACTGGCGGAGGATACGAGATTCGAACTCGTGAGGGGTTGCCCCCAACACGCTTTCCAACTGTGTTGGTGAAGTGGGGGGCGTCGTTCGGGGGCGTTCACCTGCGTTCATGGGCGGCTGGCCGCCGGTACGGGCACGGTTTCGAGTCTCGCCTGAACGGTCGTGAACGGGGCTGAATGAGACGGAAACTGAGACGGGCGGTGGGGCCGGCTCGCTAGCATCTTCGCTGTTGAAGGGGGAGTCATGGCACTGGTCCGCAAGGGGTCGCGACGGATCATTGTCGACGGCACGGCCTACCGCTGGCGGCTGCGAGGCAGACCGACGTACTTCCATGGCCTGGCCTGGTCACCGTGCACGTTCGCGGTCGAGCATGCGAACATCCCGGGCATAACGCTGGTGGTCACCACCGACCAGCCTCACCCGAGCAACTGGATAGGGCGCGAGGCTGAGCCTGTACTGCCCTCCCGTGTTGCCGCGGCTGTCAGGCTTGCGCTGCATGAGGGTTGGACTCCGACGGCACAGGGCTCCGCGTTCCACCTGGGTCCCGCATCTCAATCGGGGCCAGGCGAAGGGCACTTCGCCAGTTCCCGCTAGGCTCCCTGTGAACTTCAGCCTCGGCACGCGCCGGGGCTTCTTGTGCGGGTGCTCCCAGTCGGGGCACCGGGGGGTGGGCGAATGATGAATGCTTCTGCGGCCGGAAGACGGGTCGTTGCGGCAGCTGGTGTCGTGTCGGTGCTGGCGCTGACCGGCGCGTGCGGTGCGGACAGCGGGGACGATACTGGGAAACGTAGAAAGTCTGCGACCGCCGAATCCGCCTCGCCTGCGAGCTCGGCACCGCAGCAGGCATCCGGATCGCCCGCCTCTGCAGCTGGGAAGGGGCTCGACCAGAAGGGCCTCGACCGCCTGGCGCTGACCGCGCACGACGCCCCCGGCTATACCGTCAACACCGTCACGGGCAAGGGCAGCCCCGTGGACCGCGACCTCACGACCTACCGCGCCGTCACGCCCGCACCGTGCCGACCCGTCTACGCGGCCGCACAGCTGGGCAGCCTCCACGACTTCACGGCCCAGGTTACCCAGGACGTCGTGTCCACCTCCGACGATCTCGGGCAGCACGCGAGTGTCGGCCTGACGTCCTACACCCTTGCCGACGCCCGCACGGTGATGACCGAACTGCGCGCAGCGCTTCCGAAGTGCGCCACCGCCGAGATACGCCCGTCCGCTGCCCACCCCGGTGCTGGGTTGGGGTATTCCGATACCCAGTCCCGGTCCGTTTCCGGTTACGGCGACGAGGCCCTCGCTTTCGACGCCACCCAGGTCGTCAACAGCGGGGGACCCAGCCTCCCCCTCACCGTCCTGGTCGTCCGCCAGGACTCCACCATCGCCACCTTCATGTCCCTCCACCCCTTCCAGCCGACCATCCCCCAGGACATCGTCGACGCGCAGCTGAAGAAGCTCGCCTGACCAGCTCCTCTACTCGGAGAATCGATGTGGGGGTTGGCTTGCGCCTCAGTCGACGACAGTCAGCCACATGACGCGTGCGTCAACCGATCAGGCACGCGTGTGCCTCACTGAACCCCTGCTGGCCTCGGCCACGCCATCATCTCGTCGTCGACCACAGCAAGCCGCATAGGCCGGCTCGTGACAACAGCTTAGAGGCCATCAGCTTGGGAAGCTCAGGTTATCTTTCGGTAGTTGGGCGTCTGACCTGGGGTAAAGTGGTCCGGTCACCTCGAAGCTGACGATCTGTTGCCTCGCCGTTCCCCGTGGGTCTCCGTCCAACCTGGCACGGGTCTTGCACGACAGCGGACGGCCCGCGTCGCCTATTCTCTTACCCGTGAACAACTCGGAGGCCTTCCGTGCCGCGGTAAGGGCATGTGGGAAGGTCATCTTGGGGAACGACACGTCGCCGTACGAACCCGCTCTAGAGATTCTAGGCCTTGCCAGTGGCGGGCACCCAGTCGACGACGGCGACGAAGCGGATACCGGGCTGGTGTCCATCTTCGGCGAACTGACCGACTGGGCCGAGCTACGGCCTGAGGAAGCGGATCAGGCCGAGGCACATATGGTCACCGCCGCCCGTGAGTGGCTGGCAGTCGAGGGTGATCAAGAAGCTGAGGCGCACTACTTCAACCGCTGGCAATACGACATCCTCGGCTTTGAGCGCAGATCGACGCACAGCGATCGATCTTGAAAACCGTCGTGGCAGCGATGTCACCGTGGGTTCAAATCCCACACCCACCGCAGCGAGACGGCCCCTGACCAGTACGTATGGTCAGGGGCCGTTGCCATGCCCACTACCCGCCGGGCCCCACTGCTCCCCCTGGTTTCCCGGCCGAACGGGCACGGAAGGGGCACGACTGGGGCACGCCCTGAGAGGCGCTCCGGCGTCGTCTACCGGTTGATCGGGATCTCGTAGACGATCTCGCAGTGAGCGGCGGGCACGACGATGTCGGCTGTCTCGACCGGCCGCCCGTCGTCGCTGTAGTACGTCCGCCGGATGTGCGTGACAAGCGCGGCCTTCTGAATGCCGAGTAGCGAGGCTTCCTCGGCGGTCGCCTGCCGGGGTTCAGGCTGCTCCACGGCGTGGCTGACGGTGACGCCGATGGTGGCCATGCGGTTCACGACGCCCGCCCCGGCGTGCGGTCCTCCCTCGGGAAGGACGACGAGGGTGCCGGCGGTGAGGTCGTACGGCTCCCAACTCGTCGACAGCTGCACGGGCCTGCCGTCAGCGAGGAACTCGTATGACGTGCGGACGCACAGGTCCCCTTCGGCGATGCCGAGTCGCCCCGCGATGTCGGCGGGCGCCGGCACCTTGGCGTCGGTCCGGCTCTCCCAGTCCCCCTGCCTGCCGACGGCCTTCATGTCCGCCCGGAACGGGGACCCGGCGGGCTGTTCACGCGCCGAGGACCGGACGATCCGCACCCGCTGCCGGGGCTCGGCGACGTAGGTCCCCGATCCGGCCCGCCCCTCCAGCACGCCCTGGGAGATCAGCAACTCCTGCGCCCGCCGCACCACGTTCTCGCCCACGCCGCATTCCTGGCCGATCTGGGCGCGGGAGGGCAGGCGGTCTCCCGGCTCCCACTCGTGCTCCGCGATCCGCCGCCGGAGTTCGTCGGCGATGCGGAGATAGGGCGGCTGCTCAGGCATATGGAAAATCTAGTCCACTAGCTCTAATCTAGTTAACTAGCTTCACTGAAAGTGATCGCCGGTGACGGAGGCTGCCCTGTGCCTGCTTCAGGTGTGAGCGCGGAGGCCATCGCAGCGCGGTTATCGGCCGCCGGGCTCACCACACACGTGGAAGAACACGCCCGGCACACGTCGGTCGAGGCGGAAGTACCGGAGTCCCTCACCACCGAGTCCTGGCGGGAGGTCCTGGAAGCGGTGGCCGAAGCGGACCGCTTCGGGCTTCACGTCACCAGCCTGAACGGCCGCACCCTTTGGGCGGTCGTACGCAAAGCGGTCCCCTCGACGGGCGATGTCGGGGGACCGAGCCATCAGCGATAGGAGCTGATCAGCGTGCTCAACCGTATCCGCCGAGCCTTCACGCTCACCAGAGGGCGGCACCCCTCCAGAGGCAGGCACCGCCGCCCCGTCACACCTTCTCGGCCGCCGGTCACCCCTGCCTCCCGTGCGTCCGCTGACGCGCCGACGGTCGCTCTACGGCGACCTTCCGACGGAGCGGGCCACCGCTACGGACTCACGGGCGAGGACAACGCGCTCGTCCGCTCGTACGTGCTGGCCTGGGAGAGGCGTACACGACGACACCCGGCGGTGGTCGTCGCTCCCCACCTGCCGGCCGACGCGCGGTCGCTTCTCCTGGGGGCGCGCTGATGTCCCGCCCTCGATGCACCCCGGGCGTAGCGCCCTACCGGTCGACTGCCTGCCGGATCGGCACGCACCGGGAGTGCGCGGTGTCCTCCCCGGCCTTGGCGCCGGTCGACATTCCGGTGGTCTACGAGGCGTGTGACTGCCCGTGTCACTCGATGCCCGGCACGAGCGGGTCCGTGGTGGAGGTGGAGCAGTGAACGGCCGGTCGTGCGGTGGCACGCTGGCATCCGACACCAAGAGTACGGAGGGGCAGGCTTAGGGATGACGACTCATGACGAACTGAGGCTCCTCCCGTGGGCGGGGCCGGACGGCAAGCCGTGTTACCTAAGCGCCAGTGATGCGGACAGCTTCATGTCCCGTCTGGCGGATCACATCGAGGCGGCACAACTCGGGATGGCGTCCGAACTGCTGGAGGACGCTGGTCAGGTGCTCGACGACGGAGACGCGGACTTGGAGGCACTGGACCTGCTTGCCGCCCAGTTGGCCGGCGCCCTGGGGGACGTGCTGCGTGTAGCGACCAGCCGCGGTCATCGCATGGTGGTGCCCGAGGCACTCTGAGAATGACGGGCGGTGGCCAGACGAGAACTGGCCACCGCCTCCCACTACGTCGACCCTCTGATCCGTAGTTCTAACCAGATCGGTCAGGGACGGTCATACCAGCCTGTACGAGGCTCCGGAGAGTCGGTAGCAGACATGGGCGGTTGCTGTGGTTGCGGTACTGCGCTGCTATACCGCTGTCGCTATCGGATTGCCGTGATCACCGCAGCAACACCGATAAGGAAAGTTCCCGCGCCCGCCATAATTGAGCTCAACGCGCTTACAACGGGCCTGGGCGTTCCACTAGGCTCACGCCGGGTAGGGGTGCCGGGTTTTTCCATGCCGCTTCTTCCTAACGCTCTCTATGAGTTGCGTTCGAAGCCCCGTCCGGGTCTGGCCAGACAATGCGGGCGGGGCTCTTTATGGCCACGGAACGTACCAGCTGTCCCTTAGCGCAGAGAGCCGCACAAGCATGTTTTGGCTGGCGTAAGCGCTACACGACGAGGCTGACGGACTGCCTGGGCAGCAAAACTGCGCAGGGCTCCCACCTGCACGTTTGGCGCTCGGGCATATGACAGAAGCCGGGCTGGGTGCTCCTTGAGGCGGGCCGGGTGCTCCTTGGGGCGGGCTGGGTTCTCCTTGAGCCGGGCTGGGTGCTCCTTGAGGCGGACTGGACTGCCAAAAAGAGCACTCCATATCGGTACATATAGAACGTTCATAAATCGGCGAATGGCTCGAACTGTGTGCTGCTTGAGGAGTCCCACCACTCCGCACCCACCACTCACCCCAGCTTCCGTCCCGTCCGCCGTCGACCCACACACCGTGTGGAGCGGGCGTGGTTCAGGGCGTCAAGGTGGAGCGCGCCACCGCGCAGGATGTCGCGGGTCCAGCGGCGGGCCCTGCTGACCTCTTCCGGGAGACCTGGGCAACTGAGCCCCCAGACCCGTGCCCTACTCGTATACTCGTGCATACAAGTTCCTTCATGCTGGTAGGCCGCCATGTGCAGCGAGTTCGGGCTAGACGAGTTTCACGCCGTCGTGGGCGCGGACGGCCGGCGGGGACGCCGCGTCGAGTGCGTCCAGGACGCGTATCGCGTACGCCTCGTCGGCGAGTTCGATGACTTCTTCGCGGGTGGCCCAACGCAGTGCGCGCGTCTCGTCCCCGGTGGTCAGGGTGCCGTCGGCCGCCTCGCAGCGGAAGACGAGGGAGACGATCAGGCCGGTCATGTTCTTGTAGACGCCGGTCAGGGTCGCGGGAAGCGCGATCTTGAGGCCGGTCTCTTCGAGGACTTCGCGTTGCAGGGCCTCGGGGATGGTTTCCTCACGTTCGAGGACGCCGCCCGGGGGCTCCCAGTGGCCGTTGTCGCGGCGTTTGATCAAGAGGGCGCGGCCCTGGTCGTCGACGACGACCCCGGCGACGCTCACGGAGTGCGGGCGGTCTGTGCTCACGTTCCTCGGCCCTCTCGGCTGACTAGGCTGCCCACCGTAGCAACAACACTCGCCCACTCGTCTAGATACCTAAAGGAGTACGTCGTGACGTCTCTACCGAGCATCCTCGGGGGGCTGGATCCCACGAGCGATCGTGCGGTGTTCCGGCAGATCGCCGACCAGCTGCGCGACGCCATCGACCGTGGGCGATTCGGAGAGGGGGAGAAGCTTCCTTCGGAAGCCGAGCTGGTCGAGCATTACGGCGTTTCCCGGATGACCGTTCGCAACTCCTTCTCCATCCTCCAGGGTGAGGGCCTGGTCCACGCCGAGCATGGCAAGGGCGTCTTCGTCCGCCCCCGGCCGCCCGTCCGGCGCCTCGCCTCCGACCGGTTCGCCCGGCGTCATCGTGAGCAGGGCAAGTCCGCGTTCATTGTGGAGGCCGACGCCGCCGGCAGTCACCCCAGGGTGGACAGCCTGGAGGTCAAGGAGGAGAAGGCCAGTCAGGACATCTCCGCGCGGCTCGGCTCGGTGCGTCGTGTCCTCGCCCGTCGGCGCCGTTACCTCCTCGACGGCCGGCCGGTCGAGTTCGCCACCTCGTACCTCCCGCTCGACATCGCCCGCGGAACCCCCATCGCCGAACCGAACCCCGGCCCCGGCGGCATCTACGCCCGCCTCGAAGAACTCGGTCACCGCCTGGACCACTTCGAGGAGGAGATCCGTGCCCGGATGCCCTCTCCTTCCGAGGTCAAGACGCTTCAACTGGCTTCCGGCGTCCCCGTGATCCACCTGATCCGCACCGCCTACGACACCGAGAAGCGGGCCGTGGAGGTCTGCGACACGGTGATGGCGGCAGACGCGTACGTCCTTTCCTACCAACTCCCGGCGACCTGACCGATGGTGCGCGAGGCCACTTCCCCGGACTCGTACACCTCAACACGCATACTCGTATAGACGAGTGGGCAAGTTGTGTGGCAAGGTGATCAACGTGTCCGGCGAACTCGGGCACACAGACTGCAACTTGCCTAGACGAGTAGATAGGAAGAAATCTTGCGCACCATCCGCGTGGAGACCTCGGCCGCGACGATCCTGCTGACCGAGGCGCCCGAGCCCAAGGTCCGCGACCGGCAGACCGGAGAGATCGCGAAGGACGCCGTCAGCGGGGAGGCGCTGATGACCCTCGGCGTCGTCTACATCGAGGACGGGGAGTCGTCCCTGATCAAGGTGACCGTTCCGGAGAGCGGGGTGTCCGAGGGTCAGCCTCGGGGCGCCGGTCTCGCTGCCCGGCCTGGCCGCCCGCCCGTGGGAGTCGGTGTTCAACGGGCAGCAGCGCCACGGCATCGCCTACCGCGCCGCGGCCGTCACCCCGGCCGCCTTCCCGGCCGCGATGGGGGCCACGGCCTGATGACCGACCTGGCAACGCTCCTGGAGGTGGGTGGTCCCGTCGCCGCGCTCGGCGGTGGGGCCGCCTACACCCGGGCCCGTCACCCCGGCGTCTACTGGTCCACGGTCGGCCTGCCGATATCCACGGCCCGGCTGCTCGGCTCGTACGGCTCGGTCATGGAGGCGTGCGGCCTGACCGTGGCACCGTCCCGGCTGCGGGTCCTGGCGGTCAAGGCCACCACCCGCCGAGAGGTCCGGCCCGTTCCTCCCCGCCGGGGCCTCATCCGCCCGACCACGACCGGCCTGCGGCTGCGCCTGCGTCTCGCCCCCGGGCAGGAACCCGCCGACGTCGCCGCCTCGGCGGAGCGGCTGCGGCACGCCTGGGGAGTCCACGCCGTCTACGTCACCACGGTCAAGCCGGGAGTGGTCGACCTGCGGCTCGTCGGCTTCGACGTACTCAAGCGGGTACGGATGCCGCGCAAGACGGCGGCTGGTCCGCTGCGCGTACCGGTGGCGCTGCGGGAGGACGCCACCGTGTTCGTACGCGACTACCGGACCGTCCCGCACGGCCTCACCCTCGGCGCCACCCTCTCGGGCAAGTCCATGTACCTGCGCCACCTCATCGCCGGACTCGCCCCTCAGCCCGTCGCCCTGGTCGGCATCGACTGCAAGCGCGGCGTCGAACTGGCCCCCTTCGCCGCCCGCCTGTCCGCACTCGCCACCGACCCCGCACAGGCCGCCGCCCTGCTGCCCGTGCTCATCCAGGAGATGGAGGACCGCTACGACCTGATCAAGGCCCGGCAGGGCATCGCCCCCGGCACCCGGTACGAGGACATCACCTCCGACATCTGGGGCCTGCCCGAGCACGAACGCCCCGTGCCCGTCGTCCTCTTCGTCGACGAGGTGGCCGAACTCTTCCTCGTCGCGAGCAGGAAGGACGAGGACCGGCGCGACGAGATGGTCACCCAGCTCATCCGCCTCGCCCAGCTCGGCCGCGCCGCCGGCATCTACCTGGAGGTCTGCGGGCAGCGCTTCGGCGCCGAACTCGGCAAGGGCGCCACCATGCTCCGTGCTCAGCTCACCGGCCGCGTCTGCCACCGCGTCAACGACGAAGCCTCCGCCAAGATGGCCCTCGGCGACATCGCCCCCGAAGCGGTCTCCGCCGCCTGCGCCATCGCTCCCGAACGGCCCGGCCTCGCCGTGGCCGGCGACACCTCCGGCGGCTGGTCCCGCATCCGCACGCCGTACCTCTCCCTCGCCGACGCCGCCGCGACCTGCCACGCCTCGGCCCACCTGGTCCCCGACCTGCCCGCGCTCAAGCCCTTCCAGCCCCTCGCGCCCGTACCGCCGGCCACGTCCCCGGCGGCCCCGGTCACCCGGCCCCGCCCGGTGACCTGAGCCACCCCTCTCCACCCGGTCGGTGTGACCGCCTCACGCCGCGTCCCTACCCCTCCCATGCCCGAAACCGGAAGGAGCCGCAGCATGCGCGCCCTGCTGGCCCGCGTCGACGCGGTGCTCGTCCAGGCGGTCATCGCCGCCGCGCTGTCCTTCGCCCACCTGCACGACATCGCCCTCGCGGCCGGACAGGACGGATGGAAGGCGTGGGCCTATCCCGTCTCGGTCGACCTGCTGCTCGTCGCCGCCTGGCGTCGCCTGCGCTCCGGTGATGCGAAAGCCGCGGGATGGTGCTGGTTCGTGATCGCGCTCGCCGCCTCGCTGGGCGCCAACGTCGCCACTGCCGGCCTCCTTGACCTGGACGACGTACCGGCCTGGCTCCGCATCCTCGTCGCGGGCTGGCCCGCCGTCGCCTTCCTCGGCGGAACCCTCCTCGCCCACTCGGCACCGGCACCGCACGACCCCGTCGAGGAACACGACGAAGAGACCGAGGCGCACCCCGGCACGACCGCTGACCAAGAGCCCGCCCCCGTCCCCGGGCCGCAACTCCCCGCCCCGCCGGTCACCGAGCCGACCCCGGACGTGCCGGCTCCGTCGGCCGTACCCGTCCCGGCCGCCCTGCTCGAACACGCCCGCAAGGTCGCCACCGAGCACCACACCCGCACCGGGACAGCCATCGACACCCCGACGCTGCGCGCCCGCCTCGGCGTCCCGTCGCCCCTGCCCGTCCACAACCGCCCCACCGGCCCCGCCCGCACCATCCGCCCCTGCCGCTGCGGCACCCTCCACCACCCCGACGACCCCACCCTCGGCACCGCCCTCGACCCCGACACCTACGACTACGAAGCGGCCGTGTTGTGGAACGCGCACGCCGGCCTCCTGTGGCGGCGCTTCTCCATCTACCTCCGCCGGGAGGTCGCCAAGCGCGCCGGCCTCACCCAACGCGACTTCCGCGACCACGCCCGGGTGTCCTTCGCCAAGGTCGCCGAGTACCAGAAACGCGGAGCCGTCCACTTCCACGCCGTGATCCGTATCGACGGCCCCGACGGCGGCGACACCCCGCCTCCCGCCTGGGCCACCGCCGAACTGCTGACCGACGCCATCCGCGCCGCCGCCACCGCCGCCCGCGTCGACGGGCCCGTGATCGACGGCCGGGCGCACACCTTCGCCTTCGGCCGTCAGCTCGACGTCCGCACCATCCGCTCCGCCGACTTCAGCGGCGGCCAGGAGCTGACCGAACGCGCCGTGGCCGCGTACATCGCCAAGTACGCCACCAAGGGCGCCGAAACCGCCACCGGCGCCCTGGACCGGCCGCTGAGGTTTCTCGCCGAACTCGCCCAGCTCGACATCACCGACCACGCCCGCCGCCTCATCCGCACCGCCTGGACCCTCGGCGCCCGCAAGGACCTCGAACACCTCCGCCCTGCGCGCCTGGCCCCACATGCTCGGCTTCCGCGGCCACTTCTCCACCAAATCCCGCCGCTACTCCACCACCCTCGGCGCCCTGCGCACCGCCCGCGCCCAAGCCGCAGCAGCAGCCGCGCACGAGGACGGCCCGGAGACGACCACTCTCGTCCTCGCCCACTGGGTCTACGCCGGCACCGGCCTCACCGACACCGAAGCCTGGCTCACCGAGTCACTCACCCCCGCACCCGGCACGGAAGGAGAACCCACCCGTGCCTGAGTCCGCCACCACCGCAATGGTCACCGTCCTTGAGGCGGCCGACCCGTCCTTGGTGCTGCTGACCGTTGAAGAAGCGGCCCGGCGGCTCCGCATCGGGCGTACGACCTGCTTCCGGCTCGTCCTGGCCGGAGAGATCGAGTCGGTGACCGTCGGCCGGCTGCGCCGGGTCCCGGCCGATGCCCTGCCCGCCTACGTGGCGAAGCTCCGCCACCGTCCCGCCGTCGCGGCCTGAGAGGGAGGCACGGGCATGACAGAGCAGAAGCGCACCCGCCAGCCCAACGGCGCCTCCTCCATCTATCTCGGCAAGGACGGCAAGTGGCACGGCCGGGTGACGGTCGGCGTCCGCGATGACGGCAAGCCCGACCGCCGCCACATCGAACGGAAGACGAAGGCGGAAGTGACCAGGGCCGTCCGCGAGATGGAGCGGGCCCGCGACGACAAGAAGCTCCGCAAGCCGGGCAAGGGCTGGACCGTGCAGAGCTGGCTTGAGCACTGGGTCGAGAACATCGCCAAGCCGTACGTTTCCGAGAACACGTACGACGGCTACGAGGTCGACGTACGCGTCCACCTCGTCCCCGGCCTGGGCGCCCACAAGCTCGACCGCCTGGAGCCCGAGCACCTCGAACGCTTCTACCGGAAGATGCAGGCGGCCGGGAGCTCCGCCGGCACCGCGCACCACGCTCACCGCACGATCCGGGTCGCCCTGGGGGAAGCGGTCCGGCGCGGGCACGTCGCCACCAGCGCCGCCGAGATCGCCAAGGCGCCCCACCTCGAAGAGGAGGACATCGAGCCGTACACGATCGAAGAAGTACAGAGCCTGCTCGTCGAAGCGGCGAAGCTCCGTAACAGCGCCCGTTGGGTCGTCGCCCTGGCGCTCGGCCTTCGTCAGGGCGAGGCGCTCGGCCTGCACTGGGAAGACGTCGACCTGGAGGCGGGGTACGTCCGCATCCGTAAGAACCGGCTGCGCCCCAAGTACGCGCACGGCTGCGGCGCCGACCCGTGTGGCCGAAAGGCGGGCTACTGCCCTCAGCGGGAGCAGACCCGGCGTGAGCACAAGTCCACCAAGTCCCGGGCCGGGCGGCGCACCATCGGCCTGCCCGATCCGCTGATCAAGATCCTTCGGCAGCACCGGGAGGCCCAGGAACGGGAGCGGCTCGCGGCCGGTGCGGACTGGGAGGGCAAGGGGTACGTGTTCGCCTCGCCGACCGGTGGGCCGCTGAGCCCCAACACCGACTTCCACGTCTGGAAACGGCTGCTTCGGGACGCCGGCGTGCGGGACGGCCGTCTCCATGACGCTCGCCACACCGCCGCGACCGTCCTGCTGATCCTCGGCGTCCCGGACGTCGTGGTCGACTCGATCATGGGATGGGAGCCCGGGGGAGCGGCCCGGATGCGCGCTCGCTACATGCATGTGACGGGGACCATGCTGCGGAAGGTCGCGCGGCAAGTCGGGGACGCCATCTGGGAGTCGCCGACGGCGAACTGAGACGGAAACCGAGACGGACAACGCCGAAGGGCCCCACCGCGAACGGTGGGGCCCTTCGACATCGTGCCCGGTGAGGCACTGGCGGAGGATACGAGATTCGAACTCGTGAGGGGTTGCCCCCAACACGCTTTCCAAGCGTGCGCCCTAGGCCTCTAGGCGAATCCTCCGCTGGAGACATTACATGACGTCGGAGGGTGCTCGCGAACTCGTTCCGGGGGTCCGCGATCAGGTAGGCTGGGCGCAGCCCCTCACGCGGCGCTATCTGACTGAACTCCCCCAGGGCCGGAAGGCAGCAAGGGTAGGTCGGCTCTGGCGGGTGCGTGGGGGGCGTCTGCGTTCCCGGGGTTCTCCGGGGAGTGCCCGGGGGACGTCCGGGGGATCTGCGGCGGATGTCCGGGGATCTGCGGCACCGGGCCGGTTGTCAGTCGTCGCCTATAACCTCGTACGCGTGTCGTCTCTCGCGCTCTACCGCCGCTACCGCCCCGAGACCTTCGCGGAGGTCATCGGGCAGGAGCATGTCACCGACCCGCTGCAGCAGGCGCTGCGGAACAACCGGGTCAATCACGCGTACCTGTTCAGCGGTCCGCGCGGCTGCGGCAAGACGACCAGCGCGCGCATCCTGGCGCGGTGTCTGAACTGCGAGCAGGGACCGACGCCCACGCCGTGCGGTGAGTGCCAGTCATGCCGCGACCTGGCGAGGAACGGACCGGGTTCGATCGACGTCATCGAGATCGACGCCGCCTCGCACGGTGGCGTCGACGACGCCCGTGACCTGCGCGAGAAGGCGTTCTTCGGACCCGCCGGCAGCCGGTACAAGATCTACATCATCGACGAGGCCCACATGGTCACGTCGGCCGGTTTCAACGCGTTGCTCAAGGTCGTCGAAGAGCCGCCGGAGCACCTCAAGTTCATCTTCGCGACCACCGAGCCCGAGAAGGTCATCGGGACGATCAGGTCGCGCACCCACCACTATCCCTTCCGGCTGGTTCCGCCCGGCACCCTGCGGGACTACCTCGGTGAGGTGTGCGGGAAGGAAGACATCCCGGTCGAGGAGGGTGTGCTGCCGCTCGTCGTGCGGGCCGGCGCGGGGTCCGTGCGTGACTCCATGTCCGTCATGGACCAGCTGCTGGCCGGTGCCGGTGCGGACGGTGTGACGTACGCCATGGCGACGGCCCTGCTCGGGTACACGGACGGCTCGTTGCTCGACTCCGTCGTCGAGGCGTTCGCCTCGGGGGAGGGGGCAGCTGCCTTCGAGGTCGTGGACCGGGTCATCGAGGGGGGCAACGATCCGCGGCGCTTCGTGGCCGACCTGCTGGAGCGGCTGCGGGACCTCCTGATCCTCGCCGCCGTTCCGGATGCCGCCGAGAAGGGGCTCATCGACGCTCCGGCCGACGTCGTGGAGCGGATGCAGGCGCAGGCGCGGTCCTTCGGCGCCGCCGAGCTGAGCCGCGCCGCCGACCTCGTCAACGAGGGGCTCACCGAGATGCGGGGCGCCACCTCGCCGCGGCTGCAGCTGGAGTTGATCTGCGCGCGCGTGCTGCTGCCGGCGGCTTACGGCGACGAGCGGTCGGTGATGGCCCGGCTGGACCGTATGGAGCGCGGCGTGAACTTCTCGTCGGGGGCGGAGCTGCCGGCCGCCGGGTACGTGCCGGGGCCCGAGACCCACGCCGGCGCTCCGGCCGCTCCGGTGCCGCCGGGCGGCGGTGCCGCCGCGGCCCGGGCCGCGGTCCGGGGACCGGCGGGGCAGGGACCGGCGGGGCAGGGCGCGGGCATGGGCGGGCCCGGGGGTGCCGACACGGGGGGCGGTGCTGTCTTCCAGCGCGGGGCTGCGGCAGCCGAGGGCCAGGGGACGGGCTTCGGGGGCGGTTCCGGTGACGGAGGTGCCGCCACGGCTGCCTCCGCACCGGCTCCCGCTCCTGCCCCGGCTCCTTTCCCCGCTGCCGCCGCCGCTGCCGCCCCCGCTGCGTCCGCCCAGCCCTCCGCGCCCGGCGCCTGGCCCACCGCCACTCCTGCGGGGGGCGGCCGGCGGCCGGGTGGCTGGCCGACGGCGGCACCCGCGGGGAGCGCCGGGCAGCCGGCCGCCCCGCCGGCGCCGGCTCCG
>NZ_JBUDHV010000006.1:0-259985 GCF_054956795.1 Streptomyces sp. SYSU D01066-1 | reverse complement strand
GTCCGGGGAGCACTGGAGCGCGAAGTCCAGGGCCACTTCCAGGCCCAGTTCACCGGCCCGGCGGACGAAGTCGTCGAAGTCCTCCAGGGTGCCCAGGTCCGGGTGAACGGCGTCGTGACCGCCCTCGTGGGAGCCGATGGCCCAGGGGACGCCGGGGTCGTCGGGACCGGCGGACAGTGTGTTGTTGGGGCCTTTGCGGTGGGTGGTGCCGATGGGGTGGACGGGCGGGAGGTAGACGACGTCGAAGCCCATCGCGGCGATCGCCGGGAGCCGGCGGGCGGCGGTGCGGAAGGTGCCGTGCGGACGCTCGGGGGTGCCCTCGGAGCGGGGGAAGAACTCGTACCAGGCGCCGTACAGGGCCCGCTCCCGCTCCACCAGCAGTGGCAACGGGTCGCAGGAGGTGACCAGTTCGCGCAGCGGGTGGCGGGCGAGGACCGCGTCCACCTCGGGCGTCAGCGCCGCAGCCAACCGGGACGCGGCCGGGCGGCTCCCGTCCCGCAGGGCCTCGGCGGCGGCCAGCACGACGCGCCGGCCCGCGTCCTCGGGCACCTGCGCGGCGGCCCGTTCGTACAGCCGGGCGCCCTCCTCCAGGACCAGGCCGGTGTCGATGCCGGCCGGGATCTTGACGCGCGCGTGGTGACGCCAGGTGGTGACGGGATCGCCCCACGCCTCCACCCGGTAGGTCCAGCGCCCCGGCGCGGTCGGCGTGACCTTTGCGCCCCAGCGGTCGGTGCCGGGGGCCAGTTCCCGCATCGGTGTCCAGGGACCCGGGCGGCCCTCGGGGTCCTCCAGCACGACGTTGGCGGCGACCGCGTCGTGCCCCTCCCGGAACACGGTGGCCGATATCAGGAACGTCTCGCCGGCCACCGCCTTGGCGGGCCTGCGCCCGTGCTGGACCACCGGACGGACGTCCAGCACGGGGATGCGGCCGACGGCCGGAGCCGCGCAGCCTGGAGGCGAGGGTGGGGCGCCGGGCGCCGTGGGGGATGCTGACGAGTGGTGCGTGGCGGGCATGACCGCTCCTGTCCGCGTCGACGAGGGTGGGCGGATGACGGTGTGGAGGTGGGCCGCGCGGGTCTTACCAAGCGTGTACCGCAGGAGCCTTCCCACACTCTTCGGGTGGGCAATCCGGCGCTTTGTTAACTACTCACGCGTACCCCTCCAGGTCCCTTCCGTGTCCCTGAGTGTCCCCGTGTGTTCCCGCGTGTCCCCGTGCCTTTCCGCGCCCGCCCGCGGACCCTCACGCGCGCGGCACGCGCAGCAGCCGGTCCGGCGACCCCGCGCCCCGTCGGGCCACCTCGCCCGGCACGGCCCCCGGCACCAACGCCCCGGCCACCCGCTCCTGATCGGCGCGCGGACGCGCCGCCAGGTACAGCGCCGCCGCGCCCGCCGCGCGCGGCGCCGCCATCGACGTACCGGAGAAGACCGCCCGCGCGGTGTCGCCCGCGTGGGACGCCGAGGTGACCGGCGTGCCCGGGGCGAACAGGTCGACGGCCGCCCGTGGTCCGAGAAGGCGGCCCTGGTGTCCGCGCGGTCGGTGGCGCCGGCCGTGAGGGCCTGCGGCGGCCCGGCGGGGGAGTGTCCGGACGCGTCCGTGCCACGGCGTGAGTTCCCCTCCTCGGCCGGCGGGCCGCCCTCCCCGGGACCGCCGCGCCCGCACGCAGCCTCTCGTGTACCACGAAGTGTCACAAGGTGGCCCAGCGGGGCGGAACCGGCCACATCGGGAGGTGCGGGACCGGTGGTCCGTCCGGCGGTCCCGGGTGCCGCCGTTCCCGCCGATCGGGCGGTCTGCGGGCGAACTCCCACGAGGGCCGCCGTGGCGCCGGTACCGTCGGAGAGGCCGGCGCGGTACACACCGCGTCGTTCCCGCGATCGCGTGAGGTGGAATGTGAAGGCCATCCGCCGACTGACCGTCCGTCCCGTCCTCCCCGAACCCCTGCGCCCGCTCAGCGACCTGGCCCGCAACCTGCGCTGGTCCTGGCACCCGGAGACCCGCGACCTGTTCCAGTCCGTCGACCCCGAATGCTGGGCGGCCTCGGGCCGCGACCCGGTGCGGCTGCTCGGCGCCGTCCGCTCCGACCGGCTCCGCGAACTGGCCGAGGACCGGCGCTTCGTGCGCCGCCTCGCCGCGGTCGCCGACGACCTCGACCACTACATGACTGGCGACCGCTGGTACCAGGAGCAGCCCGGCCGGCTGCCCGTCGCCGTCGCCTACTTCTCCCCCGAGTTCGGCATCACCGCCGCCCTGCCGCAGTACTCCGGCGGCCTCGGCATCCTGGCCGGCGACCACCTGAAGGCCGCCAGCGACCTGGGCGTGCCGCTGATCGGCGTCGGCCTGCTCTACCGGCACGGCTACTTCCGGCAGTCCCTGAGCCGGGACGGCTGGCAGCAGGAGCACTACCCGGTCCTCGACCCCGACGAACTGCCGCTGACCCTCCTGAAGGAGGCCGACGGCACCCCCGCCCAGGTCCGCCTCGCCCTGCCCGGCGGCAGGGAACTGCGCGCCCGGATCTGGCTGGCCCAGGTCGGCCGGGTCCCGCTGCTGCTGCTCGACTCCGACGTCGAGGAGAACGACCTCGGCGAACGCGGCGTCACCGACCGGCTCTACGGCGGCGGCAGCGAGCACCGCCTCCTCCAGGAGATGCTGCTCGGCATAGGAGGGGTCAGGGCGGTACGGACGTACTGCCGGCTCACCGGACACGCCGAACCCGAGGTGTTTCACACCAACGAGGGACACGCCGGCTTCCTCGGCCTGGAGCGCATCGCGGAACTCTGCGACCGGGGAACGGAGTTCGACCCGGCCCTGGAGGCGGTCCGGGCCGGGACCGTCTTCACCACCCACACCCCCGTCCCGGCCGGCATCGACCGCTTCGACCGCGAACTGGTCGCCCGCCACTTCGGCCCCGGCGCCGAACTGCCCCGCATCGACGTCGAGCGCGTCCTGCGGCTCGGCATGGAGACCTACCCCGGCGGCGAACCGAACCTCTTCAACATGGCGGTGATGGGCCTGCGCCTGGCCCAGCGCGCCAACGGCGTCTCGCTGCTGCACGGCGGGGTCAGCCGGGAGATGTTCTCCGGACTGTGGCCCGGCTTCGACGCCGACGAGGTGCCGATCACCTCCGTCACCAACGGGGTGCACGCGCCCACCTGGGTCGCCCCCGAGGTGTTCCGGCTCGGGGCCCGGCGGATCGGCGTACAGCGCACCGAGGACGCGCTGGCCGTCGGCGGCTCCGACCGCTGGGACTCGGTCGCCGACATCCCCGACGAGGACATCTGGGAGCTGCGCCGCACCCTGCGGGAACAGCTCGTCACCGAGGTGCGGGAGCGGCTGCGGGCCTCCTGGCGCCAGCGCGGCGCCGGTACGGCGGAACTGGGCTGGATCGACGGCGTCCTGGACCCGGACGTCCTCACCATCGGCTTCGCGCGGCGCGTCCCCTCGTACAAGCGCCTGACGCTGATGCTCCGCGACCGCGACCGCCTGACGCGGCTGCTGCTGCACCCCGAGCGGCCCGTCCAGATCGTCGTCGCGGGCAAGGCGCACCCGGCGGACGACGGCGGCAAGCGGCTGATCCAGGAGCTGGTCCGGTTCGCCGACGACCCGCGCGTGCGCCACCGCGTCGTCTTCCTCCCCGACTACGGCATGGCGATGGCGCAGAGGCTCTACCCGGGCTGTGACGTCTGGCTCAACAACCCGCTGCGCCCGCTGGAGGCGTGCGGCACCTCCGGCATGAAGGCGGCCCTCAACGGCTGCCTCAACGTCTCGGTACTGGACGGCTGGTGGGACGAGTGGTTCCGGCCGGACTTCGGCTGGGCGATCCCCACCGCGGACGGCGCCGACGGGGGCACCTCCACGCTCTCGGCGGTGGGGGACGACCGGGACCGGCGCGACGCCGTGGAGGCCGCCGCCCTCTACGACCTGCTGGAGCAGCGGATCACCCCGCGCTTCTACGAGCGCGGCCCCTCCGGCCTGCCCGACCGCTGGATCGAGATGGTCCGCCGGACCCTGAGCCTGCTCGGACCCAAGGTGCTGGCCGGGCGGATGGTCCGCGAGTACGTGGAGCGGCTGTACGCCCCCGCCGCCGCCGCGCACCGCGCCGTCGACCCGGACGCCGCGCGCGGCCTCGCCGAGTGGAAGAGCCGGGTACGGGCCGCCTGGCAGGGGGTGAGCGTCGACCACGTCGAGACCGGCGCCGCCACCGCCACCGCGGAACTCGGCTCCACGCTGAGCCTGCGGGTCCGGGTCGGCCTCGGGGAGCTGGCCCCGGACGACGTGGAGGTGCAGGCGGTCTCCGGCCGGGTGGACTCCGAGGACCGCATCACCGAGGCGACGGCGGTCCCGCTGAAGCCGGTGGGCGGCCCCGACCTGGAGGGCCGCTGGGTCTACGAGGGCCCGCTCACCCTCGACCGCACCGGCACCTTCGGCTACACGGTCCGCATCCTGCCCGCCCACCCGCTGCTGGCCTTTGGCGCGGAACTGGGCCTGGTCGCGGTCCCCTCCGACGAACTGGTGGAGGCGGCGGGGCCGCTGATGCGGTGACGCGGACGCCGGCGCGTCAGCCGGTGCGGGCGGTGGCCTTGGCCCGGGAGAGGGCGTGCCCGCGGCGCCCACGACCTGTCCCCGGGGGCTTTGCCGAAGGCCGTGCCGTCACTCCTCGGCCCCGCCCGCGGCCAGCCGCCGCAGCACCGCGCCGCAGCGCCGGGCGTACGCGTGCTGCAGCCCCCGGGTCGCCACGCCGCCGGCCTTGGCGTACCACTTCGCCGGGCGGCTGAAGGCGGTCACCGTCAGCCAGACGGTGCCGTCGCCCGTGCGGTCCACCACGAAGGCCTCCTCGCCGCACTCGGGGTGGCCGGGCAGGGTGCCGTACGCCCACCCGGCCCGGCGCGGTTCCTCCACCGACCACACCACCCGGCACGGCGCCTTGATCATTCCGGCGAGGGTCACGGTGACGTCGACCCCGGGCGCGGCGCGCTCGGCGCCCGCGTCCAGGCCGACGCCCACCGCCCGGTGCATCTCCCAGGTCAGCAGCGCCTCGCTGGCCCGGCGGAAGACCTCTTCCCCCTCACCGAGACGCGCGCGGACGTGGAGGGGGTGGAAGCCGGGCGGGACGCGGTCCTGCTCGCGGGTCGCGCCGACGGCGTCGTACGTGAAGGACATGGGTCCCAAGACTAGGGGCGGTAACGGCGATCACCTACCGGGTCCGGGCCCGCGGGTCACGCCCCGGCCGTGCCGCGTGCGCCCCGCGGGCCGTCACCGTGCCGCGTGCGCCCCGCGGGCCGTCACCGTGCCGCGTGCGCCCCGCGGGCCGCCGCCGTGCCGCGCAAGCTCCGGGGCCGCCGCCGGTTCGGTGTGGGGGCCGGGCCCCGGGGAAGCGGCCGTCCTCCGGCACGGCCGGTTGGCCGGCGCCGTGCGTGGCGCGCGGCCGGTGCGCGCCGCGCACGGGGACCCGGTGCGGCGCGCGCGTGTCCGTCGCCTACACCGCGGCCCCGCGCCGGGTCTCCACCCTCAGCACGTGCTCGACCGCCTGGATCAGCGTTTCCTTGACCGAGGTGCGCAGCCGGGCATCGCAGAGCAGGACCGGTACGTGCGGGCCCAGCGCCAGTGCCTGGCGCACCGTCTCCGGCGGGTACCGGCGGGCACCCTCGAAGCAGTTGACGGCGACCACGAAGGGCAGGCCGCTGCGTTCGAAGTAGTCGACGGCCGAGAAGCAGTCGGGCAGCCGTCGGGTGTCGGCCAGGACGATCGCGCAGAGGGCCCCGGCGGCCAGTTCGTCCCACATGAACCAGAAGCGGTCCTGGCCGGGGGTGCCGAACAGGAAGAGCGCGAGGCGGTTGTGGATGGTGATCCGGCCGAAGTCCAGGGCCACCGTGGTCGTGCCCTTCTGCTCCACACCCGCCAGATCGTCCACGTCGATGCCGGACCGCGTCAGCGTCTCCTCCGTGTGGAAGGGAACGATCTCGCTGACCGTGGAGACCAGCGTGCTCTTCCCCACCCCGAAACCCCCTGCCACCAGGATCTTCGCGGCGTCCGGCAGGTCCGCCTGCGGCAGATCAGACATGGCGGGCTTGCCTTTCCGTCTCAGGCTCACAGTGCACGCAGTCCTTCGAGTACTTCTCTGATCATGTGGACGCTGGGCCGCGCCGCCGGGTCGGCGGGCTGCCGTACCCGGATGGCCCGGGCGTTGAAGAGGTCGCCGAGCAGGACACGCACGACCCCCACGGGCAGGTTCATGCGCGCCGCCACCTCGCCCACCGGGCGCGGTCTGCGGCACAGAGTGAGGATCGCCCGGTGCTCGGGTTGCATCTCCGCCTCGTGCTGAAGGGTGTCGGCCGTCGCCATCACGAAGGCCACCAGGTCGAAGAAGTAACCCTCGGTGCGGGTCCGTCCCCGCACCATGGCGTACGGGCGGACGACCGGGCCGGCCTCCTCGTCCACCCACTGCCCGTGGGTCATCGGGATTCGACCGACATGTGGAAGCCGAGGCGTTTGACCAGCATGGCCATCTCGTAGGCGACGACGCCGATGTCCGCGCCCTGGCGGGTCAGCGCTGTCAGACAGGAGTTCTCGCCCGCCGCGCACACGAACAGGAAGCCGCCCTCCATCTCCACCATGGTCTGGAGGACCGCGCCGCCGCCGAAGTGGCGGCCGGCGCCCTTGGCGAGACTGTGGAAGCCGGAGGCGACCGCGGAGAGCCGTTCGGCGTGGTCGCGGTCGAGCGCCTCGGAAGCGCCGAGCAGCAGCCCGTCCGTGGACAGCAGGACGGCATGGCCGATCTCCGGGACGTTGCGCACCATGTCGCTCAGCAGCCAGTCGAGTTGGGAGCCCGTCTCGGACGGGCCGACCTGGGTCGTGTCAGCCACGTTGTCAGCCATGCTTTCTGTGAGTGGGGGTGGGAGTGGGAGTGGGAGTGGGGATGTGGGCGGGGAAGGCGGTGTGCGCGTCGTGGCCGAGGGCGTCGCCACGCGGCCGGCCCGCCGGGTCGCCGGGGACGCTGTACTGCTCCACCCGGGCACGGGCCGCGCCCGCCTGGAGGGCGGACATCATCGAACGGACCTGATCGGGGCGTTCGGCCACGCGCTGACGGAGCCGTTCGCCCGGTGAGGACCGGGACACGGCGGGGTCGTGCGTCGCCCGGTCGGCCGCCGCCGGCGCCGGTGGGCCGACGCGCCGCTGGTAGTCGGTGCGGCCCCAGTCCATGAGCCGTCCGTGGCCGTCGGCTTCGCCGCCCGCGGCGGCCTCCGCCGAGAGATTCGCCTGGGGCACGCGGACCGGGAGACCGTCGATCATGCCGCCGTACGCCGGGGCGGGCGCGGGGGCGGGGGAGGGGACAGGACGGGATGCGGGCGCGGGCGCGGGTGCCGGGGCGGGTGCGGGCGCGGGGGCCGGACGGGGCGCGGACGCGTGGCGGGGGTGTTCCCGCGCCCGGGCCGGCATCGGAGCGGCGGCGGATGCCGGTGCCGGGGCCGGACGGGGCGGGGCCGCCATCGGGGCGGGGGCGGCGGCCGGGGCCGGCTGGGCGGGGGCGGCCGCCGGGCGGTCCGTGGTGGCCGGGGCCGGAGCTTCGAGGGTCGGCTGGGCCGGGGCCTCAAGAGTCGGCGGGGCCGGGGACGCTGACGGCTGCTGCGTCCGCTCCAGCAGGTCCTCCGGGATGAGCACGACCGCGTTGACGCCGCCGTAGGGCGAGCGCCGCAGGGTCACCTCGATGCCGTGGCGATGGGCCAGGCGGCCCACGGTGACCAGGCCGAGGCGGGTGCTGTCCAGGGTGGTGATGTCCAGCGGGGCGCTGAGGCGCCGGTTGGCCGCCGCCAGTTCCTCGGGCGGCATGCCGAGGCCGCGGTCGTCGATCTCGATGACCAGGCCACTGGCCGCGTTGCCCACGCTGACCCGGACCTCGCTGTCGGAGGGCGAGAACACCTGCGCGTTCTCGATGAGTTCGGCGAGCAGGTGGATGACGTCGGCGGCGGCGCGGCCCTGGATGCCCACCTCGGGGACGGGCAGTACGACGACCCGCGCGTACTGCTCGGTCTCCGCGATGCCGCCGCGGACGACGTCCACCGCGGGCACCGCCCGGCGCCAGAACCGCCCCGGCGCGGCACCCGAGACGATGAGCAGGCCCTCGGCGTAGCGCCGCATGCGGGTGGCGAGCTGGTCGAGTTCGAAGAGCCGGTCCAGGGCGTTGGCGTCCTCCTCGTGGCGTTCCATCACGTCGAGCAGGCTGAGCTGCCGGTGGATGAGGACCTGGCTGCGGCGGGCGAGGTTGACGAAGAGCTGGTTGATGCCCTGGTGCAGGCGGACGTCCTCCTCGGCGAGTTCCACGGCGGTGCGTTGCAGCGCGTCGAAGGCGGCGCCCAGCTCCGCCATCTCCCGGTTGACGAAGACGGGACTGCGCATACCGGTGCGGACGTCCACCGTCTCGCCCCGGCGCAGCCGGCCCACGACGTCGCGGAGCTGGTCGTCGGTGAGGTTGCGAGAGGAGGTGTTGAGGCGGTGTATGTCACCGACGAGGGAGCGTGCCATGCGGATCGACATCACGACGGAGACGATCAGCGAGGCGAGGCTGAGCGAGCCCGCGACGATGAGTTCGACGAAGGCGCGGTGGGCGGGCGGGCCGGTGCGGGTGAACACCAGGTGGATGTAGTCGAGGGCGGTCGTGCTGGTCACCTCGGCCGTGGCGTCGTAGGCGGCACGCCACTGGGCGATGCCGAAGGGGAGGGCGCGGGCGCTCGGGCCCGCGTCGATGAGGCTGTCCTCCAGGGCGGCGATCTTGGCCATCGTCCCGCCGGGGGCGGCGAGCTCCAGGAAGGGCTTGCGCTGCTCGGCGGGCAGCCGGGCGACCGCCTCGGCGTTCAGCAGCCGCTGGGCGCCGATGGTCTGGACCAGGGTGCGGTAGGTGGCGGGGTCCAGCCGGCGGCCGGTGGCGGCGGCGGCCGAGATCAGCGCGTCCTCCTGGGACAGCAGGTCGCCCGCGGGCACCTGGGTGTAGAGGGCCTGGCCGAACTCCTGGGCGTCCTGGTCCGGGAGGATCGTCATGGTGCGCAGCGCCTCGGCGATGTCGGCGTTGATCTCCGTGTAGGCGGCCATGACCTGGTTCGGTGAGCTGGTGCCCGCGTCGGTCCCCCGTCGGACACCGGTCAGGGTGGCGAGGGACTCCTCGGCGCGGTCGACGCTCGCGCGCACCGAGTCGCTCTCCGCGTCGCGCACCTCGTCGTCGTGCGCCTGCGCCAAGAACGCCGCTATCGCCTTGTCGCTGGCCGAGCGGCCGGTGGCCAGTGACGCGATGTCACCGTCCGACAGCGCTTCGCCGCCCGCCGCGGTGGCCGCCACGACCGCGTTCCGCCGTTCGCTCTGGAGCGCTACCACCACGCGGCCGAGAGGATCGGCGAGGTGATTGCCGATGATGTCGACGCGCGAGAGGGTCAGCGCGTTGCCGAGGGCCAGATGGGCGGCGTAGCCGCAGAGCGCGGCCAGTGACACCAGGGGGAGCAGGAGGAGCGCGGTGAACTTGCGTCGGATGGACCAGCCCTGACGATTCATTGAGGACCTGTCGAGTAGCGCGGGGGCGCGCGGCTGCCGGCGGACGTGACGCGGAGAACGCGTCCTCCACGGCATGAACAGGATGTGCGGCTCATGTGCGGGCCAAGTGGCGAGGGGACCCGAGACCATGGCGGAATCTTCGCGTCCTGCTCATGCTAGGCCGGATCTGACGAGTCGTTATTGAAGATCGTGCGACGTTTGCGTTAACACCGCGCACCCGTTGTCGCTTCGCGCACGGGCGGTCGGCTGGGCGCTCGTGCGGCACGGGCGGGTGTCGCCGTCCCCGGGGGCGCGAGCGGCCCCGGGCCGCCTGAACCGCGGTCCTCCTGTTCGCCGGCCCGTACCGGGCCGGGCCCGCAGTGCGGCCCCGTGGAGCGGGTGACGCGCTGCCGTCTCCCGGCCTTCCGGCGGGACACCGGCACACCGCTTCGGACGGGCCGGCCGCCGGGCCGTGACGGCGAGCGGCCCGCCGTGGTCCGGGCGTCCGCACGGCCCCCCGCGGAGCCCGGGTGCCGCCCGGGCCACCTGGCGGACGGGACGGATCGGCGGGCGGCCGCCCGCGGGCAGCGCTCCGGAACGGCGGGGAAGCCCGAGCGCCTCCCTCTCACGCGGGCGGTGTCCGGCGCGGAGCGGCGCCCGCGAGCCGCGCGCTCACGCCAGACTGTCCCGCCAGGCCCGGTGCAGCTCCGCGAACCTCCCCGCCCCCGCGATCAGGTCGGCCGGGGTGCCGTCCTCCACGATCCGGCCGTGTTCCATCACCAGCACCCGGTCGGCGATCTCCACGGTCGACAGGCGGTGGGCGATCACCACCGCCGTACGGCCCTCCAGTACCGTCCTCATCGCCCGCTGCACCGCCCGCTCCCCGGGGATGTCCAGGGAGCTGGTCGCCTCGTCGAGGATCAGCACCGCCGGGTCGGCCAGCAACGCCCGGGCGAAGGCGACCAGTTGGCGCTGGCCGGCGGAGATGCGACCGCCGCGCTTGCGGACGTCGGTGGCGTAGCCGTCGGGCAGCGCGGCGATGAAGTCGTGGGCGCCGATCGCCCTCGCGGCCCGTTCGATCTCCTCGGCCGTGGCCTGGGGGCGGCCGACGGCGATGTTCTCGGCGATCGTGCCGGAGAACAGGAACGCCTCCTGCGTCACCATCACCACCCCGCGCCGCAGCTCGGGCACGGCCAGGTCGCGCAGGTCGGTGCCGTCGAGCAGCACCCGCCCGTCGGTCGGGTCGTAGAAGCGGGCCAGCAGCTTGGCCAGGGTGGACTTGCCGGCGCCCGTCGAGCCGACGACGGCGACGGTCTGCCCGGCGGGGACGGTCAGGTCGAAGCGGGGCAGGACCTCGCCGCCGGTGCGGTAGCCGAAGCGCACCCCGTCGAAGACGACCTCGCGGCCCGGCGAGCCGGTGGCCGGCGGCGGGAGTTCCTTCGGGTCCGAGGGCTCCGGCACGGAGGGGACCTGGGCGAGCAGGCCCGCGATCTTCTCCAGGGAGGCCGCCGCCGACTGGTAGGAGTTCAGGAACATGCCGAACCGGTCGATCGGGTCGTACAGGCGGCGCAGGTACAGCACCGCCGCCGCCAGCACGCCGAGCGCGAGGGTGCCGTCCGCGACCCGGTGGGCGCCCCACAGCACCATGCCCGCGACCGCCGTGTTGGCGATCAGCCGGGATCCGGTGACGTAGCGGGCCATCTCGAGGAGCGCGTCGCCGTTGGAGCGCTCGTGCCGCCGGTTCAGTACGGCGAAGTCGGCGTCGTTGGCGGCCTCGCGGCGGAAGGCGCGCACCGGGCGGATGCCGTTCATCGTCTCCACGAACTTGACGATCACCGCCGCGATCGCCGTCGACCGCTTGCCGTACACCTGTCCCGCGCGCCGCCGGTACGTCCGCACCAGCGCGTACAGCGGTCCGAGGGAGGCGACCGCCACCGCGCCGAGCCCCAGGTCGAGCCAGAGCAGCAGCGCCGTGATGTAGACGAAGGAGAGGACGACCGCGACCAGTTCCTGAAGGCCCTCGCTGAGCAGTTCGCGCAGCGACTCCACGTCCGTGGTGGAGCGGGAGATCAGCCGGCCCGAGGTGTAGCGCTCGTGGAAGTCGACGCTCAGGGCCTGCGCGTGGCGGAAGATCCGGCCGCGCAGGTCGAGCAGCACGTCCTGGTTGACGCGGGCGGCGGCGTTGACGAAGGCGTACTGGAGCGCCCCGCCGGCCAGCGCGCACAGCAGGTAGCCGGCGGCGACCGCGACCAGCGGCCCGTGGTCGTCGGCGCGCAGCGCGGGGACGGCGTGGTCGATGGCGTACGCCACCAGCAGCGGGCTTGCCTGCACGGCCGCCTGCTGGAGCAGGAGCAGGAGGGAGGTGACGGCGACGCGGGCGCGCATCGGCGCCAGCAGGGAGCGCAGCAGGGCGGCGGTGGCGCCGGGCGGGGTGGGCAGGACGTCCCGGTCGAAGGCGTCACCGGCGGGCGGTGTGCGGTCGTCGGGGCCGTCCTTGGCCGGTGCGGTGGCGGTGGGCGCCGTCATCGGTCCTCGTCCTCCCCTGCCCCTGACATCAGACGGGCGTACTCGGCGTGGCCGCGCAGCAGTTCGTGGTGGGTGCCCACGGCGGTGATCCGGCCGCCGGAGAGCAGGGCGACGCGGTCGGCGAGCAGGACCGTGGAGGGCCGGTGGGCCACGATCAGCGCGGTGGTGTCCGCGAGGACGCGGCGCAGGGCGGCCTCGACGGCGGCCTCCGTGTGCACGTCCAGGGCGGACAGCGGGTCGTCCAGGACGAGGAAGCGGGGCCTGCCGACCACCGCGCGGGCCAGCGCGAGGCGCTGCCGCTGCCCGCCGGACAGGCTCAGGCCCTGTTCGCCGACCTGGGTGGCGGTGCCCTCGGGCAGGGCGTGCGCGAAGTCGGCCCGGGCGATGGCGAGGGCGCGGGAGAGGTCGGCCTCTGTGGCGTCGGGGCCCGCTCCCATCAGCACGTTCTCCCCGACGGTGGCGGAGAAGAGGGTGGGTTCCTCGAAGGCGACGGCGACCAGGGCGCGCAGCTCCTCGCGGGGCAGGGCGGTGATGTCGGTGCCGTCCAGGGTGATCCGGCCGGACGTCACCTCGTACAGCCGGGGCACGAGCGCGGTGAGCGTCGTCTTGCCGCTGCCGGTGGCCCCGACGAGGGCGAGCGACTCGCCGGGGCGGATGTGCAGGTCGACCCCGTCGAGGACGGGCGGGGAGTCTGGGGCGGCGTCGGGGTGGCGGAAGCGGACGCCGTGGAAGCGGAGGCCGTCGGCCGGCCCACGGGCCGTCGTGCCCCCGCCGCTCCCCGGCCCCGGCGGACGCGCCCCGTCGGCCTCCGGCTCCTCGTCCATCACCTCGAAGTACCGCTCCGTCGCCGTCGCCGCCTCCTGGCTCATCGCCAGCAGGAAGCCGATCGACTCGATCGGCCAGCGCAGCGCCAGCGCCGTCGACAGGAACGCCACCAGCGTCCCCGCCGACAGCCGCCCGTCCGCCACCTGCACCGACCCGACCACCAGCGCCGCGCCGACGGCCAGTTCGGGCAGGGTGACGATGACCGCCCAGATCCCGGCCAGCAGCCGCGCTTTGCGCAGCTCCGTCCCGCGCAGGGTCCGCGACAGCTCCCGGAACGCCCGCGCCTGGCTGCGGTGCCGCCCGAACCCCTTGACGACCCGGATGCCGAGCACGCTCTCCTCGACGACCGTCGTCAGGTCCCCGACCTGGTCCTGCGCCCGCCGGGTGATGTCGGCGTACTTCTTCTCGAACACCGAGCAGGTGACGACCACCGGGACGGCCGGTCCCAGGATCACCAGCCCCAGCGACCAGTCCTGCACCAGCAGGATGATCACTCCGACGAGGATCGTCACCCCGTTGACCAGCAGGAACGTCAATGGGAAGGCGAGGAACATCCGCAGCAGCATCAGGTCCGTCGTCCCCCGGGACAGCAACTGCCCCGACGGCCAGCGGTCGTGGAAGGCCACCGGAAGCCGTTGCAGCCGCCGGTACAGCGCGGTCCGCATCTCCGCCTCGACGCGCGACAGCGGCCGGGCCACCAGCCACCGCCGCAGCCCGAACAGCAGCGCCTCCGCCACCCCGAGCAGCAGCAGGTACAGCGCGCCGAGCCACACCCCGGCCGGGTCGCGGCCGGCGACCGGGCCGTCCACCATCCACTTCAGGACGAGCGGGATCACCAGCGTCACGCAGGAGGCGAGGACCGCGACGAACGCGGCGCCGAACAGCCGCGCCCGCACCGGCCGTACGAACGGCCACAGCCGCAGCAGGACACGGACGGCGGACCGTTGTGCGGCGGGGGCGGGTCTCGTGGTCATCGACAGCGAGCCTACGGACCGGCGCCGGTGCTGACCATCGGGTTTTCACCGCGACGGGGGTCGTACCGGGGCACTGCCCGGCCGGCCGGTGCGCCGGTGCGCGAGGCGGGACGCCGGACACGGCGGCCACCTCCTCCCCGGCCGCCTTCCGTCCGGGCGGGTGCACGGGGGGCGCGGAAGCCGTCGCGGAGGTGGGGGTGGGGGAAGTGACGGAGGCGATGGTGGGGGGTGACGGAGGCGGAGGCGGTGGAGGTGGTGACGGAGGCGGTGGAGGTGGTCGCGGAAGCCGTCGCGGAGCCGGTCGCGGAAGCCGTCGCGGAGCCGGTCCTGGAAGGCGCTCAGCCGGTGACCCGCAGCAGCAGCACCGTCCGTCCCTCCACCGTGACCTCCGTCCCGGCCGGATGGCCCGTGCCCGGTGCCGCGTCCTGCTCCTCCCGCCCGGTGTCCACCACCACCTCGTACCGCTCGGCCCAGGGCGCCGCCGGCAGCACGAACCCCACCGGCCGCTCCCCGGCGTGCAGCACGGCCAGGAAGCTGTCGTCGGTGACCGGCGCCCCGCGCTCGTCCCGGCCCGGGATGTCCCGCCCGGAGAGGTACATGCCGAGGGTGGCGGCGGGCGCGTACCAGTCCCGCTCCGTCATCTCGGTGCCCCGGGGGGTGAACCAGGCCAGGTCGCGCAGGCCGCCGGCGGTCTGCGGGCGGCCGGAGAAGAAGGCGCGGCGGCGCAGCACGGGGTGGCTGCGGCGGAGGCCGATCAGCCGTGCGGTCAGGTCGGCCAGGGCCCGCCAGCCGGGGTCCTCCAGCAGGCTCCAGTCCACCCAGCCGATCTCGTTGTCCTGGCAGTACGCGTTGTTGTTGCCGCCCTGGGTGCGGCCCAGCTCGTCCCCGGCGACCAGCATCGGCACGCCGGTCGACAGCAGCAGGGTGGTCAGCAGGTTGCGCAGCTGGCGGCGGCGCAGCGCCCGTACGCCCGCGTCGTCCGTCTCGCCCTCGGTGCCGCAGTTCCACGCCCGGTTGTCGTCGGTGCCGTCCCGGTTGCCCTCGCCGTTGGCCTCGTTGTGCTTGCGCTCGTAGGTGACCAGGTCGCGCAGGGTGAAGCCGTCGTGCGCGGTGACGAAGTTGACCGAGGCGTACGGACGGCGCCCGCCCCACGCGTACAGGTCGCTGGAGCCCGACAGGCGGTAGCCCATCTCCCGTACGTCGGGCAGGGCGTGCCGCCAGAAGTCGCGCACGGCGCCCCGGTAGCGGTCGTTCCACTCCGTCCACAGGGGCGGGAAGGCGCCCACCTGGTAGCCGCCGGAACCGATGTCCCAGGGCTCGGCGATCAGCTTCACCCGGCGCAGCACCGGGTCCTGGGCGATCACCGCGAGGAACGGGGAGAGCATGTCGACGTCGTGCATCGAGCGGGCCAGCGCCGCCGCCAGGTCGAAGCGGAAGCCGTCGACGCCCATCTCGGTCACCCAGTAGCGCAGCGAGTCCGTGATCAGGCGCAGGACGTGCGGCTGGACGACGTGCAGGGTGTTGCCGCAGCCGGTGTAGTCGGCGTACCTCCTCGCATCGTGCTGGAGGCGGTAGTAGCCGCGGTTGTCGACGCCTTTGAGGGACAGCGTCGGGCCCAGCTCGCCGGCCTCGGCGGTGTGGTTGTAGACCACGTCCAGGATCACCTCGATGCCGGCCGCGTGCAGCGCGCGCACCATCCGCTTGAACTCGCCGACCTGCTCGCCCCGGGTGCCGGAGGCGGCGTAGGCGGCGTGCGGGGCGAAGTAGCCGATGGAGTTGTAGCCCCAGTAGTTGGTCAGGCCGCGCTCCAGCAGGTGGCTCTCGTGCGCGAACTGGTGGACCGGCAGCAGCTCCACCGCCGTCACGCCCAGCCTCACCAGGTGCTCGACCGCCGCCGGGTGGGCGAGCCCGGCGTAGGTGCCGCGCAGCTCGGGCGGGACGCCGGGGTGGCGCTTGGTGAAGCCGCGCACGTGGAGTTCGTAGATGACGGAGTCGGCCCACGGGGTCTTGGGGCGGTGGTCGTCCGACCAGTCGTCGTCGTCGTGGACGACGACGCCCTTGGGGACGTACGGGGCGGAGTCGCGGTCGTCGCGCACGGTGTCGGCGACGTGCTGCTCCGGCCAGTCCCGGACGTGCCCGTACACCTGCGGCGGCAGCCGGAAGTCGCCGTCGACCGCGCGGGCGTAGGGGTCCAGGAGCAGCTTGGCCGGGTTCCAGCGGGCGCCGGTCCACGGGTCCCAGCGGCCGTGCACCCGGTAGCCGTAGCGCTGGCCGGGGCGGACGCCGGGCACGAAGCCGTGCCAGATCCCGTGGGTCAGCTCGGTCAGCCGCACCCGCCGCTCCCGCCCGCTCCCGCCGGACCCGCTCCCGCGGGACCCGCCGCCACCGAATCCGCCCGCGCCGGACCCGCTCCCGCGGGACCCGCCGCCACCGAATCCGCCCGCGCCGGACCCGCCGCCGGACCCGTCGTCGCCGGACCCGTCGTCGAACAGGCACAGCTCGACCGCCTCCGCGCCGCCCGCCCACAGCGCGAAGTTGGTGCCCGCCACGCCGTCGGGGCCGGTGCGGAACCGGGCGCCGAGCGGCACCGGCGTGCCCGGCCACGCGGGCACGGCGGGCGGCGGCGCGGTCCGCCGTATCCAGTCGGCCGCGGCGGCGGCCCGCCCGTCCTCGGTGGCCCGCTTCCCGGCCACCACCTCCCGCTCGGCTGCGCTGGACACCTGGCGGCCTCCCACGGCTCGTGGGACGACGGGCCGAGACGGGTGTGCAAGGGCGTACGGCGTCCCGGCCGCCGCTCTCCGTCGCGTCGTCCTCCTCCCTAGTTCTGCCCAGAGCGTGGCTCGCACTCACGTTTCCCCAGGGCCGGCCGGTCGTTACGGGTGGATGTGAGGCACGTACACGGGCGCGCACGGCGCGCGGGGGCCGCGCTGGCCGCCGTACTGACATGGGCAGGACTGCTGGCCGGGGCCGCCGGCTGCACCTCGGGGGGCTCCGGGCTCGGCGGGGTGTTCGGCAAGCCGAAGGCCCCCGGCGAGACCATCGGCATCTGGCCGGACGACGGCGACAAGGGCGTACGGCCCGGGCGGAAGCTGTCGGTCCGGGTGCCGGAGGGGAGGCTGGAGTCGGTCCGGGTGGTCAAGTCGCAGGACGCCCGGGACACCCCGGTGCCGGGCCGGATCTCCGCCGACGGACGACGCTGGGAACCCGACGAGGGGCGCCTCGCGCTCGCCGCGAAGTACACGGTCGACGCCGTCGCCGTGGACGACGACGGCCGCCGCTCGGCCCGGCGCGCGAGCTTCACGACGTACGTCCCCGAGGAGCGGTTCATCGGTTACGTCGCGCCCGAGAACCGTTCGACGGTGGGCACCGGCATGATCGTCTCGCTGGAGTTCAACCGGGAGATCACCGACCGCGCCGCCGTCGAGCGGGCCGTGCGGGTGAGCGCCGAACCGGCCGTCGAGATCCGCCCGCACTGGTTCGGCGGGGACCGCCTCGACTTCCGCCCCCGGCACTACTGGAGACCCGGCACCGAGGTCACCGTCGACCTCAGGCTGCGCGACGTCGAGGGGGCGCCCGGGGTGTACGGGCTCCAGCACAAGAAGGTCACCTTCACCGTCGGCCGCAGCCAGGTCTCGGTGGTGGACGCGGCCCGCAAGACCATGCGGGTGTGGCGCGACGGCGAACTCCTCACCACCGTGCCCGTCACCGCGGGCGCCGCGAAGACCACCACGTACAACGGCAAGATGGTGGTCAGCGAGATGCTCGACGTCACCCGGATGGACGGCCGCACGGTCGGCTTCGGCGGCGAGTACGACATCCCGGACGTCCCGCACGCCATGCGGCTGACCGAGTCCGGCACCTTCCTGCACGGCAACTACTGGGCGCCGGACGACGTCTTCGGCAGGACCAACGTCAGTCACGGGTGCGTGGGGCTCAGGGACGTCAAGGGCGGCGGTGCGGACACCCCGGCGGGCTGGTTCTTCGACCGCAGCCTCGTCGGGGACGTCGTCGAGGTGGTGCACAGCAAGGACCGCACGGTCGCTCCCGACAACGGGCTCGGCGGCTGGAACATGAGCTGGGAGGAGTGGCGGAAGGGAAGCGCGGTGCGGTGATCCGCCGGCCGTTTCCGTACCGGGGACCGGGGGTCGGAGACCGGGGCCGGGGTGTCCGGCCGTTTCCCGTACGGGGACATCCGGCCGTTTCCCGTACCGAAACCGTCAAGCCGCGTCCCGTACCGAAACCGTCCGGATCGATTCGGTACACAACAGTGACAAACGACCCCTCCAAACCCCCGCTGGCCTGCGGTTACGATGCGCCGGTGCGCGCCGGCGCACTTGGGGCGCGGGCCGGACCAGGCCCGGCGAGGGGAGAACGACTTGAACGTGCGTCCGATATCGGGGGCTCCGGCACGGGGGCGGATCGGCCGGAGGCTGTCGGCGCTGGCCGTCGGATCGCTGCTGCTGGCGGTGACCGCGTGCGGCGGGGGAGGACAGGATGCCACCGGGTCCGGTGACGGCGGGGGGAAGGGCTCGGACACCGCGCGGAGCGAGCAGTCCGAGGCGGTCGTCAGCATCGCCCCGGCCGACGGCGCCGAGTCCGTCGACACCAGCGGGGCGCTGAAGGTCGGGGTGACCAAGGGCAAGCTCACCGAGGTCGTGGTGAAGGACGGTGACGGGAAGGAGGTCGACGGCGAGATATCCGGGGACGGCGCCACCTGGACGCCGTCCTCCCACCTGGCCGCCTCCACCGCGTACTCGGTGCACGCGGTCGCCGAGGACTTTGCGGGCCGCACCGCCGCCGAGGACTCCCGCTTCACCACCCTGACGCCGAAGAACACGTTCATCGGCACCTTCACCCCCGAGGACGGCTCGACGGTCGGCGTCGGGATGCCGTTCTCGGTCCGCTTCACCCGGGGCATCACCCACCCCGAGGACGTCGAGAAGGCCATCCGGATCAAGACCGAGCCCGCCGTCGACGTCGAGGGCCACTGGTTCGGCAACGACCGCATCGACTTCCGCCCCGAGGAGTACTGGAAGCCCGGCACCAAGGTCACCGTCGACCTCGACCTGGACGGCGTCGAGGGCCGCGACGGCGTCTACGGCGAGCAGGACAAGAAGGTCTCCTTCACCATCGGCCGCAGCCAGGTCTCCGTCGTCGACGCCAAGAAGCTCACCATGAAGGTGCGGCGCGACGGAAAGACCATCAAGACGATCCCCGTCACCACCGGCGCCCCGGGCTACGAGACCTGGAACGGCCAGATGGTCATCAGCGAGAAGCTCCCGGTGACCCGGATGAACGGCGAGACGGTCGGCTACGGCGGCGAGTACGACATCAAGGACGTCCCGCACGCCATGCGGCTGACCACCTCCGGCACCTTCATCCACGGCAACTACTGGGGCGGCGACGCCTTCGGCAACCGCAACGCCAGCCACGGCTGCGTCGGCCTGCGCGACACCCAGGGCGGCTGGGACGAGGACGCGCCGGGCGCCTGGTTCTTCGCGAACTCGATGATCGGGGACGTGGTCGTCGTCAAGAACTCGAACGACGCCACCGTGGCCCCGGACAACGGCTACAACGGCTGGAACATGTCCTGGGAGAAGTGGAAGGCGTGAGGTGACGGGCGTGAACCGTCGCTAACCTGCGGGGCATGACCGTACACCTCGAAGTCGCGGACGGCGTCGGCACCTTGCGGCTGGACCGCCCGCCGATGAACGCGCTGGACACCGCCACCCAGGACCGGCTGAAGGAGCTCGCCGAACAGGCCGCGGCCCGCACCGACGTGCGGGCCGTCGTCCTCTACGGCGGGGAGAAGGTGTTCGCGGCGGGCGCGGACATCAAGGAGATGCGGGCGATGGACCACGCGGCGATGGTGCTGCGCTCCCGGGCCCTGCAGGACTCCTTCACCGCCGTCGCCCGCATCCCCAAGCCGGTGGTCGCGGCCGTCACCGGGTACGCGCTCGGCGGCGGCTGCGAACTCGCCCTCTGCGCCGACTACCGCATCGCCGCCGACGACGCCAGGCTCGGCCAGCCGGAGATCCTGCTCGGGCTGATCCCGGGGGCCGGCGGCACCCAGCGGCTGGCCCGGCTGATCGGCCCGTCCAGGGCCAAGGACCTGATCTTCACCGGCCGTCAGGTGAAGGCGGACGAGGCGCTGGCGCTGGGGCTGGTGGACCGGGTGGTCCCGGCCGCCGATGTCCACGAACAGGCCCACGCCTGGGCGGCCCGGCTGGCCCGGGGCCCCGCCATCGCCCTGCGCGCGGCGAAGGAGGCGGTCGACACCGGTCTGGAGACGGACATCGACACCGGCCTCGCCGTCGAACGGAACTGGTTCGCCGGCCTGTTCGCCACCGAGGACCGCGAGCGCGGGATGCGCAGCTTCGTCGAGGAGGGGCCGGGCAAGGCGAAGTTCACCTGAACAGCGCGGTGTTGACACGGCGCACGGCCGGGGTCCCTCGTTGGAGCGGTTTGTGGCGGGCTCGACACACCCGTGGGCCCGCCGGGCACGGCAGGGCCGCCGATCCGCGCCGGCGCGTACCGATCGAATCATCCGCCCAGCTCACAGGGCACCTTTCGATTTTCGATCTGCCTCTGGCATATGCCACAAGCGCTCCGTGTCCCCGGCCCCGGGCCGGGGGGTAATCACCGGAACGGCCCCGGAGGGTGTCGCGGGCGGCCATGATGGGGGGCATGGCGGGGCTGGAGGAGACGGGGCAGCCACGGGGAGCCGGACGTGCGACCGCTGCGCGCTGGTCGCCGGCGGTCGAGGACGAACACGGGCTGAGAGCGATCGAGCTGTTCGGGGACCCTACGGAGGGCGAGGTTCCGCTCCCCTCCCGCCCGGAGTCCGCGGCCACCGCCCGCCGGCTCGTCCAGGTCGTCGTCCTGCGCCAGTGGCAACTGGGTCCCAAGCACGCCGAGGAGGCCGTCCTGCTCGTCTCCGAGCTGGTCGGCAACGCCGTACAGCACACCGGCGCCCGCGTCTTCGGCCTGCGCCTGCGCCGCCGTCCCGGCTGGCTCCGCGTCGAGGTCCGCGACCCCTCCCGGGGGCTGCCCTGTCTGATTCCGGTCCAGCCGCTGGACATCAGCGGGCGGGGCCTCTTCCTCGTCGACAAGCTGGCCGACCGCTGGGGCGTCGACCTGCTGCCGCGCGGCAAGACGACGTGGTTCGAGATGCGGGTGACGGAGCGTTAGCGCCATCGGCGGTCCCGGCCGGCGGTACGTCGTCGGCGTCCGTCCCGTCGACGGGACGACCAGGACCGAGCTCACGGACGAGCGCCGGAGCGGCCCGCGCCACGGGCCCCGGCACCGGCGTCTCCCTTGGCGTGGGTGGCCAGCGCACTGGGCGCGAGCCCGGAACGTTAATCTGACCAGCGTCAGTACGACGACCATGTCAGTACGACGACCACGGCATGACCAGAGCACGAGATGAGGGGCGGATCGGTGGCGGACATCGAGGAAGCACGCAAGCAGTTCGACCGGATCGACGCGGACGGCGACGGGCGCATCACTCCGGCCGAGTTCAAGACCGCCCTGGCCCAGGGCGGCGACTGGAACGTCACCGAGTCCGTCGCGGAGGCGATCATCAACAGCCGCGACCTGGACGGCGACAAGCTGCTGTCGTTCGACGAGTTCTGGGCGTTCCTCGACAAGTGAGGCGGCAGGGGGGGCGTCCGTCCGGTCACCGGGCGGACGCTCCCGCGCGTCAGCGGACTTGCCCGCTCACCGCGCCCGCCCGCTCACCGCGCCGACCTGTTCACCGCGGACAGCGCGGCCCGTGCCCTGATCGAGGAAGCGGGGGCCGACACGGCCGGCGCGGGTGGCACCGGCGATTCCTGGCGTCGGCGGGCGGGGGCACCGGTGTACGGGGACGCCGGTGTGCGGACCGCGCGGGGACGCCGGGCGATCCGGAAGACCACCGGCACCGGCACAGGCACCGGCACCGGCACCGGCACCGGTACTGGCGAGGGCGTCCGCGGAGCGCCCGGTCCGGTACCGGTCCGGGCCCGGCCGGTCAGGCCCCGTCCGCCCACTTCCTCAGCGCCGCCTTGCTCTCGAAGTCGGCCACGTTCTTGTCCAGCGGGTCGGACGTGTACTGGTGGAAGCGCCACTTGGCCTTGATGCGCGGCTCGCCCGCCGAGACGTAGTCGGCGATCCACAGGCCGTCGCCGGCGTAGGACGTGGTGTCGACGTTGAGCCAGAAGTTCCGGTTGCAGTACAGGACGACCCGGTTGTCCGGCCGCAGCTCCTTGACCTTCTTGATGAAGCGGTCCTTCTCGGAGTTGCTCGCGTGGGTGCCGTCGCCGGTGGTCTCCCAGTCGACGGCGAGGATGTCACCGGCTCTGTCCGGGGCCTTGGAGACGAAGTACTCGGCCTGGGCGGTGAGGTTGCCCGGCCACAGGAAGTGGTAGAAGCCGACGACGAGACCGGCGTCGCGGGCCCGTTTGGTCTGGGCCGACAGCTTGGGGTTGGTGTACGTACGGCCCTCCGTGGCCTTGACGAAGACGAAGGAGAGGCCGTCCGTGTCGTAGGCGTCGGACTGGTAGGCGCTCACGTCGATGCCGCGCAGCATGGGGACTCCCTCAAGTGCCTCGTGTGGTCCAAGTGCGGTGGGGACGGGAGTTGTTGTTATGCCCTGGATCGACAGTGGTACGCCGGGCGCGCGGAAGCGCGGCTTCCGCGCTGGTGGACGCCGGTCGGACTCAGGAGGCCGGGGAGGCCGGGGAGGCCGCCGGAGCGTGCGCGTCACCGGCGGGCGCGGGGGCCTCGCCGCCGTCCAGTTCCTCCAGGGAGAGGTCCTTCGTCTCCTTGCCGAGCAGCAGCGCGACCAGGGTCAGGACGGCCATCGAGGAGAGGTAGACGCCGACCAGCCACGGCGAGCCGTCCCCGGCCTCCCACAGCGCCACCGCGATGAACGGGGCGACGGCCGCGCCGAGGATCGAACTGACGTTGTACGAGATGCCGGACCCGGTGTAGCGCACGCTCGTCGGGAACAGCTCCGGCAGCAGCGCGCCCATCGGGCCGAAGGTCATGCCCATCAGGGTGAAGCCGAGGACCAGCCACAGGATGACGCCGAGCGTGCCCAGGCCGATCAGCGGCACCCAGACCAGTCCGAAGACGACGATCGCGGCGGTGATCCAGATCAGGGTGGAGCGGCGGCCGTACTTGTCGGCGAGCGGCCCGGAGATCAGCGTGAACGCGGCGAAGAAGAGCACGCCGAAGATCATCATCAGTACGAAGGTGGTGTAGCTGTAGCCCAGCCCCGGCACGGCGGCGTCCTTCGCGGTGCGGCCGTAGCTGAGCGAGAACGTGGTCATCAGGTAGAAGAGCACGTACGTCGCCAGCATGATGAAGGTGCCCAGGATCAGCTGCTTCCAGTGGCCCCGCACGACCGTGGCCAGCGGCAGCTTGCGGACCTTGCCGGACTCCCGCGTCTTGGCGAACACCGCCGACTCCACCAGCCGGGAGCGCACCCACAGGCCGATCGCGACCATCACGGCGGAGAACAGGAACGGGATGCGCCAGCCCCAGCTCGCGAACGCCTCGGAGGGCTGGGTGGGGTCGGCGCCCGCCGAGGACGGCAGGACCGCCCCGATGATCAGGAACAGGCCGTTGCCGATGATGAAGCCGAGCGGGGCGCCCAGCTGCGGGAAGGTGCCGTACAGGGCGCGCTTGCCGCGCGGGGCGTTCTCGGTGGCGACCAGCGCGGCGCCGCTCCACTCACCGCCGAGCGCGAAGCCCTGGGCGAGCCGCATCAGCACGAGCAGCGCGGTGGCGATCCAGCCGGCCTGCGCGTACGTGGGCAGTACGCCGATCAGGAAGGTGGCGATGCCCATCGTGAGCAGCGAGACCACCAGCGTCTTCTTGCGGCCGAGCCGGTCCCCGAGGTGTCCGAAGAAGACGGCGCCGACGGGACGGGCGACCATCGCGGCGCCGAAGACCGCGAAGGAGGAGAGCAGGGCCGTGGTCGGGTCGCTGCTCGGGAAGAAGAGCTGGGGGAAGACCAGGACCGCCGCGGTCGCGTAGATGTAGAAGTCGTAGAACTCGATCGTCGTGCCCATGAGGCTGGCGATCAGGACGCGGGAGCGCGGATTGACGGGTGTCTGGGCCGGGCCGGTGGCTGGTGCGGGCATGTCTCGGTCTTTCACGTGCGAAAGTACTGGTACCCCAACGATCTCAGGCGTCTTATTTTCCGAAAAGCGCATATCAATATGTGAGACGCCGAACGCCGGGCGGTGGGCGCTGGGTGGTGGGCGTCAGACGGCACACGCCACTGCCGGGGTGACCTGGAAGGCGCCCCCGGCGGTGGCGTGCCCCGCGCCCGCACGCCACGCCGCCGTGGTCGGGCGGTCTTGAGCAGCCACTGCCGGGCGCGCACGCCGTCGCGGCAGCCGCTGCGCGAGGCGCGGCCGGCTCGGACCGGACGGCACTCGCCGGAGTTCCCCGCTTCGGAGCACGGGCCGTGGCCGTGCTCGTGCGGTATGTCGCGGCCGCTCTGCCGGGTGAGGAGGTTCAGGAAGACCGCCGCCCGGTGAGCCGGCCGGGGCGTCGCCGCAGGTGTAGGCGTACTCCGTCTGCCAGTAGGGGCAGTCGCAGTCCTCGACGCCTTCCGCCGTCGGCTCCCTGCCGTCGGTCTTCGGCTTGACGAACCGGTCGGCGTCCTGGTGCCCGCCGGCCTTCGCGGTCTCGCTGTGGCTGATGGCCCCCCGCGTCGAGGCGGCTCCGTCCAGCAGGACGTCCGGGTCGTCCTCCTCGCGGCGGCCGTACCGGTCCGGATCCAGGGGCGCGCGGTCGGTCGCGGTGAACCGGGGCGGCTCCTTGCCCGCGAGGACCTTGGCGACAGGCCGCGACAGTGCCTCCGGTACCACCCGCTGGAACAGCTCCACGGCTCGTCCGGCACCAGCCGCTCAACCACGGGGAGGAACAGCCCGCCCTGGCCCCGACAGCACCGGAGGGCACGAAGGCACAGGTCAGGACTGGTTCCTCAGCGTTCGATCCCACGCCGGGGCACCGAGCGCGGCCCCGGACTCGGCACCCGACGCCACTGGACCGCTCGGCAGCGAGAGGCTCGGGGACCCTCCCGCCTCATCGGCCGGATGTGTGAACGGGATCCTGAGACGACGTATCGTGTGACCAACTAGACGCCTGGGCAATGCTGTTGAGATGGTCGACTGATCCGGTGCCGGCGTGGCCAACCACATTCACCGGCTTCTGAACGGCGCGATCAGCTGCCCTCGACGATCAACCACGGGAGCCGACTTGACACCTCGCGAGGGAACCGGACGGCGTGCCGTTGCCCTGGTGCTGACCGTATGGGCGACGGGAGTGCTCACCGGATGCCAGGACTTGGCCGACGCGGCTTCCACCTCGGGCTGTGACCATACCGAGAGCCGGGTCGACAAGCTGAAGGCTTACGCCGTCCTCGACTCCCGACCCGAAGGAGCGGTCGAACCCCGGGGTTTCGAGGGTGTGGACGCCGGCTGCTGGGAGGACAGCGGTGATGTGCAGCTGTACGCCGAACGCACCTACGTCTTCCCTGGCGCCAAGGCCGACGTGACACAGCACTATCGAGCCGCGGCCGAGCGAAGCGGCTGGACGCCCTCTCCCGCCACCCGGCGGTCATCGGAGAAGCAAGCCGTGAACCTGTGCTTCACCCGTGGTGGAACGGGCAACGCCGCGATGCTGGACGTCTACTTCCTGACCAAGGAGATCCTCGACGCGGAAGGGAGCGAGGCCGGACCCGAGTTCGGCACCGGAGCCGGATACCGGGTGTCCGTCACTTCCACGGCAGACGGGTCTGCGGCCGGCTGCTAGGACTGGGAGAGGGCCGCCGTGCCGGGCTGCTGAGCGCGGTGTCGGTCCCGGCGCGTAACCCGCACGCACCGCGTCATCTGCGGTGAGGTGTCCAAAGCGGCCAGGTCTCGCAGTCGTCCGGCCGCACCTCGCGCCCGGCGTCTGGCCTTCACGCGCTCCGAGACCATGACTACGGCCATCCGCCCGTCTCTGACCGATAAGTGGTCACCTTTACTCGCAACGAGTGCCAGTTGCAAGGGCCGCGCGCAGGTCAGCGGTACTTGCGGGACGACCCCGCGCCGTTGCCAGAAATGATCTTGATGGCCGCGTTCCCCGGATCGAGGCACGGACCGGACAGTCCGTCTGCCCAGCCCTTCCTCCCCCACCCACGACGCGGCCGGCCGGACAGCGTTGAGAGACACGAACGCGCTGGTCAGGACCTGTTCTTCCTAGCACTCGATGATGTTCACCGCCAGCCCGCCCCGCGCCGTCTCCTTGTACTTGACCGACATGTCGGCGCCGGTCTCCTTCATGGTCTTGATGACCTTGTCCAAGGACACCTTGTGGCTGCCGTCGCCGCGCATCGCCATCCGGGCCGCGGTGACCGCCTTCACCGCGGCCATGCCGTTGCGCTCGATGCACGGGATCTGGACCAGGCCGCCCACCGGGTCGCAGGTGAGGCCGAGGTTGTGCTCCATGCCGATCTCGGCGGCGTTCTCCACCTGCTCCGGGCTGCCGCCCAGCACCTCCGCCAGCGCGCCCGCCGCCATCGAGCAGGCCGAGCCGACCTCGCCCTGGCAGCCGACCTCGGCGCCGGAGATGGAGGCGTTCTCCTTGAACAGCATGCCGATCGCGCCGGCCGCGAGCAGGAAGCGGACCACGCCCTCCTCGTCGGCGCCGGGCACGAAGTCGAGGTAGTAGTGCAGGACCGCCGGGATGATGCCGGCGGCGCCGTTGGTGGGGGCGGTGACGACCCGGCCGCCGGCCGCGTTCTCCTCGTTCACCGCCATCGCGTAGAGGGTGATCCACTCCATGGCCAGGGCCGCCCGGTCGCCCTCCGAGCGCAGTTTGCGCGCGGTGTGGGCGGCGCGGCGGCGGACCTTGAGACCGCCGGGCAGGATGCCCTCGCGGGACAGGCCGCGGGCCACGCACTCCCGCATCACCCGCCAGATCTCCAGCAGCCCCGCCCGGATCTCCTCCTCGGTGCGCCAGGCGCGTTCGTTCTCCAGCATCAGCGCGGAGATCGACAGGCCGGTCTGGCGGGTCAGGCGCAGCAGTTCGTCGCCGGTGCGGAAGGGGTACTTCAGCACCGTGTCGTCGGGCACGACGCGGTCGGTACCGAACGCGTCCTCGTCCACGACGAAGCCGCCGCCGACCGAGTAGTACGTCTTGGTCAGCAGCTCCGTGCCCGCGGCGTCGTAGGCCCACAGCGTCATGCCGTTGGCGTGGTAGGGGAGGGCCTTTCGGCGGTGGAGGACCAGGTCCGCGTCGAAGTCGAACGGGATCTCGTGCTCGCCGAGGAGGCGGAGCCGGCCGTCCGCCCTGATCGAGGCCACCCGCTCGTCCGCCGTCTCCACGTCCACCGTGCGCGGCGAGGCGCCCTCCAGACCGAGCAGGACCGCCTTGGGGGTGCCGTGGCCGTGGCCGGTCGCGCCGAGGGAGCCGTACAGCTCGGCCCGGACGGAGGCGACGGAGCCGAGGAGCTCCTCGTTGCCCAGGCGGCGGGCGAAGATGCGGGCCGCCCGCATCGGGCCGACCGTGTGCGAACTCGACGGCCCGATGCCGACCGAGAACAGGTCGAAGACCGAGATGGCCACGGGGACTCCTCAGGACGGGGGCGGTGCGGAGGGAGGGGGTGGGGCGCCGGTCCGCTGGTGGCGGGCGCGGCGCCCCGGGGTGCCGGCGGTGCGGGGCGTCGGCGGTGCGGGCGGGCTGTTTGTCCAGTCCTCGGTACCGCCGTGCCCCGGGCCACCGGCCCGGCCCGGGGCAGCGGGGGGTGCGGGCTGCTCGTTCGGCCCGGGACGCGGCGGGTGCCCGCCGGCCGGGGCCGTGCCCGTGCCCGTGGCCTCGGCCTTCAGTGCCCGCGCGTCGCGGGACGGCTCCGGCGGGGCCGTGACCGGCGTGCCTCAGCCGGCCGCGAAGGCGGTGTACTCGTCGGCGGAGAGCAGGTCGGCCGGCTCGTCGGTGACCCGCACCTTGAACAGCCAGCCGCCCTCGAAGGGCGCCGAGTTCACCAGCGACGGGTCGTCGACGACGTTCTCGTTGACCTCGGTGACCTCGCCGGAGACGGGGGAGTACAGGTCGGAGACCGACTTGGTCGACTCCAGCTCGCCGCAGGTCTCGCCCGCGGTCACGGTGGCACCGGTCTCGGGGAGCTGGACGAAGACGACGTCACCGAGGGCGCCTGCCGCGTGCTCCGTGATGCCGACCGTCGCGACGCCGTCCTCGGTGGCCGACAGCCACTCGTGCTCCTTGCTGTAGCGCAGCTGCTGGGGGTTGTTGCTCATGGTCTGAATTCTCCCGTGAGAGGTGGTGTGACGGTGAACGGAGGGGGTGACGGAAGGCGGGCGCGCTCGCTTGTCGTGCCGCTCGCCCGCTTCTGGCGCGGTCGCTTACTTCCGGCGCCTGTAGAACGGCAGCGCCACGACCTGGTACGGCTCGTGGCCGCCGCGGATGTCGACGCCGACCCCGGGCGTGCCCGGCGCCGCGTACGCCGCGTCGACGTACGCCATCGCGATCGGCTTGCCCAGCGTGGGGGAGGGGGCGCCGGAGGTGACCTCGCCGACCACCCGGCCGCCGGCGACCACCGGGTACCCGGCGCGCGGCACCCGGCGGCCCTCGGCGACCAGGCCGACCAGGACGCGCGGGGGCTCGTCCTGGGCCCGGGACGCCGCCTCGGCCAGCGCCGCGCGGCCCACGAAGTCGCCCTCCTTGTCGAACTTCACCACCCGGCCGAGCCCGGCGTCGAAGGGCGTCAGCGCGGTGGTCAGCTCGTGCCCGTACAGCGGCATGCCCGCCTCCAGGCGGAGCGTGTCCCGGCAGGACAGGCCGCACGGCACCGGACCGGCCGGCGCGCCCGCCTCGGTCAGCGCCCGCCACACCTTCTCCGCGCCGTCCGGGGCGACGAACAGCTCGAAGCCGTCCTCGCCGGTGTAGCCGGTGCGCGCGATCAGCGCGGGCACGCCGGCGACGGTCCCGGGCAGCCCGGCGTAGTACTTCAGCCCGTCCAGGTCGGCGTCGGTCAGCGCGGCGAGGACGCCCGCCGACCGCGGTCCCTGTACGGCGAGCAGCGCGTAGGCGTCGCGGTCGTCGCGCACCTCGGCGTCGAAGCCGGCCGCCCGCTCGGTGAGCGCGTCCAGCACCACCTGGGCGTTGGCGGCGTTGGCGACGACCAGGTACGTGTCGCCGGCCGTCCGGTAGACGATCAGGTCGTCCAGGATGCCGCCGTCCGCCCGGCAGATCATGGTGTAGCGGGCGCGGCCCGGCCGCACGGTGGAGATGCCGCCGACCAGCGCGAAGTCCAGCAGCGCGGCGGCCTGGGGGCCGGTGACCGTGATCTCGCCCATGTGCGAGAGGTCGAACAGCCCGGCCCGGGTGCGTACGGCGGTGTGCTCGTCGCGTTCGGAGCCGTAGCGCAGCGGCATCTCCCAGCCGGCGAAGTCGGTCATGGTCGCGCCGAGCGCGCGGTGTACCGCGTCCAGCGCGGTACGGCGGAGTGGGGTACTGCTCATCGGTCGTCTCCCAGGACAGGACGGCACGGGCGAGGAAGGCCCTCCCCATCTGTCATCGGTACCTGAGAGGTTCGCCGTGACCGCGCGTACGCCCGGACGTACCGGTCGTGGTCAGGACTTGCACCGTGGGTGGGGCCGCCGGGGCGGCCCGCTTTTCAGATGTGCCTCGCCCGCGCGGTGACGGGGCCTGAGAGATTCAAGGGAGGAACTTGCTCCTTCGGCGCCCCGGCGACGGCCGGGGACTCTCCCGCGCGGATTCAAACGGCCGGTATGCAGTTGGCGCGGCCACAGTAGCACCGCCCCCCGGCTCCGCCTTTGTGACCGGCTTGTGGCGTGGAGCGCACGAAATCGCGAGACCACGGGATTACCTTCTCTTTACACTCGACGGGGATGGGAACTCGTGAACCGCCCCAGGGGAGGACGATCACGGTGAACAGGACCACGGCATACGCCACGACCTCGGGACTCGCGCTGCCCGAGCAGCACACGGCCCCGGCCCGGGGGGCGTGCGCTGCAGGGCCCGCACCCGTCGTCCGCGATCTGCGGGACCGGGCCGGCCGCAGCCCGCACGCCCTGCTCTTCGGCCCGAAGGACCTCGTCGCGGTCACCGGACTGCCCGGCAGCGGCAAGTCCACGCTGATGGAGCGGACCGTGCGCGGGATCCGCGTCGACTCGCAGGACACCCGCGACCGCTGGGACCGGCGCATGCCGCGTTTCCTGCCGTACGCGGTCTACCGCCCCCTCGTGCGGATCGCCCACTACGCCGGGCTGCGCCGCGCCCTGCGCTCCGGCGAGGGAGTCGTCGTGCACGACTGCGGCACCCAGACCTGGGTGCGCCGCTGGCTGGCCCGCGAGGCCCGGCGGCGCGGCGGCACCCTGCACCTGCTGCTGCTCGACGTCGACGCCGAGCAGGCGCTGCGGGGCCAGCGCGAGCGCGGCCGGGGCGTGTCCCGGTACGCCTTCCTGCGCCACCGCGCGGCCACCCACCGGCTGCTGCGCGCGGCCCAGCGGGGCGAGCTGCCGCCCGGCTGCGGCGCCGCCGTCCTGCTCGACCGCGCGGCGGCCGACACCCTGCGCCGGATCGGCTTCACCGGCTGACCGGTAGCCTTCTCAGCCACACCAGCGGTTCCCCACAGGCGGTAGGCAAGCAGATGGACTTCCCGGCGCAGGCGCACCCTCACCCGCACGGCGGATGGCCCGGCAACGAACTGGAGGAGGTGCTCTCCGCCGCCCTCGGCGTGCCGGGCGCCGGCGGCCGGATAGTCGAGGTCCTCGGCCGCAGCTTCGTCTGGGTCCCGCTGCCCAACGGCGGCGGCCCGCACAGCGGCCCCCTGGACCTGCCCACGCTGGAGATCCAGGGCCAGGCGTACGTCCCGGTGTTCAGCTCCGAGGAGCAGTTCCGCCAGGTCGTCGGCGCGCACATGGCGTACACCGTCGCCCCCGCCGTGGAGTTCGCCCGCGGACTGCCCCCGCAGGTCGGCATCGCCGTCAACCCGGACGGGGTCGTCGGCATCCCGCTGCCGCCGCCCGCCGTGGCCGAGCTGTGCCGCGCCGGACGCGGCCCGCTGGACGGCCCCGCCGGCGGCGGCCGGGTCCGCCTGTTCGAGCCCGACTGGCAGGACGACCCGGTGGACTTCCTGGCCGCGGCCTCCGCCGAGTTCGCCGCGACCGGCGTGGTCCGCACCGCCCGCCGCTGCCTGGCCGCCATCGAGACCGCCGACCCGGTCATGTTCGTCGGCGTCGAGCTGTCCCACTGGGAGGGCGACGCCCGTGCCGTCCCCCTGGACGCCCTCGGCCGCGCCCTGGGCCGCGTCCCGGTCAAGTGGCCGGTCAACCTGGTCCTCCTGGAGGCGGCCCAGGACCCGGTCTGCGACTGGCTGCGCGACCGCGTGCGGCCCTTCTACCAAGGGGACGTGTGAACGCCGTGCGGGAAAGCGCCCCGTAAGGGGCGCGGGCGGTACCGCTGTGCGGCTCCACCGCGCGGATACGGGCATCCGCGGCGTACCCGCGCCCGCCGGGTACGAGCCCCGCGGCGTACCCGCGCCCGCCTGGGTGCGAGCCCCGCAGCACGCCCGCGCCCGCCTGGGTGCGAGCCCCGCAGTACGCCCGCGCCCGCCTGGGTGCGAGCCCCGCAGTACGCCCGCGCCCGCCTGGGTGCGAGCCCCGCAGTACGCCCGCGCCCGCCCGGGTGCGAGCCCCGCAGTACGCCCGCGCCCGCCCGGGTGCGAGCCCCGCAGCACGCCCGCGCCCGCCCGGGTGCGAGCCCCGCAGCACGCCCGCGCCCGCCCGGGTGCGAGCCCCGCAGCGCCCCGGCACCCGCCCAGGCGCGAGCCCCGCAGCGCCCCCGCACCCGCCCAGGCGCGAGAACCCCCGAGCCGGAAGGCGCCCGGCGACCGCGAAGCGACTTAAGCTGGACCCCAACCACGCACGCTTCCCGAAGGGTCGGTAAAACGTGAGCGCGAGCGGTACCGCCGCGGCCGGGCAGGTCGAGCACATGCTGCGCCAGGTGACGCCCGGCCGCTACGACGCCTACGAGTCACTGCTGCGCGCCCTCGCGGCCCCCGGTTCCGGCCAGGTCTGGATGCTGCTCTGGCACGGCCAGGCGGGCTCCCCGGACGCCCAGTACGGGAACATGGAGGTCGACGGCCACGGCTACGCGCCCTGCGTCACCTCCGCCCAGGAGCTGTCCGCCAGCGGCTGGAACCGGTCCTACGAGGTGGTCGACGGGCTGGAGGTCGCCCGCGCCCTGTTCCCCGACCGCTACGGCCTCTGGCTCAACCCGCACGCCCCCGGCGGCGGCGTCGGCATCCCCTGGCTCGACCTGCGCCGCATCGCCACCGGCCTGGACCGCCAGCCCGCCGGCCCCCTGCGGCTGTCCGAACCGGCCGTCGAGACCCCGCAGTTCTACGCCCTGCTGACGCAGAACGCCCACCGCACCCCGGTGGTCCGCTCGCTGCGCCGCGCCTGGGTGCAGCCGGCGCTCGGGACGCCGTACCTGGCCATCGGTCTCGACGTGTACGACACCTCCCCGCCGGCCGTCGGCGCGGTGCGCGCGATGATGCAGAGTTCCGTCGGCGCGGTGCCGGACGGGCTGGCGGTGTCGACCGTGGCGATGTCGGACGCGCTGGACCCGGTCGCCATGTGGCTGCGCTCCAACGCCCGTCCGTTCTACGACCGGGAGGCCCACGCGGCCCCCGTCCAGGCGCCCGCGGCCGGGTACGGCTACCCCCCGGCGGGCGGCCGGTACTGACGGCAGAAGATGAGATTCCGCTGAGCGACGGAGTGATCTCCGCGCGTAGAGCGAAGGGGAACGTCCGCTTCTGTCCCGGGTGTCCCAACTCCTCCATGTCCGCAGGGTGTTACCCGGCGTCCGGATAACGGAAACCCTCGAACAGCATCACGGTTGCGCATCCATTCACCGCCAAGTCTGGCAACAGATCGCCCATGCGTTGAAGACTCCCGCACCAGGGGTGTTCACCCCTGTGTACTACGGACTGATCACGCCGCCACCGCGGCAAGTGCGGGCCGGCTGCCGCCGGTTGAGAGGGGTCCCTGCCAGATGACGGCACCATTGCACGAGCCGACCGCCGAAGCGGCCCCGAGCGCTGCCGAGGAGGCCGCGGCCGCCGGCGCCGAGGCGAAGTCGGTACAGGGCCGGTCCCTGGGCCGTATCGCCTGGGAACGCCTGAAGCGGGACAAGCTCGCCCTCGCGGGCGCCGTCGTGGTGCTCTTCCTCGTCGTGGTCGCGCTGCTGGCGCCGGTCATCACGAGCCTGCTCGGACAGGACCCGAACGAGTACCACGAGGACCTGATCGACCCGCTGTTCGGTACTCCCGTGGGCTCGCTCGGCGGGATCAGCGGCGAGCACCTGCTCGGTGTCGAGCCGGTCAACGGCCGCGACATCTTCGCCCGCATCCTCTACGGCGCCCAGATCTCGCTGCTGGTCGGCTTCCTCTCCGCCGTCGTGGCCGTCATCCTCGGCACGGTGCTCGGTGTCCTGGCCGGCTTCTTCGGCGGCTGGGTGGACTCGGTCATCAGCCGGGTGATGGACGGCCTGCTGGCCTTCCCGCAGCTGCTCTTCATCATCGCGCTGGTCTCGGTGATGCCCAACGACATGCTGGGCCTGCACGGAACCGGCGTGCGCGTCTTCGTGATGATCCTGGTCATCGGCTTCTTCGGCTGGCCCTACATCGGACGCGTGGTGCGCGGCCAGACGCTGTCGATGCGTGAGCGCGAGTACGTCGAGGCCGCCCGTTCCCTGGGCGCGGGGCAGCTGTACATCCTGTTCAAGGAACTGCTGCCCAACCTGGTCGCGCCGATCATCGTCTACACGACGATGATGATCCCCACCAACATCCTCACCGAGGCGGCCCTCAGCTTCCTGGGCGTGGGTGTCAAGCCGCCCACGGCGTCGTGGGGGCAGATGCTGTCGAGCGCGATCGAGTACTACGAGTCGGACCCCATGTACATGGTGGTCCCCGGCGTGGCGATCTTCATCACCGTGCTCGCCTTCAACCTCTTCGGCGACGGCGTGCGCGACGCGCTGGACCCGAAGGGCTCCCGCTGAACACCCGCACGCACAAGCCTCCCGTGGCACCTGCACGGGGTCTCTCATCTAATCCGGAGGATCCGAGATCGTGACTACCCAACGCACCTCAGGGCGGCACAAGCAGGCTCTGGCCGCTGCCGCAGTGGTCGCCGCGCTGCTGACCACGGCGGCGTGCGGCGGCGGTGACGGCGACGACGGGGGATCGAAGAACGGCGCGGCCGGCTTCGACGCCGCGAACAACAAGGTCGCCCAGGCCTCCCTGGCCACGAAGGGCGGCACGCTGAAGTTCGGCGGCGCCCAGGACGCCGACTCCTGGGACACCACGCGCGGTTACTACGGCTTCATGTGGGACTTCTCCCGCTACTACAGCCGCCAGCTCGTCACGAACAAGACGGAGCCGGGTGCGGCGGGTGCCGAGGTCACCCCGGACCTCGCGACCTCGACCGCCGAGGTGTCCGACGACGGCAAGACGTACAAGTACACCCTGCGGGACGGCATCACCTGGGAGGACGGCAAGCCGATCACCTCCCAGGACATCAAGTACGGCATCGAGCGCGTCTGGGCGCAGGACGTGCTGTCCGGCGGTCCGACGTACCTCAAGGAGGTGCTCGACCCCAAGGGCGAGTACGAGGGCCCGTACAAGGACAAGTCCAAGGACAAGCTGGGTCTGAAGGCGATCGAGACGCCGGACGACAAGACCATCGTCTTCAAGCTGCCGAAGGCCAACTCGGACTTCGAGGAGATGCTGGCGCTCACCTCCGCCTCCCCGGTCCGCCAGGACAAGGACACCAAGTCCAAGTACGGCCTGCACCCGTTCTCCTCCGGCCCGTACAAGTTCCAGTCCTACACCCCGGGCAAGGAACTCACCCTGGTCCGCAACACGGAGTGGAAGCAGGACTCCGACCCGGTCCGCAAGGCCTACCCGGACAAGATCACCGTCGAGTTCTTCTCCGACGCCAACCAGCTCGACCAGCGCCTGCTCAACGGTGACATCGACCTGGACATCAACCAGACCGGCATGTCGCCGCAGGGCCGCACCACGGCGCTGAAGGAGCACAAGGCCAACCTGGACAACCCGGTCTCCGGCTACATCCGCTACGCGGTCTTCCCGCAGAGCGTGGCGCCGTTCGACAACATCGAGTGCCGCAAGGCCGTCATCCTCGGCGCCGACCACGTCTCGCTGCAGACCGCGCGCGGCGGCCCGGTCGCCGGCGGTGACATCGGCACCAACATGCTGCCGCCGTCCGTCCCGGGCGCCGAGGGCCAGAAGTACGACCCGTACAAGATCGCCGGTGACAACAAGAAGGGCAACGTCGAGGAGGCCAAGGCGGCGCTGAAGGCCTGCGGCAAGCCCAACGGCTTCAAGACCACCATCGCGGTCCGCAACAACAAGCCGGTCGAGGTGGCCACCGCCCAGTCGCTCCAGGCGTCGCTGAAGAAGGTCGGCATCACCGCCGAGATCGACCAGTACGACGGCTCGCAGACCGCCGGCATCATCGGCAGCCCCTCGAACGTCAAGAAGAAGAACTACGGCATCATCATCATGGGCTGGGGCCCGGACTTCCCGTCCGTCCAGGGCTACGGTCTGCCGCTGTGGAGCAGCGACTACATCCTGGAGAGCGGCAACAACAACTACGCGCTCATCAAGGACAAGGAGATCGACGGCCTGTTCGACGACTACGTCGACACGCTGGACGACGCCGGCAAGGCCAAGATCGCCACGGAGATCAACCACAAGGTGATGGAGGGCGCGTACTACCTGCCGTTCGTCTTCGAGAAGTTCGTCAACTGGCGCTCCAGCCGCCTGGCGAACGTCTACACCACCGACGGCTACAGCGGTATGTACGACTTCGTCAACCTCGGCCTGAAGTCCACGAAGTAACCGGCAAACACCCGCCGTACGGCACGAAAGGCAGGTGAAGGCCGGCGCGGCGTGACCGCGGGCCCCGGACAGTCTCCGGGGCCCGCGGTACCGCGGCGGGCCGCACGCTGTGCTCGCTTACCTCATCAGGCGGCTGTTCGCCGCCGCAGTGATGCTGGTGACCATCATCCTGGTGGTCTTCTGCATCTTCTTCCTCGTCCCCAAGTGGGCGGGCGTCGACATCGCCTCGAGCTTCGTGGGCAAGCAGGCCGACCCGGCCGCCGTCGAGGCGGTGCGGCAGAAGCTGGGCCTGAGCGACCCGATCTACGCCCAGGTCTGGGAGTTCTTCAAGGGCATCTTCGTGGGGCGCACCTACGCGGGCGGCGGCGACGTCACCCACTGCGCCGCCCCCTGCTTCGGGTACTCCTTCCGCAGCGAACAGGCCATCTGGCCGGTGCTGACCGACCGCTTCCCGGTGACCCTGGCGCTGGCGCTCGGCGCGGCCGTGCTGTGGCTGATCCTCGGCCTGGCGGCCGGTGTGCTCTCCGCGCTGAAGCGGGGCAGCCTCTGGGACCGCGGCGCGATGGTCGTCGCCCTGGCGGGCGTCTCCCTGCCCGTCTACTTCACCGGCATGGCCAGCCTGGCGGTCTTCGCGTTCGGGCTGGACTGGCTCGACGCCCGGTACGTGCCCCTCGAGGACAGCTTCACCGGCTGGTTCGGCGGCCTCATCCTGCCGTGGATCACCCTGGCGTTCCTCTACGCCGCGATGTACGCCCGGATCACCCGCGCCACGATGCTGGAGATCCTCGGCGAGGACTACATCCGCACCGCCCGCGCCAAGGGCCTGCGGGAGCAGACCGTCATCGGCAAGCACGCCATGCGCTCCACGCTGACCCCCATCCTCACCATGCTCGGCATGGACCTCGGCGCCCTCATCGGCGGCGCCATCCTCACCGAGACCACGTTCAACCTGCCCGGTCTCGGCCAGGCGGTGCTGGCCGCCATCCGCAACCAGGACCTGCCCGTCATCCTGGGCGTCACCCTGATCACTTCCCTCGCGGTGCTCATCGCCAACCTCGTGGTGGACGTCCTGTACGCCGTGATCGACCCCCGAGTGAGGCTCGCATGACCGACCTCAGCAAGAGCTCAGCGGCGGTGGGCGAGCCCACCGGCGCCTCTCCCGCGCCGACCGCCTTCCTGGAAGTACGCGACCTGAAGGTGCACTTCCCGACCGACGACGGCCTGGTCAAGTCCGTCGACGGGCTCAGCTTCCAGCTGGAGAAGGGCAAGACCCTCGGCATCGTCGGCGAGTCCGGCTCCGGCAAGTCGGTCACCTCGCTGGGCATCATGGGCCTGCACACCGCCGGCCAGTACGGCAAGCGCAAGGCGCGGCTGTCCGGCGAGATCTGGCTGGACGGCACCGAGCTGCTCTCCTCCGACCCGGACGAGGTGCGCAAGCTGCGCGGCCGGCAAATGGCGATGATCTTCCAGGACCCGCTGTCCGCGCTGCACCCGTACTACACGATCGGCCAGCAGATCGTCGAGGCGTACCGCGTCCACCACCCCGTGGACAAGAAGACCGCCCGGCGCCGCGCCGTGGAGATGCTCGACCGGGTCGGCATCCCGCAGCCCGACAAGCGGGTGGACAGCTACCCGCACGAGTTCTCCGGCGGCATGCGCCAGCGCGCGATGATCGCGATGTCGCTGGTCAACAACCCCGAGCTGCTGATCGCCGACGAGCCGACCACCGCCCTGGACGTCACCGTCCAGGCGCAGATCCTGGACCTGATCCGGGACCTGCAGAAGGAGTTCGGCTCCGCGGTCATCATCATCACCCACGACCTGGGCGTCGTCGCCGAACTCGCCGACGACCTGCTGGTGATGTACGGCGGCCGGTGCGTGGAGCGCGGCCCGGCCGAGAAGGTCTTCTACGAGCCCCGCCACCCCTACACCTGGGGCCTGCTCGGCTCGATGCCCAGGCTCGACCGCGAGCAGCAGGAGCGGCTGATCCCGGTCAAGGGTTCGCCGCCCTCGCTCATCAACATCCCGTCCGGCTGCGCCTTCAACCCGCGCTGCCCGTACGCCGACGTGCCCAAGGACGACATCACCCGCACCGTCCGGCCCGAGCTGACCGAGGTCGGAGCCAAGCACTGGGCCGCCTGCCACATGTCGCAGGAGCAGCGGGAGCGTATCTGGACCGAAGAGATTGCGCCGAAGCTGTGAGTGACAAGGCAGAGGACGAAGCGGTGACCATCCCCGCGCAGAGCGAAGGCAGCGTGCTCACCAAGGAGGCCGCCCCCGGCGAGGTCCTGCTGAGGGTGAGCGGGCTGGAGAAGCACTTCCCGATCAAGAAGGGGCTGCTCCAGCGGCAGGTCGGCGCGGTGCACGCGGTCGACGGCCTCGACTTCGAGGTCCGCTCCGGCGAGACCCTCGGCGTCGTGGGCGAGTCCGGCTGCGGCAAGTCGACCATGGGCCGGCTGATCACCCGGCTGCTGGAACCGACCGCCGGAACGATCGAGTTCGAGGGCAAGGACATCACCCACCTCGGGGTCGGCGGGATGCGCCCGCTGCGCCGCGACGTGCAGATGATCTTCCAGGACCCGTACTCGTCGCTGAACCCGCGCCACACCATCGGCACCATCGTCAGCGCCCCCTTCAAGCTCCAGGGCGTCGAGCCCGAGGGCGGCGTCAAGAAGGAGGTGCAGCGGCTGCTGTCGGTGGTCGGGCTCAGCCCCGAGCACTACAACCGCTACCCGCACGAGTTCTCCGGCGGCCAGCGCCAGCGCATCGGCATCGCCCGCGCGCTCGCCCTCAGCCCCAAGCTGGTCGTGGCCGACGAGCCGGTCTCCGCGCTGGACGTCTCCATCCAGGCCCAGGTCGTCAACCTGCTCGACGACCTCCAGCAGGAGCTGGGCCTGACGTACGTGATCATCGCGCACGACCTCTCCGTCGTCCGGCACGTCTCGGACCGGATCGCGGTGATGTACCTCGGCAAGATCGTCGAGCTGGCCGACCGCGACCTGCTCTACAAGACGCCGATGCACCCGTACACCAAGGCGCTGATGTCGGCGGTGCCCATCCCGGACCCCGCGCGCCGCGGGACCCGGAGCGACCGCATCCTGCTCAAGGGCGACGTGCCCTCGCCGATCTCGCCGCCCAGCGGCTGCCGCTTCCACACCCGGTGCTGGAAGGCGACGGAGCTGTGCCGGACCACCGAGCCGCCGCTGAAGGAGCTGCGGCCGGGGCAGCGGGTGGCCTGCCACCACCCGGAGAACTTCGAGGACCAGGCCCCGCAGGACGTCGTCCTGCTGTCCGACGCCAAGGAGGCGGCGGAGCTGGTCTCCGAGGAGGCGCTCGCGGCGTCGGCGGCGACCTCGGCGGCGGTGGCGGCGGAGGTCGCGGCGGAGGACTCGGCTCGGAGCGAGGGCACGAGGGAGGACTCGGCTCGGAGCGAGGGCACCAGGGGGGACTCGGCTCGGAGCGAGGGCACGGAGGACGCTTCCCGGGGGCTGACGGAGACCGAGGCGGCGGAGCGGCAGACGGAGAACAAGGCCGCCGCGCCGGACCCGTCCGACACCGCGGCGACCTCCGCCCCGGAGACCGGCTCGGACGCCGCCGAGGAGAAGTAGCCACGGTCCCGCGGTCGCGGTCCGCGGTCGCCGGTCACGGTGTGCTCAGCGAGCCCCCGCCTTCGTTCGCAAGGCGGGGGCTCGCCCGCGGGTGAGAATGACCGGGTGTACCAGCAACTCTTCACCCCGTCCGTCCAGCACACGCTCGATCTGATCGGCATCTTCGTCTTCGCCATCTCCGGCGCGCTGCTGGCCGTCCGCAAGAACTTCGACGTGTTCGGCATCGCCGTCCTCGCCGAGGTCACCGCGCTCGGCGGCGGACTCGTCCGGGACCTGGTCATCGGCGCCGTACCGCCCGCCGCCTTCACCGACCTGGGATACTTCGTCACCCCGCTGCTCGCCACCGTGCTGGTGTTCTTCCTCCACCCGCATGTCGAGCGCCTCCAGACCGGCGTCAACATCTTCGACGCGGCCGGGCTCGGCCTGTTCTGCGTGGCGGGCACCACCAAGGCGTACGACTACGGCCTCGGTCTGACCGCCTCCGCCTGCCTCGGCCTGGCCACCGCGGTCGGCGGCGGCGTGCTGCGGGACGTGCTCGCCAACGAGGTGCCCTCCCTGCTGCGCTGGGACCGCGACCTGTACGCCGTGCCCGCGACCGTCGGCGCCACGATGGCCGCCCTGTGCATCCGCTTCGGCGTCCTCACCCCGCTCACCACTGCCCTCGCGGTGGTCACCGCGTTCGTGCTGCGGCTGTGCGCGATGCGATTCCACTGGCGGGCGCCGAGGGCGTGGAACCGGCGGTCGGCGGTACTGGAGACCGAGCAGCCCTGAGCGGAAAGCTACCGCTTAGTATTTTCCTGTTGTACCGTGCGGCCATGCCAGAAGCAGCCTCCGCACCGGCCGTACGGGCCACCCCCGGCGACAGCGAGTTCGACCGGGACACCGCCCTCACCCCGCGCGAACCCGGCGTCCACGCCATCGACCTCTCCGCCGACTGGACCATCTTCGGCGTGGTCAACGGCGGTTACCTGCTGGCGGTCCTGGGCCGCGCGCTCGCCGACACCCTGCCGCACCCCGACCCGTTCACCGTCTCGGCGCACTACCTGACCGCGTCCCGCCCCGGCCCCGCGCTCGTCCGCACGGAGACGGTACGCGCCGGCCGCACCCTCTCCACCGGCCAGGCGTCCCTCTTCCAGTACGACGAGGAGGGCAACGAGGTCGAACGCATCCGCGTCCTGGCCTCCTACGGCGACCTGGCCGCCCTGCCGGACGACGTCCGCACCTCGGCCGAGCCGCCCGCGATGCCGCCGCTCGACCAGTGCTTCGGTCCCCAGGACGGACCCGCGCCGGTCTCCGGCGGTTCGGCCTTCGCCGACCGGCTGCTGCTCAAGGTGGACCCGGCCACGCTGGGCTGGGCGCTCGGGCGGCCTTCGGGCAAGGGGGAGATGAGGGCCTGGTTCGCGCTCGCCGACGGCCGCGACGCCGATCCCCTCGCCCTGCTCCTCGCGGTCGACGCGCTGCCGCCGACCGCCTTCGAGATGGGCCTGTCCGGCTGGGTGCCCACGGTCGAACTCACCGTCCACATACGGTGCCGCCCGGCACCGGGCCCGCTGCGGGTGTCCGTCACCACCCGCAACCTCGCCGGCGGCTTCCTGGAGGAGGACGCCGAGGTCTGGGACGGCGCGGGCCGGCTGGTGGCGCAGTCCCGGCAGCTGGCGCGGGTGAAGCTCCGCTGACCCTGGCTCGTGCTGCTCGTGCTGCTTGTACTTACTCGTACCGCTCGTGCCGCTCGTCTTTGCGCGCCCTTTGCCGCGCGCACAGGCGGGCGACAGTGCGGCCCCGACCCGGTCCCAACCGCCGTTGGTTGAGTGGCGTCCTCAGGAGTCACTCATCAACTGCGGAGCGGTTTCTCATGAAGCGTGCGCGTCTCGTCCCCGTCGTGGCCCTGCTGGCCCTGTCCCCGCTGGCGCTGACCGCCTGCGGCTCGGGCGACGACTCGTCGTCCTCGGGCAGTGGCACCTCCGGGCAGGAGTGCCCGACGCCGTCGGGGATGCCGTCGGGCAGGCCGAGCGGCGCGCCGTCGGGTGCGCCGTCGGGTGCGCCGTCCGGCGGGGCCTCGGGAGCTCCGTCGGGGATGCCGTCGGGCGGCCCTTCGGGGATGCCGTCCGGTATGCCGTCGGGCGGCCCGTCGGGAATGCCCGGCGGGGGTCAGGGCGGAGGCTGCGGGGGTTTTGGCGGCGGACAGGCGCGGCAAGGCTGAGCCGGCTCAGTCCGTCCAGTGCTCCCGGCCGATGCCGATCAGCCGCAGCCGGCGGGAGGCCAGCCGGCGGACGCGTTCGTGCTCCCCGGCCGGGGCCCGCGCCGCGTCCAGGAAGAGCGAGGCCGTGCTCAGCATCTGGTCGACGTAGAGGCCCGCGAGCATCAGCAGGTCGTCGTCGTGCCAGCCCGCCGACTCCGGGTCCGTGGCCAGTTCGGCCTTCACCTCCCCGGTGAAACGGGTGAGTTGCTCCCGTATGGCCTCCCGCACCGGCTGCACCCCGCCGTGGCGTTCGCGGGCGATGAAGCGCACGTGGGAGGGGTGCTCGCGCACATGGCGGGCGATCAGCTCGACGGCGCGGGCGATGCGCTCCTCGCGGTTCCCTTCCGGGGACAACGTCGTCCGGATCATCGGATGCAGGCTGCCCAGCGCCTCCTCGACCAGCGCGACGCCGAGGTCGGCCGTGGAACGGAAGTGCCGGTAGAAGGCGGTCGGCGCCACGCCCACGGCGCGGGTGACCTCACGCAGCCCCAGGCTGCTCAGGCTCTGCTCCTCCAGCAGTTCGAGCGCCGCGTCCAGCAGTGCCTGCCGGGTCCGCTGCTTCTGGGCCTGCCGGACGCCGAGGGTGTGACTCATGCCATGTAGTTAACAGCTGTTCTCCGGGATGGGAAAGTCGCCCCGCGCGTTAGGCTGGGAACTCAGTGGACAAGTGTTACTACAACCGTTCACCGAATATTGGGGGAGTCGACCTCGTGCTGTTCCTCGTCGCCGCGCTGCTGCTGTTCGGCCTCGTGCTGGGCACCGTCGCCCACGCGCCGCTGGGCCTCTTTGCCGTCGCCGCCGCCGTCATCGCCGTATGGCTCGGCGTCTTCGCGCTCCGTGAGCGCCACCGCCGCCGGAGCACCTCCGCCCACTGACCCCCGCCGACCGCTGGAGGGAGATCCCCGTGCGACTCATCGCACCGGCCACGGCCATCCGCCGCACCGGCCTCCAGGACGCGGACGGCACGGCCGTCGCCTCCTTCGTCCTGGGCCTGCTCGGCCTGCTGGTCCTCAACGTCGTCCTGGGGCCGCTCGCCATCGCGCTGGCCGGCGCCGCCCTGCGGCACGGCACGGCCCGCCGCGGCCGGGCGCTCCTGGGCCTCGGCCTGGGCGTCGCCGACCTGCTCGTTCTGGCGGCGCTCGTCCAGGCCGACCAGACCCTCTCGTGGGGCAGGTGAACCGCTCCGCCGGGAGACCGGCCCGGACCGGCCTGGATCCGGGGCCGGGCGGGGGCGCCCCGTAGAATCGGCGTCACCATGGCTTACCTCGACCACGCCGCGACCACCCCCATGCTTCCCGAGGCGGTCGAGGCGCTCACCGCGCACCTCGGCGTCACGGGCAACGCCTCCTCCCTGCACGCCTCCGGCCGCCGCGCCCGGCGCACCGTCGAGGAGGCCCGGGAGACGCTCGCCGAGGCGCTGGGCGCCCGCCCCAGCGAGGTGGTGTTCACCTCCGGCGGCACCGAGGCCGACAACCTCGCCGTCAAGGGCCTGTACTGGGCCCGCCGCGACGCCGACCCGGCCCGCACCCGGGTCCTGGCCAGCCCCGTCGAGCACCACGCCGTCCTGGACGCCGTGCACTGGCTCGGCGAGCACGAGGGCGCCACCGTCGAGTACCTCCCGGTCGACGCGTACGGCCGCGTCCACCCCGAGGCGCTGCGCGAGGCCATCGCCCGCGACCCCGGCGACGTGGCCCTCGCCACCGTCATGTGGGCCAACAACGAGATCGGTACGGTGCTGCCGGTCCGCGCGCTGGCCGACGTGGCCGCCGAGTTCGGCGTACCGCTGCACGCCGACGCGGTGCAGGCGTTCGGTCAGCTCCCGGTCGACTTCGCCGCCTCCGGGCTGGCCGCGATGACCGTCTCCGGCCACAAGATCGGCGGCCCCTACGGCATCGGCGCGCTGCTGCTGGGCCGCGCGTACAGCCCCGTCCCCGTGCTGCACGGCGGAGGCCAGGAACGCCACGTCCGCTCCGGCACCCTGGACGTGCCCGCCATCGCCTCGTTCGCCGTCGCCGGCCGGCTCGCCGCCGAGCGGCAGGAGAGCTTCGCCCGCGAGATCGGCGCCCTGCGCGACGACCTGGTCGCGGCGGTGCGGACGGCCGTGCCGGACGCGCTCCTCGGCGGCGACCCGGCACCGGGCGGCCGGCTGCCGGCCAACGCCCACTTCACCTTCCCCGGCTGCGAGGGCGACTCCCTGCTGCTCCTGCTGGACGCCCAGGGCATCGAGTGCTCCACCGGTTCCGCCTGCACCGCGGGCGTCGCCCAGCCCAGCCACGTCCTGCTGGCCACCGGCACCCCCCCCGACCTGGCCCGCGGCACCCTGCGCTTCTCGCTGGGCCACACCTCCACCGCCGCCGACGTCGAGGCGCTGGCCAAGGCGATCGGCCCGGCGGTGGAACGGGCCCGGGCGGCCGGGCTGACGTAAGCGGCCCTTTGACCACACGTCGCGCGTCAGGTCCCTGCCCGCAGGGGAGATACCTCTGTGGTTGGCTCCCGGTCATGCAGGATTCGCTGGAAGAGCGCATGGTCCCGCCAGGCGCCGTTTACATAGAGATATTTCGGCGCCCTGCCGTAGAGAGCGAATCCACATTTCTCCAGTACCCGCTGCGAGGCACGATTCTCTGGCAGTGTTCCGGCCTCTATTCGGTGCAGAGAAAAGTCTCTCTCGGCTGTCTGACACACGACTTCGACAGCTGCAGTGGCGATCCCCCGTCCCGCATGTTCACGGTCGACCCAGTACCCAATACTGGCACTGCGCATCGGCCCCAGAATGATTCGGGAGAGCGAGATTGCGCCGATGAGCCGACCATGCTCGGTGAGTAGCCATTGTATGGCCCGGCCGGCCTCACGTAGCTCGAGCATGTCGGCCAGCCGGGAGCGCTGCCCTTCTTCGGTGAAGAAGACCTCGGGCCGGTTCGGCTCCCACGGGAGTAGATACGCACGGTTCCGGGCGAGGGCTTCGGCGAGTTCTCCGGCGTCGTCCAAGCCCGCGACTCTGATCGCCACACCCGGTGGCATGGAGTCCCTTGTGGTCATGCCAGTGCATCACAAGCGGGCGGCACGTGCAGGTCGGATCTGCTCCTCGACGGCCCGGCCGCACCGGATGCGGAACCGCGCCGCAGGTGAGCTGTGCCGGAGATCAAGGAGTACGGTCCGCTCATCAGTCCAGCCCTGGAGCCTGAACTCGGCATTACCGATGTGGACAAGCCCGAATCGGGGTTCACCCGCGATGCACAGGACAAGCCGTCCGTCCTTGATCTCGACGGACCCCGGGAGGCTGTCTTCGGGGTCGGACCCGCAGTCGTCCGACCAGTCGGGGAAATTCGCCGGAACGTCGATTTCACAGGTGAATCCCTCCTGCTCGAAGGGTTGTAGCGGCACGGTTTCCCTGGCCAGCAGGACGTCGCTCCACGCCAGTCGGGCCAGGTACTCGTCCGGGAAGAGCCGCATGAGGGGAAGGGTGGGGACCGTGTCCACCACAAGATGGATACGGCGTTCCTCACCTCTGTTCCTGGCTATGTGGAGGCGATCGAAGTCCGCGTACCAGAGCCGTCCGGCTTCCCAGTGGTACGTGCTGCCGTCCACGATGAGCTCGGCTCCGGGCTGGGTCACGACAGGGATGTGCAGGCGCAGGAATCCCCAGGGGAAATTGGTCTGCCCGTCGCTGTGCTCGTGGGTCTCCGCACCGGCTCCCAGCGCCATGAGGCGTGCGCTGTGGAGTGGGGCGGGGATACTCGCGAGGACCTCGGCGTGGTAGGGGCAGCGGTCCAGTACGGAGGTGTCGAGGTGGTCTTCCAGGCCGGCACCACCGGGATCCGTGCGCAGTACGTCTCCGTTCGGCGCCCGCAGTGGGATGATCTTCCAGTCGAAGGTGTCTTCCTGACCGAGTCCCCCCTGATGAACCGGGCGGTTCGGTCGCCAAGCGAGGTCGGAGAGGCCTTGGACTTCGGCAGCGAGCCGTGCGGCGTCGAAGCTCAGCCCGAGCGGGACGGCTGGCGGCAGCCGCCGCCAGCTTGCTTCGGCCGCAGGCGTCCGGACAGGAGCAGACATGTACGTGTCCTACCTTTCGGCGGTGGGGGTTGACTGATGAGGGCAGCTCGAGAGTGTGGTCCCGAGGTCGGACTCGGGCGTGGGAGGCGTCCGTGCCGGCCGCCAGGGTCGCTTCCGTCCGGTGAACACCGCCGCCGTCAATGCGGCCATGCCTGCACCGGCGAACACCAAGTGCATGGGTATCCAGTCGGCCAGCACCCCGCCCAGGGCCAGGCCTGCGCCCTGCGTGGCGATTGATCCCGCACCGGTGAGCGTCATGGCGCGGCCGCGGAGCGAGGCGGGCACCCGCTCGATGAAGAGTTGGTCCAAGGGGACTGCGAAGGCCGTTCCCGCACCGCTGACGAAGAGCAGAGCCAGCGCCATGGGGAGCGACGGCGCGAAGACGAAGAACAGCAGAGGCGTCACGGCGACGAGGACGAGTGCCGGAACCCACCTGGTGCGCGCTTGAGGCCCTAGGAATCGCGCAACCACGGCCTCGCCGATCACTGTGCCGACCGCAGGGAAGGCCAGGAGGAGGCCCACCGCCTCGGGGCCTCCGTCCAGGTGCGCCGCGTACGGCGCGGCAAGTCCTTCCGGCAGTACGAAGAAGGCTGTCGGTACCCACTGCAGAAGCAGAAGGCGGCGCAGTTCGGAATCACCAAGGATCGAACGGTTGCCCTGGATGGTCGCGAGCATGATTCCCGAGGGGTGAGCGAGCCGCTCGACCGCGGCTGCTGGCCTCGGTCGCACCAGCAGGGCGACTGCCGCGATGGAGAACGCGAACGTCGCCGCGTCCATAAGTAACGCGGCGCGTGGCGTGAAAACGAGCAGCAGCATTCCCCCCAGGCCGAAGCCGAGTGTCTGGCCGATCTGAACGGTGCCCGAGAACATGGAGCGGCCCAGCGCATAGCCGTTCATACCGATAATGTCGGGCAGCAGAACCTGCCGGACGGCACGGAACAGCGGTGCCAACGCGCCGGATACGGCCACCAGGAGGAGCAGTACGGGGACAGGCATGCCTGGCACTGTCATCGCCAGAACACAGACCAATCGGCCGAGGTCACCGATCAGCATCAGGCGCCGTGCCGGCACCAGATCGACCACGGCCGAGGCCAACGCCGCCGTAAAGACTTGAGGCAAGAAGCCGAACGCGTACGTGACCGCGGTGAGGAGAGCGGAGTCAGTGCGGTCGTAGATGAGGACCGACAGGGCCACCTTGGTCAGGACATCGCCCAGAATGGACACGGTGTGCGCAGCGAAAAGTCCGCTGAACTCGCGATTGCGCAGCAGTTGGCCGTATGTGGCCACCGGTTCATTACTCGATGCCATCGGTTACCGGGCACATCCTCACATCAGCAGCAGGAGTATTGACGGGAGCGGGGTGAGTTGCTGATGGAAAGAGACGTTCGGCCGTCGGGCGGGCGTCCAGCCGTACCGTCAGGCCGATCGGGGCGAGCCCGCGTGACGGATCGGGAACCACCTTCGCGCCCGGCGGCTGCGAAATACGGAAGGATCGGGCCAGAAGAGCTGTGGCAAGTGTCATCTCGATGAGACTCCACGACATCCCCATGCAGATCAGCGGCCCCGCGCCGAAGGGCAGATACGCGTTCGGTGGAGCAGCGGTTGCGGAACCGTCGGGCAGCCAGCGGTCCGGGTCGAAGCGTTCGGGTTCGGGGAACCAGCGGGCATCGCGTTGAATGACGTACGCGGGGACCATCACCTTGGTGCCGCGCTCCAGGGTGTACCCGCCGAGCGTCGTCTTGTGAAGCACGTGGCGGGCCATCATCCAGTTCGGCGGCCACAGGCGCAGTGCTTCTTTGACCACCCTTGTCGTGAAGGCGAGCCGGCTGCAGTGGGTGTGGGAGATGGATGCGGGATCGGGGAGAACCGCTGCGGCTTCCTGGGCGACTTTCTCCTGTACTTCAGGATTCTGCGAAAGCTCGTGAACGATCCATCCGAACCCCGCGGCTGAGGTGTTCTCCGCCGCCAGCAACGTGGCCGCCACTGTCTCCCTGATGATCGCTTCGGGCAGGTCACCGTGGCGGGCGGTGGGTCGCATCAGCACATCGAGCAGGTCGTGCGTTCCGTCTCGTGCTTCTTCCCGTCGACGGTTGATCACGTGTCCGATGACTCCCTCCACCTGACGGTTCGCCCGCATGACGCGCCGATGGCGCGGCGTAGGCAGCCAGAGGGGCAAGGGCATGGTGCTGCTGACAACCGGCGTGAGGGCGTCGAAGAGCTCCCGCACCAGACCGGCCACCAGGTGAGCGTCCGCAGAGAGACAGAACAGCGCTCCCACCCTGGCAGTCACCGCTCGCATGCGGTCGACCACGTCGACATCGCCCGTACCCCATCCCGAGATACCGCCACTTATCTCGGCAGCCATCATCGGAACCTGCGCTTGCATGGCAGTGGGACGCATGGCGCGCATGCGAGCCGCTCGTGACGACGCCCACTGTCGCCGGGTCTCGGCATCGTCCTTCTGCTTACGGTGGAGAAAATCGACCTCCGCCCCGAAGTCGGTGTTGGTGCGCAGCAGGACCTCTCCTGCCAGAGCGGGATCGGCAGCGACGACGATATGGCGATCGAACGACCAGACGGCGCCAAACTTCTCCGACATCCGTACCATGAAACCGAGGCGGTCTTGCTCGTAGGCCGGACCGTTGCCGGCGAGGCGTTCACCAAGCGGACCTGGCGGTCGGATCATCGGCTTCCCCCCTGGAGTATGAGACGTCTGGCCCTTGGGCCGGGGCGGGATAGCGCCTTGCCCCGGCCCAAGGAAGCAGTATGGCCGGCGGTGCGGCCTGCTTTATCAGTACTTGTAGAAGCCGGCCAGGGCCGTCATCTTGGTGCGGCGGGCAATCGCGTACGAGAAGGTCTTGAGCTTGGCCATCGTCGTCACCCTTCTAGGTAAAGGCCGTCATTGCTGAACAACGGCGCAATGTGACTCCTGGATTTTCCGGGAGCCCGTGGTGCGCTTAAAGGCTGCCGAACGCACATGATCCCCGTCCAGAGTGATCGACTTGCACTATGCTGCATGCAGCATCTTCCCTGGGGGCAAGAGATGGAAAATCATCCCATAGAGGACATGAAGCAGCTGGGTGAAGCGGAGATCGAAGTCTTCCGGTTGGGAGCTCGGCAAGGATTCCTGAGGATCGAACCGGCAGCCCGTCAGCTCAACCTGCCGGTGGAAGTAGTGCGAGAAGCGGCCGATCAACTTATCGCCAGGCACCTGCTGAGGCGGCAGCCAGGTCGGGACGGGTGGCTGGCTCCCGTCCCCCCCGATACCGCGGCGGCGGTTACGCTCACCCCCGTCGAGAGATCGCTGCACGCGCAGGTGGCGCGCGTCGAGGAGTTGCGGGCAGAATTCGCATCACTTGGCTCCCTCTATGCAGAGATGCAACAGGAGCAGCGCCACGAAGCTCTCGTCGAGGAAGTTCGCGGCGAAAAGGCCACCATTGAACTCATCGACAACGCGGTGACCCGCGCAGAGCAGGAAATACTCGCATGCGACGCCAGTCGAGCGAGTTCAGTGGGATCACTGGAACGCGCAAATGAACGCGAATCAACTGCCATTCGGCGGGGTGTGCAGATACGCACTCTTTATCGGCACGCCGCCCGTCACGAGGTTGCAACACAGCAATACATCAAGCACCTTGCTTCGACCGGCGCCCAGGTCCGCACACTGCCGGAGACATTCGAGAGGACGGTCATCGTGGATAAAAAGATCGCTTTCATTCCTCACCACGATGACGCCAGCGGGACAGTCGTCGTCCGCGATCCCTCCACCGTGGGTTACCTTCGCGCCGCTTTCGAGCAGTTATGGGCGCAAGCCACGCCCTTCAATCCCGGCCACTTCGGGACACCCGTCATCAGTACGGAGGCGAAGCAGGCGATCGTTCGCCTTCTCACCGAGGGCATGAAGGACGAGGTGATCGCCCGCCGGTTGGGAATGTCCTTACGTACATGCCGCAAGCACATCGCGGAAATCATGGAAATCTTCCGAGCCGAAAGCCGCTTCCAGCTCGGCTACCTGATACGTGCACGGCTGGGAGACGCCAACAAAATTCCTTCCGGGACCATTGACGGTGCAGTCGCCGATGCCGTGTCCTCGGCCAGGAAGGACGAATGAGAAGTCAGTGGGCATTTCGTCGCTGAACGGGTGAGGGGGACGGTGTTCGCAACGCACCGGGCTCCCGTGCCGTTGAAGCCCGACCGGTCTGTGTTCCGCCGACGCAGGGCCAGACATCCCTGTCTCCCGCATCTTTCCCGCCGGCCTGCTTCTCGGGGGCCGCGTGGACGCCGATGACGCCAGCTCCATAGTCGCAGCCGGTGCACTCACCGCTCTGTCCCGGCGACGCCCCTCGAGGCACGGATACGGATCAGCCTCCCACGTCCCACCCGGACTCCACGAACCACGATCACAACGCTGATCACCTCGGCCTCCTCCCCTTGCCGGGGATGAGGCCGAGGCTGTCCCCCGATGCCGCTTCGAACGGACACCAGAAGGGCTGGCCGAGGACGGCTTGCCAAGTGGTGACGGCTTGGCCGAGGTGGGCAAACGTACCGGCGGCGGAGGTGATCGCGCCCGTCGCCAGGCGCTCCGCCGGCGCAAAAAGGTTGCCGTGAAGCTCCTGCGGAACGGGCCGCAGCTCACGCTCGGTCGCCTGCCACAACGTTCCCCTGTACCGCCCGCCACCGCAGTAGCCCGTCCCCTGCACGGCATTCGCCGCATTGAGGTTGTCCACCGGCTCTTGCGCGGGGCGTAGCTCCTCCCGCAAGCCGAACTGATCCCAGCGATCGATGCGGAAGAACCCTCTCAGGCCGACGAACTGCTCGACGGCGAGGGCGTGTCCGACGGCGGCGCGGTGGCCGCCCGCCGCACCAGCTTCATGTACCGCTCCCAGTCCCAGTGGGGCCCCGGATCGGTGTGGTCGGTCCCCGGCACCTCCACGTGCCCGATGACGTGCTCGCGGTCCACGGGTATCTCGTACCGTGCGCATATCTGTGCCGTCAGCCGCGCCGACGCCTCGTACATCGCGTCCGTGAAGTCCTGCGGCCGGTCCACGAACCCGGCGTGCTCGATGCCGACGCTGCGCTCGTTGTACTCCCGGTTGCCCGCGTGGTACGCCACGTCCAGCTCGCGGATCATCTGGGTGATCCGCCCGTCCTGGCCCACGATGTAGTGCGAGGCGGCCTGGTGGTCCGGATTCTGGAACGCGCTGACCGCGCCGTCGAAACTGCCCTGCGTGACGTGGACGATCACCATGTCTATGGCGTAGTCCTCGGGCCGGTCCGCCCGCCGCCAGTTCGCGTCCGCCGCCGCCACCCACCGCGCGCCCCGGTAGTCGACCACCCCGTTCTCGCGCGGTCTGTCCACGCCGGGCACCCGCCACCACAGCCGCCCCAGCTCGTCACGGGCCAGCACCGCGGCGCCCACGGCCGTCACCGCGCCGCCGACGATCAGCGCGCGCCTGCCGATGCGCCGGTCGGTGTCCTTCGGCGATCCGCTCGTGGATCGGCTGTTCGCCTCCATGTGATCGAGAACGCCTGTCCGCGCGCTCCGGTTCCCGCGGCACCCGTACTCTGGAAGGGTTATGACTGACGACACTCCGCAGCGCACCCGCCGCCCTCTCCGTGTCCTCGCCGCCATGTCCGGCGGAGTCGACTCCGCCGTCGCCGCCGCCCGCGCCGCCGAGGCCGGGCACGACGTGACCGGTGTCCACCTCGCGCTCTCCGCGAACCCCCAGTCCTTCCGCACGGGCGCGCGGGGCTGCTGCACCATCGAGGACTCCCGCGACGCCCGCCGCGCCGCGGACGTCATCGGCATCCCCTTCTACGTGTGGGACCTCGCCGACCGCTTCCGCGAGGACGTCGTCGAGGACTTCGTCGCCGAGTACGAGGCCGGCCGCACCCCCAACCCCTGCCTGCGCTGCAACGAGAAGATCAAGTTCGCCGCCCTCCTCGACAAGGCCCTGGCGCTCGGCTTCGACGCGGTCTGCACCGGCCACTACGCGAAGGTCCTGGTCAACGACGACGGCACCCGCGAACTGCACCGCGCCTCCGACCTGGCCAAGGACCAGTCCTACGTCCTCGGCGTCCTGGACGACCGCCAGCTCGCGCACGCGATGTTCCCGCTCGGCGACACGGTCACCACCAAGGACGAGATCCGCGCGGAGGCCGAGCGCCGCGGCCTCGCCGTCGCCAAGAAGCCCGACTCCCACGACATCTGCTTCATCGCCGACGGCGACACCCGGGGCTTCCTCGCCGGCCGCCTCGGCCGCGCCGAGGGCGACATCGTCGACGAGGCCGGCAACAAGCTGGGCACCCACGAGGGCGCGTACGGCTACACCATCGGCCAGCGCAAGGGCCTGCGCATCGGCACCCCCGCCCCCGACGGCAAGCCGCGCTACGTCCTGGACATCTCCCCGGTGACCAACACGGTGACGGTCGGCCCCGCCGACGCCCTCGACGTGAACGCCCTGCGCGCGATCAGGCCCCGCTGGTGCGGCGCCGCCCCCAGCGCCCCCGGCACCTACACGGCCCAGCTGCGCGCCCACGGCGAGGAGACCCCGGTGCGCGCCGAGGTGGTCGACGGCGCGCTGGAGGTCGTCTTCGAGCAGCCGGTCCGCGGGGTGGCCCCCGGCCAGGCGATCGTCCTGTACGACGGCACGCGCGTGGTGGGCTCGGCGACGATCGCGGCGACCACGCGGGCGACGGCCGGCGTGGCCTGAAGCCGTGGCTTCGGGCCCGGTGCGGAAAGAGTGCGGTCAACGTTCGATGACGAGCTCTGGCGTATCCCGAGAAGCCGCTTTAGGCTCGATCGTGCGGATTACCCGCACGTAGAAGCCTAAGGCGGCGAATCAGGTACCCGCCTCGTCTGGAGGTCGGCCGTGCTGCTCAGTTTTCGGGTGGCCAACCACAGGTCCATCCGGGAGGAGACCGAACTCTCCCTCGTGGCCACCGAGCTCAACGAAAGCACCGCCCGGCGGACCGGTGCCCGCTCCGAGGGCAGACCGGTGTCCGTGCTCCCGGCAGTCGGCATCTTCGGGGCCAACGCCTCCGGCAAGAGCAACGTCCTGAACGCCCTGCGCTTCATGCGCAGGGCGGTGCTGGAGTCCTTCGCGGACTGGGGCAAGCGGCCCGGAGTGCCACGGGAGCCGTTCGAGCTCGCCTCGGAAGCACAGGAGGAGACCAGCCTCTTCGAGGTGGACCTCCTCCTCGGCAAGCAGCCCGTCCGTTACACCTACGGCTTCGAGCTGTCCGACGACCGTGTGGAAGCCGAGTGGCTGCACGCCTACCCGTCCGGTCGGCGCCAGGTGTGGTTCGACCGCGAGGCGGACCGCCCGGACGACGAGGGCGGCGAGTTCCGCTTCCCCGGCAACGGACTGAAGGGCCACAAGGACATGATCGTCTCGGCCACCCGCCCCGACGCCCTGTTCCTGACGGTCGGAGCCACGCTCAATCACCCGGCGCTCTCGGCCGTGCACCGCTGGTTCGTCGACAACCTCTGGCTGGTGACGTCGGGAGGAGACGTTCCGCACCGGACGGAATGGACCCGCAAGCGGCTCACCGACCGGAAGAACGGCGCGGAGCTGCGCCGACGCATCGGCGCGCTGCTGGCCGCGGCGGATCTGGGGATCACCGAGCTGACCCTGGACCCCGAGAGCGGCGAGGTGCAGCTCCTGCACCGCAGCGCCGACGGCACTCCCCGCCCCCTGGACTTCTGGGACCAGGAGTCCCTGGGCACCCACGCCTGGTTCGCCTTCCTGGGGCCCCTCTTCCAGGTCCTGGAACAGGGCGGGGTGCTCCTCGCCGACGAACTCGACTCCAGCCTCCACCCGATCCTCGCCGCGGAGGTCCTCCGCCTCTTCCAGGACGAGGAGGCCAACCCGCGCACCGCGCAGCTGGTCTTCACCACGCACGACGCGACCCTGCTGGGCCCCTCCGTGGTGGAGCGGCCGCTCGACCGCGACCAGGTGTGGATCGCCCTCAAGAACGCCACCGGCGAGTCCCGGCTCTACCCGATCACGGCGGCCCGCAAGGCCCGCCGTGACGACAACCTCGAACGCCGCTACCTCCACGGCCACTACGGTGGCGTCCCACGCCTCACCAGCGGCGAGATCGCACGGCAGATCGCACTCATCGAAGAGGGGCTGCGGGCAACAGCGTGAGCAAGGGACAACAGGACCGCCAGAACCGGAACCAGCCACGAGGCCGCCGGCGCCGCCGTGACGCCGACGAGACCAGGTCGCTGCGCAGGCCGCCCCAGTCCTACGGGGACGAGTCCCGCCGGGTGGTCTACATCGCCGCGGAGGGCGACAAGACCGAACGGGACTACATCGCGCTGCTGAACAAGACCTACGGCGAACGGGAGAAGTTCCTGCTCAAATTCCACGGGGCCAGGAACGGACTGCGCCCCACCGAGGTCGTGAAGAAGGTGATCGAGTCCGCCTCCGACCCGGCGGACGAGAAGTGGGCGCTCTTCGACCGCGACACGCAGGACAACCGGGACCAGGACATCCCCGACGCGATGCGCAAGGCCGCCCAGCAGGGCGTCCAGGTGGCGCTCTCCCACCCCTCCTTCGAGCTGTGGCTGCTGCTGCACTTCCAGCAGTTCACCAGCCAGGAGGGAGGCGTGAACGACACCGTCCTGCGCCGGCTGCGCGAGCACCGGGACGCCAAGGGTTTCGCGGAGTACGACAAGGCCTCGGGCGACCGTGGAAAGGGCCTCGACGACCAGCGCGGCCAGTCGCTCCTGGGACGGGAGAAGGACGCCGTCCGCAATGCCCGCAAACTCGTGAGCCTGTGCTCGCACGGTACGTGCTCGGCCCGCGGCCTCGTCCACTCCCCGATTCCCGGGCCGCGTACCGAGAGCTACGAGGAGTGGACCCGCCGCACCGGCCACGCCGAGAACTGCGACCCGCTCAAGCGCGACCCGTCCTCGGACGTCTGGCGGCTGCTCGTCCACCTGGGGATCGTCGAGGACGAGACGCCGGCCCGGTGAGGCCGGGAACCGGCCCCGGCCCGACGGGCGATTTCCCGCGGGCCGACCGGCCGGACTAGGCTGCCGGGGTTCTCCTGAATCCCGACGGCGCACGAAGGACCGGTCCGTGGCCCGACTGACCCTGCCCCAGCTCGAACGGCATCTGTTCTCGGCCGCGGACATCCTGCGCGGCCGCATGGACGCCTCCGAGTACCGGGACTACATCTTCGGGATGCTCTTCCTGAAGCGTTCCTCGGACGAGTTCCAGCCGGAGTGGGAGCGGATCTACCACGCGGAGCTCGAGAAGCCGGGCAGGGACGAGAAGGACGCCCTCGCCCGCGCCAACGATCCCGAGAGCTACCCCCGGGTCTTCTACGTGCCCCAGAAGGCACGCTGGTGGAAGGGGCCCCACAAGTACCACGAGCCGCTGGAGGCGGGAGCCCCGGTCCCGGAGCCGGAGCCCGGCATCTCCGGCCTCACCGAGCGGGTGGGCGAGGGACTGGACCAGGCGCTGGCGGCACTCACCGGCTCCAACGAACGGCTGGCCGGCGTCACCTCCCACATCTCCTTCAACGACACGGTCGGCACCAAGTCCCGTTTCACCACGGTCGAACTGCGCGCCCTCATCCGGCACTTCAGCCTGTACCGGCTGCGCAACGAGGACTTCGAGTTCCCGGACATGCTCGGCGCCGCGTACGAGTACCTGCTCGCCCGCTTCGCGGACTCGGCGGGGCAGCGCGGCGGCGAGTTCTACACCCCGCGCGAGGTCGTACGGATGATGGTCCGGCTCGTGGATCCCAAGGAAGGGGAGTCGGTCTACGACCCGTGCGCGGGCTCGGGCGGCATGCTGATCGCCGCACGGGAACACGTCGAGGAACACGGTGGGGACCCGCAGCTCCTGTCCGTCAACGGGCAGGACAAGAACGGCCCGTCCTGGTCCATGGCCAGCATGAACATGGTGCTGCACGGCATCCACGAGTTCGATCTGGTGCTCGGCGACACCCTCACCGAGCCGCTGCACTGGCGGCCGGACGGCAGCAAGCGGCTGCGGACCTTCACCAAGGTGCTGTCGAACCCGCCCTTCTCCCTCCCCTACGACAAGTACGAGGTGGAGAAGGCCGAGGAGGCGCACGGGACCCGGATGAAGTGGGGCTGGGCGCCGGAGACGGGCAAGAAGGCCGACCTGATGTTCGTCCAGCACATGATCTCCGTGCTGGAGCACGACGGCGTCGCCGCCACCGTCATGCCGCACGGAGTGCTGTTCCGGGGCGGCAAGGAACGCGACATCCGCAGGGAACTACTGAAGGACGACTGCGTCGAGGCGGTGATCGGCCTCGGCCCGAACCTCTTCTACGGCACCGGCATTCCGGCCTGCATCCTGATCCTGCGCAAGCCGCACCGCAAGCACGGCGACCGGCAGGGCAACGTCCTCTTCATCAACGCCGACCGCGAGTACCGGCCGGGCAAGAACCAGAACGTCCTCGGCCCCGAACACGTCGAGAAGATCGTCACGGTCTACCGCGACTGGACCCCGATCGACGGTTACGCGCGCATCGTCAGCAGGGACGACCTGCTGGCCGCCGACTGCAACCTCAACATCCGCCGCTGGGTCGACAACTCGCCGGCCGCGGAGCCGCAGGACGTGCGCGCGCACTTGTACGGGGGCGTGCCGAAGGCGGAGATCGACGCGAAGAAGGAGGCCTTCGAGGCCTACGGGGTGGACCTGCCGTCGCTCTTCGCTGCGCGGGCGGAGGACGAGGACTACGTCGACTTCCTGCCGGAGGGTCCGGACGCCACGGCCGAGCGCATTCCGGGCCTCGCGGCGGCGAAGGAACGCGAGCTGGGCGAGGCGTACGAGAAGTGGTGGGCCGAGCAGGCCGAGCACTTCTCGAACCTGAGCGTGGACCGGCAGCCGATGCGGTTGCGGGAGCGGCTGGTCGCCGGCTTCCGGGCGGCGATCGAGCCGGTCGGGATCCTGGACCGGTACGAGACGGACGGGATCGTCGCCGACTGGTGGGCGTCCGCGCGGTACGACGTGAAGGCGCTGGCGGCCGGAGGCTACGAGCGGGTGCTCGACGGCTGGGTGGAGACCGTGGAGACCATGGTCAACCCGGTCGTCCCCGACAAGGAGGAGAACGAGGGCGGACGGCCACGCCGGGGCCGGTCCAAGTCCACGGTCACCACGGCGGACAAGCGCCGCGCGCTGGACGAGTCGGTCGTACGATTCCTCATCCCCGAGTTCCTGACGGAGGTCGCCCGCGCGGACGCGGCGCTGGTGGAGGCGGACGCGGCGTACAAGGAGGCGGTGGCCCGGCTGGCGGAGGCGCAGGGGACTGCGACGTCGGACGCGGACGGCGATGAGGAGGAGGCCTCCGAGGCGGAGGATCCGGCACGTGAGCCGGTCGACCCGGAGGAGATCGCCGCCTTGGAGAAGGCGGTCACTCAACGCCGCAAGGAGCGCACGGCGGCCTCGAAGCGCCGGTCGGCCTTGGATGCGAAGCTCCTGCCGGAGCTGAAGGCGGCGGCCGAGATGGCCAAGGCCGAGGACGGCGGACAGCGCGTCGTCCTTGAGGTCCTCGGTGAGGGCATCTCCACTCGCCTGGACGCGATGTCGGCTGCGGGCCGCCGCGAACTGGTCGCGGCCTTCCGCCGCTGGGCCGAGAAGTACGCGGTGTCGCTGGTGGAGCTGGAGGCGGACAGCGACGGTGCGGCGGAGGAGTTCGGGGCGTGGCTGAAGGAGCTGGGTTATGAGCGGTGAATGGCCTGACGGCTGGAGGCGGGTGCCGCTCGCGGAGGCCGGGAAGTGGCTGTCAGGCGGGACCCCCAGCACCGCGAACAACGCTTATTGGGATGGAGACATCCCTTGGATCAGCGCGGCCAGCTTGAAGGAATTCCGCATCGACCGCTCGGATCGCCGTGTGACACCGCTCGGTGCGGGCAACGGCTCGCGCCTGGTCGACAGGGGCACCGTCCTTTTCGTGGTCCGGGGGATGAGCCTGAAGTCAGAGTTCCGGATCGGTGTCACCGAACGGCAGGTTGCTTTCGGCCAGGACTGCAAGGCAATCGTCGTGGCCGACGGAATCGACCCGCATTTCCTCGCCCATGCTGTGCAGGCCTGTACGCCGGAAATTCTGGCCATGGTGGAGGAGACCAGCCATGGTACGGGACGCTTGGATACGGAGCGGCTCCAGGAGTTGGAGATCGGCGTACCATCGATGTCAGAGCAGCGGGGCATCGTCGCTGCTCATGCGGCGGTGGAGCGGCGGATTGCGGAGCTGGAGCGTGTACGGACCAAATTTGGGGTCACTGAGGCCGCTCTGGCTGCTGAAGTATTCGCCAACGTGGACTCACGTTGGCCGATTGCTCGCTTGGAGTCGATCGCTACGGTCGCTGCTGGCGTGACATTGGGGTCCGAACCGGTCGGAGAAGGGACCGTAGAGCTACCCTACTTGCGTGTCGCGAACGTGCTGGACGGAAGGATCGACACGGCCGACCTGAAGCGAGTACGCATTCTCCGCTCGCAATATGAGCGCTTCGCACTACGCAAGGGTGACCTACTCCTGACGGAAGGCGGAGATCTGGACAAGCTGGGTCGAGGCGCGGTTTGGGATGGGCGTATCGACCAATGTTTGCATCAGAATCACGTCTTCCGGGTGCGGTGCGGAAAGGAGATGTCGCCGGACTTCCTCTCGTTGTACGCGTCATCAGATGATGGCCGCGCCTATTTTCAGCGAGTCGGTAAGCAGACGACGAACCTCGCGTCCATTAATTCCACTCAGGTGAAACACATGCCGGTCCCGGTGCCGTCGATCACCGAGCAGGAGAAACTACTCGGCCCGATCCGTTCGATTCGGTCTCGTGTTGCTGCGGTGGACCGCCAGTTGTCCAAGCTCCGCGTGATCCAGCGCGGAATTCTGGAAGACCTTCTGAGTGGCAGGGCCATTACCGGTCAATGCGGTGATACGTCCTGTAGTTGAGTGACAAGGGCGGCGAATGCGGCGCGGCTAGTTCTGATGACCAACTGCGGACGGGTGCTGTTCCGTATCGCTACGTCGCCGTCCTCGTCGGAGATGGCGACTTCCACGCAGTTGTTGCCGCCTCCACCGCAGAATGACGAACGCTTCCAGTCCAGTGCGGTCACCGTTCCAGTCCTCTCACAGTTCGCGTGCGATGGAACGGATGAGCTTCTGGGATGCGTCAGGTGACAGCGCCGTTCGTTCCATCAGGTCCAACAGCGAACGATAGTTCGCCAGTGGCGTCGGGGCATCCACGAAGTTGGCGCCAAGGGCTGTGTCGAGCTGGACGGTGTCCAACTGTGGTACAGAGCCCTCGGCGTAGAGGACGGACTGTCCGGCTCCATGGAAAGCGCCGGCGCTGAACGGGATCACCAGCAGAGTGATGTGAGGACGGTCAGCCGCGTCGGCCAAGTGGTTCAGCTGCTTGCGTGCGACCTCTCGGCCTCCGAACTGCAGCCGGAGAGCGGCCTCGTGAATGATGCCGACGTACGGTTTCGGGCTGTCGCCGGAGAGGATGGTCTGTCTGCCCATGCGGTGTGCAACGCGCAGTTCCACGTCGAGGCGGGGGAGTTTTGGCACTGTGAACTCGAAGATCGCCCGCGCGTGCTCCTCGATCTGGAGCAATCCAGGTAGGTGTACGGTCTGCGCGGTGCGGATGCGGGTGGCGTAGTGCTCCACTTCAGAGACGTCGAGGTGGCCTTCGGGCAGCTTGCCCCGGTACTCATCCCACCAGTGACGGACGCGTCTGGTGTCCGCGATCGAGGCAAGGGCCTCCACGAGCCCTTCGTCCGGGCACTGGTAATGGCAGGCGAGTTGGCGTACGCGGTCGCTGCTGACCGTTGTCCGTCCGGCCTCGATGTTGGACACCATCGTGCGGTCCGCGCCGAGCATCGAGGCGGCCTCCTGGATGGAGATGCCTGCCTGTTCGCGCAAGCGACGCAGTTCCGTGGCCAGACGCCGCTGTCGGCCGGTCGGTGAGTTTCGTGGCGCCATGAATCCTCTCTCGTACGAGCGCGACGCAGTCTGTCAGGTCCGCCTATTGCGGTCTAGTGAGCAGGTACTTGATTCACTCATTCGTGAAATCTGGCTCATATGTGAGTCGAGTGGATTTACTGTGTGAGCCATGCCGCTTGCTGCCCACCCGGTGGAAGCGCACCGCCCGCCCCACTCCCTTCCCCGGCCCAACGAGATATGGAGCCGGCGGCAGGCCACCGCCGGACGCCACGGACTCGGTCCATGCCGTGGGTGGCGCCGTACGGGACACCACACCGACCCGACCCCAACAAGCCGAAACCGTGACCGTCGCACCGCGAACCTGCACACGCACAAGGAGGTGACGCGTGAAGAACGCGGAACCGGAGCACGAGCAGACCCCCGAACCGCCGCACCGGGACGACCACGTCATCCCCAGCCCGCCCCTCATTCCCTTCACCGAACCCTGGGAGTACGAACTGCACTTCCCCCGCGATCCCCGTGGGCCGGCCATCGCCCGTACGACGCTCAAGGCCGTGCTCGGCGCGCACGGGCTGGGGGAGTTCACCGACCGGGCGGAACTGCTCACCTCCGAGCTGACCACCAACGCCGTCCGCTACTCGCTCGGGCCCGCCACCGTGCGCCTGCGCTGGACGAACCCGGTGCTGCGGGTCAGCGTGATGGACACCTGCCCCGTGTTCCCGCTGCCGCTGGTGCAGGGCGGGCCGGAGGCCGAGTGCGGACGGGGGCTGCTGATCCTCGACCTGCTGGCCGACGCGTGGGGCGGGTGCGGTCTCGGGGAGTCGCTGTTCGGAGTGGGCGGCAAGGTCGTCTGGTTCGAGCTGGTGCTCGGCGGAGGAGATCCGCCGCCCGACGACGGCGGTAGCGGCGGTAGCGCGCCGAGACCGCCCGGACTGCCGGTGCTCGCGGCCTGAACGAGGCCGGCCCCGGACCACCCTTCGGAAACCGTGAACACTCGCCCGGCGAGTGTTCACGGTTTCACGAACGCCCAGTCCACGCCCACCAGCCGGTTGGCCGGCCCTACCACCTCGCTCACGCTCCTCCTGACGTCAACCTCCCGCACCGGTAGGGTGATCCGCACCTCTGTTCACGACGGTGTGGGCGGTGCGTACGGCGACGGGCGGGGCGAGGGGTGCCGGTGGCGGAACAGCCGGAGTACGTGAAGGTCGAACGGCCGCTGATCGAGCAGTTGGAGGCCATGGGGTGGGGGCACCTGCGGGGCGCGCCCCCGGGGCAGCCGGCCACCCGGCCCGAGGACTCCGGGCGCAGGTCGTTCACCGATGTCGTCTACGCGGACCGGTTCCGCAACGCCGTGGCCCGGATCAACGTCCGTCCGCAGGACGGGACGTCCTGGCTCACCGCCCAGCAGCTCGATCACATCCTCGCCCGTGTCCGCGGCACCGTCCCCGGCCAGGGCGCGGCAGGGCGGGGCGTCACCGCGAACCTGGAAGTCACCCGGCTGCTGCGCGAGGGCGTTCCCGCCCGGACGATCCCCGGCTGGACCAAGGGCGACCCCGAGCACGTCCGGCTCGTCGACTGGGACGGGCGGTTCGAGGACGGCAACGACTTCCTGGCCGTCTCCCAGTTCCGGGTGGAACGCCCCGGCGCCGCGGCCGCCACCCCCGACCTGGTGCTGTTCGTCAACGGCCTGCCCTGGGTGGTCGTCGAGTGCAAGGCGCCCGTGACCAGCAGCCGCAAGGACGCGCGCTTCGCCCTCGACCAGGCCGTCATGGAGGTCATCGCCTACGCGGGCACGGACGCCACCGCTCCCGTGGCCGAGTTCACCCGCTTCGCGCAGCTGCTCGTCGGCACCGACTGGACGCACGCCGAACTCGGCACCGTCACCGCCGAGGCGAAGCACTTCGCGCCCTGGCGGACCGTGGCCCCCGCCCGGGAGGCGGAGGTCAGGGCGGAGACCGGGGTCCCGCAGGACCGGGAGCTCTCGGCGCAGCAGACGCTGGTCGCCGGCGTCCTGCGGCCGGCCCACCTCCTCACCCTCGTCAGGGACTTCACGACCGAGACCCGGCACGGTTCACGCACCGTGAAGGCCGTCGGCCGCTTCCAGCAGTTCCGGGCCGTCCACGCGATCGCCGCGACGCTCCGCGAGCGCCGCAGGGCCATCGACGCGGGCAAGGACGTGCACCAGCGCGGCGGGGTCGTCTGGCACACCCAGGGTTCCGGCAAGAGCCTCACCATGGCCTTCCTCGTCCGCCACCTCAGGAGCACCCGCGACCTGCGCGGACACAAGGTCGTCGTGGTCACCGACCGCATCGACCTGGAGAAGCAGATCCGGCGCAGCCTCGCCGCCGCCGAGGAGAAGATCTACCGCTCCGGCTCGGTCCCGCAGGCCCGCCAGTACCTCGCCGTCGACGTCCCCGACGTCACCCTGGTGATGCTCCAGAAGGCACGCCGGGACGACAGCGCCTGGGACGGCCGCGAGGAGAAGCTCGCCGAGACGCCGGACGAGCAGGACCAGGTGCACAACCACGTCGCCAACCCGGGACACGACATTGTCGTCCTGGTCGACGAGGCACACCGGGGGCACCTCGCCTGGCAGCACGCCCGGCTGCGCGCCATGCTGCCGAACGCCGTACTGGTCGGCTTCACCGGAACCCCCATCCTCAGCAAGGCACGGAAGACCACCGAGGACATCTTCGGCGACTTCACCGACACCTACACCCTGCGCGACGCCGAGACCGACCGGGCCGTCGTCCCCGTGCGCTACGAGGCCCACAACGTGCGCCTGGAGGTCATCGAGAAGGCCGTCCTGGACGCGTCCTTCGACGTGGAGGTGCCGGCCGACCCGAAGCAGCGGGAACGGGTCCTGCGGAAGTTCGCCCGCAAGAAGGAAGTCCTCGAAACGCCGTCGGTGATCGCGGACAAGGCCGAGCACATGCTGCGCCACTGGGCGCGCACCGCGCTGCCCGACCGGTTCGGCGCACAGGTGGTGACCGTGTCCCGCAAGGCGGCCGTCCGCTACCGCGACGCGCTGCTCGCCGCCCGGACCCGCCTCGTGGCGGAACTCGACGCGCTCGACCGCGACTTGGTGTACGACCCGAACGGCTACGACACGGCCGCCCCCGAAGAGCGGGAACTGCTGGACCTGCTGCCCCACCGGGCCCTGCTCCGCTCCATCGACGCCGCGGTGGTCATCTCCCAGGCGTCCTCGGGGCAGAAACCGGACCCGGAGGACTGGAAGACCTGGACGGCGAAATCCCGGCAGGACGCGTACATCGAGCGTTTCAAACGGGGACTCGGTGATCCGCGTGCCGCCGCGGACGATCCCTCGTGGGAGGCCAGGACGCACGGCCGACCCGAGGGCGCCGCGTATCCCGAGAACCCTGGCACGTCGGGCGACCCGTGGCATGCCGACCGGCCCGGCGCCCGGGCCGATACGACGCAGAGCGAGGACGACGAACCGATGGCCTTCCTGGTCGTCCAGTCCATGCTCCTCACCGGCTTCGACGCCCCCGCCGAGCAGGTCCTCTACCTCGACTGCCCGCTCTCCGGTGTCGGACTGCTCCAGGCGGTGGCCCGCACCAACCGCCTCTACCCGCACAAGGAATGGGGCCAGATCGTCGACTACATCGGTGTCGGGCCCGAACTCGCCCGTTCCCTGGCCGAGTACGACGAGGCCCACCTGCGCGCCGTGTACGGCTACGAGAACCTGTCCCTCGACCACCTGGAGCCGGACTACGCGGGAGACCAGCCGGTCCGCGACCGGATGTGGCTGGAGACCGAGGCCGCCGCCGACAATCGGCTGGCCGACCTGCGCAAGCAGATCACCGAGCTCCTCGCGGACCGGGGTGTCACCTCGCTCGCCGACCAGCGGCAGCGCGACGACCTGCTCGCCGCGCTCGCCGACCCCCTGCTGCTGGGCGAGTTCGACGAACTCGTCCGCGACTTCCTGACCGCGCTCAACGCCGTACTGCCGAGGCCCGCCGCGCTGAAGTACGAGACCGAGGCCAGGCTGCTGGGTGAGATCCAGTACCTGGCCCGGCAGCGCTACCTGGACGGACGCGACGACTTCAGCCCGCGCCGCTACGGCGCCAAGGTGCGCCGGCTCATCTCCCGCCACCTGCGGGTCTCGGGCATCGAGGAACGCGTACCGCCGGTCGAGCTGACGGCGGCGGACTTCATGGAGAAGGTGGGCGCCACCCCGGATCCGAGGGCCAGGACCGACTACATGCGCAGCAGGCTCCGGCTGCACATCGACGCCCGTCTGGGCTCCGACCGCACGCTCTACCAGCGGTTCAGCGACCGGCTGGAAGAGATCGTCCGCCGGATGAGCGACGACTTCGAGGAGGCCGCCGCCGCGCTCGCGGCCCTGGTGGGTGACGTGGTCGCGGCCGAGGGCGACGACCACGGCCCGGACACCGGGGACGGCCGCGTGCGCGATCTCGACCGGTGGACCGAGCAGCCGGTCTACGGGTTGCTGAAGGAGGCGTTCGAGGAGACCGGGACACCGGAGGGAGTGGACCTCGTCCAAGGGTCCCGCGACCTTACTGCCAAAATCGCCCGGCTCGTCGGCTCCCCGGACTTCGTCGTGCTCGTGGACACCCAGATCAGGGTGCGACGGACCTTGCGCGTCTACCTGGAGAAGGACCTGCACATCATGGACTGGGCGCGGGTCGGCTCGCTCGCCGGGGACCTGGTGGAACTCGCCCGCAACCGGCACGCCGACTTCCTGCGCTACCGGGGCCGGACCGACTGATCACCACGGACCGCCGTCACCTGGGCGGTTCCGCGTGATGGTAGGAATGGCGGGTGACCGGCCCCGCCCACCCCGTCCAGCAGGCGATCGCCGCCCTGCCGCTCCCCGCCGAGTGGGAGTGGGAAATCGTCGTCCGGCCCCGGCGCCGGACCCTGGGCATCGACGTCGCTCCCGACGGCGGCGTGCGCTTCGCCGTACCGCCGGACGCCGATCCCCGCGAGGTGGCCGACGCCGTACGGTCCCGCCTGCCCCGGCTCGCGGACGAGGTGCGGCGCAGGCGTCGGCGTCCCGCCGAACAGGTCAAGGAACTGGTGGACGGGACGAGCTTCGCCTATCTGGGCCGTCGGCACCGGTTGCGGATCGTCCCGGCGGGCGAGGGGCGGCGCGTGCGCCTGAACCAGGGCTGGCTCGAACTGCCCCGGCCCGTCCGCCGCCGGGCCGGCGGGCGGGCCATCGCCGAGTGGTACCAGGCGTGCGGCAGCCGGTGGCTCGCCGTACGCGCGCCCTCGTACGCCGGAATGATCGGCGTCTCACCGAAGGCGCTGGAGGTGCGCGACCTCGGTCTCCGATGGGGCGCCTGCGCCCCTGACGGCACGATCACGGTGCACTGGGCCGTCCTGCAGTTGCCCGCCGCGCTGGTCGACCTCGTCCTCGTGCACGAACTCTGCCACCTGCGGACGCCCGGGCACGGTGCCGCGTTCCGCGGGCTGGTCCGGCGCACTCTGCCGGACGCCGACGAGCGCGAGCACCGTTTCACCGAGCGGGAACCGGGACTGTGGCGAGGCGCGGTGAGGTGACGCCGGCCTCGCTCCCGCAGCTCTGTGCCGCTGTTCAGCCCGCGAAGAACTCCGCCAGCACCGGCGCCAGCACCCCCGGTTCCACCATGTGGCTCTGGCCCTCCAGCTCGCCGTACCGGCCGTGAGGCACCGTCTGGGCGATCTCCCGGGCCGCCGCGCGCATCGACGCCGTGCCCACGCCGCCCGCCAGGGCCAGCACCGGCACGTCGATCGCGGCCAGCGCCTCGCGCGGTGGACGCCCGTCGCCCAGGACCGCGTCGTCGTACGCCAGGCTCGGCGCGACCGACTCCAGGCCCGCCCACAGGGGGGACTGGCGGGCCCTGCCGATGACGTCCTCGCCCAGGCCGGTGTGGCGCAGGAAGAGCTCCACCGCGTCCCCGCGCCGGCCGGCGCGCAGCGCCTGAGTCAGCCGCCCGGCGTACTCCGCGCGGGCCGCGACGGCGGCGTCGTCCATCGCGTACGGCACCTCGTAGACCGCCGCCCGCCGCACCGGCAGCCCGCTCGCCGCGGCCCGCAGCACCAGCGCGCCGCCGGACGAGACGCCGTACAGGCACGCCTCGCCGCCCAGCGCCCCGAGCAGCGCCGCCAGGTCCTCGACCTCGCGGTCGACGGCGTAGGGCGGCGTGTCGCCGCTCTCGCCGCGGCCCCGGCGGTCGTACACCAGGACCTCGAAGCGGTCCGAGAGGGCGGCGGCCAGGGGCGCGAGCGTGGCGCCCGTCGACAGGGCGCCGCTGACCAGGACGAGCGCGGGGCCCGTCCCGGTGCGGGTGTGGGCGATCGGGGTGCCGTCGCGTGACTGTGTCTTCTCCATGCCTGTGCAGGTTGCCCTACCGCGCGCGGTCAACCGGTCACGACACCTCCACGTCGTAGAAGCACAGGTGGTCCTTGATCTGCCGCACCTCCTCCGCGGGGTCCGGGTACGCCCAGACGGAGTCCGGCGCGTCCGGCAGCGACCAGTAGACGGCGTCGCCCTTGAAGGGGCAGTGGGTGGTCGTGCGGGACGGGGTCAGCAGGTCCACGCGTACGTCGAGCGAGGGGATGTAGTAGCGGTCGGGGCAGCCCGTCTCCCGCAGGAGCAGGGCCTCGTCGCTCTCGGCCAGGACCTGCCCGTCGCGCGTCACGCGCACGTGCCGGTCGCTGGGCTCCACGGTGATGCGGTGTCCGGTGGTCACGGTCGTCCTCCTCGGGCCGGCGGTGTCCTCGTGACAGCACGCCGCGAAAGCGACTTCTTCCCCGGCGGGACGGAGCCGTACCGTTGCCCCCATGAACATCTGCGTCTTCCTCTCCGCCGCCGACCTCGACGAGCGCTACACACGTCCCGCCAAGGAGTTCGCCACCCTGCTCGGCAAGGGCGGGCACACGCTGGTGTGGGGCGGCTCGGACGTCGGGCTGATGAAGGTGGTCGCCGACGGCGTGCAGGAGGCCGGGGGACGCCTGTGCGGGGTCTCCGTGGAGTTCCTGGCCGGCAAGGCGCGCAAGGGCGTCGAGGAGATGATCGTCGCCCGGGACCTGGCCGAGCGCAAGCGGCTGCTGCTGGAGAAGGCCGACGCCGTGGTGATCATGGTGGGCGGCACCGGCACGCTCGACGAGGCGACCGAGATCCTGGAGCTGAAGAAGCACGGGCACACCGACAAGCCGGTCGTCCTGCTCAACACCGCGGGCTTCTACGACGGGCTCAAGGAGCAGTTCCGCCGGATGGAGGACGAGGGGTTCCTGCCGCGCCCCCTGGGCGAGCTGGTGTTCTTCGCCGAGGAGCCGGTCGGCGCGCTGGCCTATCTGGAGGAGAGCCGGGGCGTCGCCTGAGCCGACCGGGGCGCGGAACGGTCCGGCGGTGATGCGAGCATGGCGGCATGGCTACACATGTGATCACCGGAGCCGGCTCCGGCATCGGCGCGGCCGTCGCCCGCCGTCTGCACGCGCGCGGGGACGACGTCGTGCTGCACGCGCGCGACGCGGGCCGCGCCAGGGAACTGGCCGCCGCCTTCCCCGGCGCCCGCACCCTGGTCGGCGACCTGGCCGACCCCGACAAGCTGTCCTGGGCCCTGTCCCACCAGTCGCTGCCGGACCGGGTCGACTCCCTGCTGCACATCGCCGGCGTCGTCGACCTCGGCCCGGTCGGGGAGCTGACCCCGAAGTCCTGGCGCCACCAGCTCAACGTCAACCTCGTCGCACCCGCCGAGCTGACCCGCCTGATGCTGCCGCAGCTGCGCGCCGCCCAGGGGCACGTGATCTTCGTGAACTCCGGCTCCGGGCTCAACGCCCACGCCGAGTGGGCCGCGTACGCCGCCTCCAAGCACGGCCTGAAGGCCCTCGCCGACTCCCTGCGCCACGAGGAGCACGCCAACGGGGTCAGGGTCACCTCCGTCTACCCCGGCCGCACCGCCAGCCCCATGCAGGCCAAGGTGCACCAGCAGGAGGGCAAGGAGTACGACCCGGCGCGCTGGATCGACCCCGAGTCGGTCGCCACCACGGTCGTGATGGCCCTGGACCTGCCCAGGGACGCGGAGGTCAACGACCTCACGGTGCGCCCCGGGCGGTGAGCGGGACGCCGTACGTTCCGTAGGCTGCCGGGGTGAGCGAAAACAGCCAGACCAGGTTCGGTGCGGCCACCGGCGTCGGGTCCCTGCCGGGACAGGACGCGCGCGAGGCCGTCAAGACCGTCACCGGGACCTTCGAGGACTTCCCGTTCCTGCCCGAGCTGCCCGCCCGCGGGCCCGGCGCCGACATGATCGGACGCACCGCCGGGATGCTCGTCGAGCTGTACGCGCGCGTGGAGCCCAGCGGCTGGCGGCTCGGCGACCGGCCGGGCCGGGACACCAGGCGGGCCCGGGCCTGGCTGCGGGAGGACCTCGACGCCCTGGAGGAGTTCACCCAGGGGTACCAGGGCCCGCTGAAGGTGCAGGCCGTCGGCCCCTGGACGCTGGCCGCCGCGCTGGAGCTGCGGGGCGGCGAGGCGGTGCTGAGCGACGCCGGGGCCTGCCGGGACCTCGCCGCCTCCCTCGCCGAGGGGCTGCGCGAGCACCTCGCGGAGGTCGCCCGCCGCGTCCCCGGCGCCACCCTCGTGCTCCAGCTCGACGAGCCCTCCCTCACCGCCGTACTGCGCGGCCGGGTGCGGACCGCCAGCGGCTACCGCACCCACCGGGCCGTCGACCGGCAGGTCGTCGAGGCCGCGCTGCGCGACGTCGCCGGGGCGCACGGGGCCGGCCCCGTCGTGGTCCACTCGTGCGCGCCCGACGTCCCGTTCGCCCTGCTGCGCCGGGCCGGCGTGGCCGGTGTCTCCTTCGACTTCTCCCTGCTCACCGAGCGTGACGACGAGATGATCGGGGAGGCCGTGGAGGGCGGGACACGGCTGTTCGCCGGTGTCGTGCCGACCGCCGGGGGCCCGTTGTCAGACCCTGCCGGTAGCGTCATGGGTGTCAGGACGCTGTGGCGCAGGCTGGGGCTGCATCCGGGGCTTCTCGCGGACGCGGTCACGGTGACCCCGGCGTGCGGACTCGCGGGCGCGTCCCCCGAGTACGCGCGGCGGGCGCTCGCCCACTGCGTCCGGGCGGCGAGATCCCTCGCGGACGACCCAGAGTAACGGGAGGACATACACGGTGGCCGGCGACAAGCAGGCGGAGACGACGAACGTGCCCGCCGAGGCACGGGAGAAGCACGTTCAGCTCGCTGAGCGGATCGAGGAGCACCGCTTCCGGTACTACGTGAAGGACGCCCCCGTCATCAGCGACGCGGACTTCGACCGGCTGCTGCGCGACCTGGAGGCGCTGGAGGAGGAGTACCCGCCGCTGCGTACCCCGCAGTCGCCGACCCAGAAGGTCGCCGGTTCCTACGAGACGGAGTTCACCGCCGTCGAGCACCGCTCGCGCATGCTCTCCCTGGACAACACGTTCAACGAGGAGGAGCTGACCGCCTGGGCCGAGCGCCTCCACAAGGAGCTGGGCGAGCAGGAGTTCCACTTCCTGTGCGAGCTGAAGGTCGACGGACTGGCCGTCAACCTCACCTACGAGCGCGGCCGCCTGGTCCGCGCCGCCACCCGCGGCGACGGCCGCACCGGCGAGGACATCACGCCCAACGTCCGCACCATCGCCGACATCCCCGAGCGCCTGAAGGGCGACAAGGTCCCCGACCTGGTGGAGATCCGCGGCGAGGTCTACTTCCCGATGGAGAAGTTCGAGGAGCTGAACGCCCGTCTGGTCGAGGCCGGCGACAAGCCCTTCGCGAACCCGCGCAACGCGGCGGCCGGTTCGCTGCGCCAGAAGGACCCCCGCGTCACGGCGAGCCGTCCCCTGCACATGGTCGTCCACGGCATCGGCGTCCTGGAGGGTTACGCGGGCCTGACCCGCCTCTCCGAGGCGTACGGCCTCCTCAAGGAGTGGGGCCTGCCCACCTCCCCGTACAACAGGGCGGTCGACACCCTCGCCGAGGTGCACGAGTTCATCGCGTACTACGGCGAGAACCGCCACTCGGTGGTGCACGAGATCGACGGCGTCGTCGTCAAGCTCGACGAGATCCGCCTCCAGGGCCGGCTCGGCTCCACCGCCCGCGCCCCCCGCTGGGCCATCGCCTACAAGTACGCGCCCGAGGAGGTCAACACCAAGCTCGTCGACATCAAGGTCGGCGTCGGCCGCACCGGCCGGGTCACGCCCTACGCCCAGGTCGAGCCGGTGACCGTGGCCGGCAGCGAGGTGGAGTTCGCCACGCTGCACAACCAGGAGGTCGTCAAGGCCAAGGGCGTCCTCGTCGGCGACACGGTGGTGCTGCGCAAGGCCGGTGACGTGATCCCGGAGATCCTCGGGCCCGTCGCCGACCTGCGGGACGGCAGCGAGCGCGAGTTCGTGATGCCGGCCGAGTGCCCCGAGTGCGGGACGCCGCTGCGCCCCATGAAGGAGGGCGACATCGACCTGCGCTGCCCCAACGCGCGCAGCTGCCCCGCCCAGTTGCGCGAGCGCGTCACCTACCTCGCCGGCCGTGAGTGCCTGGACATCGAGCACTTCGGGGCCGTCGCCGCCGCCGCGCTGACCCAGCCGCTGGAGCCGGCCGACCCGCCGCTGGTCGACGAGGGCGACCTGTTCGACCTCACGATCGAGAAACTGCTGCCCATCAAGGCGTACGTCCTGGACCCGGTCAGCGGGCTGCCCAAGCGCGACCCCAAGACCGGCGAGGAGAAGGTCGTCACGGTCTTCGCCAACCAGAAGGGCGAGCCGAAGAAGAACGCCCTCGCCCTGCTCAGGAACATCGAGGACGCCAAGACCCGCCCCTTGGCCCGGTTCCTCAACGGACTCTCCATCCGGCACGTCGGACCGGTCGCCGCGCGGGAACTCGCCCGCCAGTTCCGCTCCGTGGACCGCATCGAGCAGGCCAGTGAGGAGGAGCTGGCCAACACCGACGGGGTCGGGCCGATCATCGCAGCCTCCCTCAAGGAGTGGTTCGCCGAGGAGTGGCACCGCGAGATCGTCCGCAAGTGGAAGGCGGCCGGCGTCCCCCTGGAAGAGCGGTCCACCGGCGAGGACGAGGGGCCGCGCCCGCTCGAAGGCCTCACCGTCGTCGTCACCGGCACCCTGGAGCGCTACACCCGGGACGGCGCCAAGGAGGCCCTGCAGAGCCGGGGCGCCAAGGTGACCGGTTCGGTGTCGAAGAAGACCTCGTTCGTCGTCGTGGGCGACAACCCCGGGTCGAAACACGACAAGGCGATGCAGCTGAAGGTCCCGGTGCTCGACGAGGACGGCTTCGACGTCCTGCTCGAACAAGGGCCCGAAGCCGCCTCGGACGTCGCACTTTCGGCTGAGGAATAGCGGTTGAAGGCCGCCCGTTCGGTGCATACCGGATGCATAGGGGTGGCCGGGGCGCAATCGGGCAACCGCCGACGAGCGGTGCCCGTGGAAGCCTTCCGCGGCCTACTGTTGGGACGTGCGCCTGCCGCGCCCAGTCGCGGCCGGGGCATCGCCCGCGCTCCGAAGGGGCCGGGAAACGGACTTTCCCACGCGGAACCGCCGGCGGCCCCCTCGGGCGCCGGGCCGCGTGGCGCGGGCACCGCCGGCTGTGAGAGGGACGGGAATGGAACCGACCGAGAGCGCCGCCCCGGGCTCACGGCTGCGCCCGCGTCGCCTGTGGGACGCGGCGCGTGCGAGCCGGTGGGCCGGGCGGCCTTCTCCGGAGGGCGGCGGACGGGGGCGCACCGCCCGGGCCACGCCGCCCGGCCGCGGCACCGAGCACGCTCCCGGCCTGCCGGACACCGACGCCGAACGGCACCTGTCCTGGCCCGCGTTGCCCGCGGCGGTGGTCGCGGCGGCCGGGTTCGTCCTGGGCGCCGGGTTCTACCGGGCGTTCGCCGACGGGCACGCGCTCTTCCCGTCCGGCGCGGCCGGCTGGTCGCTGGCCCTGCTGACCGGCGTCGTCGTCGGCCACCTCGTCCTGCTCGGCCGCGCCCGCTGGTGGGGCGGCACCGGCTCCGGCGCCGCCCTCACCCTGGCCGTGCTGCTGCTCTACGGCTGGGTCCCGGCCGGCATGGTCAGCCTCACCGTCGTCGTCCTGGTCGGCGTCGCCCGCCGGGGCCGCTGGCGCCAGGGCGTGCTGCACGGCGCGGTCGACGTCCTCGGCATCGCCGCGGGCGCCGCCCTGCTGGGCGCCTGCGGCGCCGTGCCGTCCGTCGAGGCGCCCTGGGACCCGGGCACCTGGACGGTCGCCGCCGCGCCCAAGGTGGTGCTGGCCGCCGTCGCCTACCTCGCCGTCACCCGCACCCTGCTGTGGTACCTGCACACCCCGTGCCCCGGCCTGCCCACCATCGCCCGCACCGCCCTGGCCAGACAGGGCCTGGTCGCCGTCGCCCTGCTCGGCATCGCCCCGCTGATCTGCGTGGTCGCCTTCGCGCAGCCGGTGCTGCTGCCGCTGTTCGCGATCCCGCTGATCGCCCTCGACTCCACCCTGTGGATCGCCCGCGCCCGCGCCGAGGAACAACTCCGCGACCCGCTGACCGGACTGCCCAACCGGCAGTGGCTCCAGGAACGCATCTGGACCGCGCTGGACGACGCCGAGCGGACCGGGATCCGCACCGCCCTGATGCTGATCGACCTCGACCGTTTCCGGTCGGTCAACGACACCCTCGGGCACCTGGCCGGTGACCGGCTGCTGCTCCAGATCGCCGACCGGCTGCGGGCGGCGCTGCCACGCGGGGCGGAGGCGGCGCGGCTGGGCGGCGACGAGTTCGCCGTCCTGCTGCCCGTCACCGACTCCACCACGTCCGCGACCCAGGTCGCCCACGGCCTGGTCGGCGCCCTCGGCTCCCCGCTCGACCTGGACGGACTCACCCTGGTCCTGGAGGCCAGCGCCGGGGTCGCCGTCTTCCCCGACCACGGCCTGGACGCCGAAGGGCTGCTGCGCCGGGCGGACGTGGCGATGTACCAGGCGAAGCGGGACCGTACGGGCGTCGAGGTCTACGAGTCCAAGCGGGACTCCAACACCCCGGACCGCCTCGGCCTCCTCGGCGACCTGCGCCGCGCCCTGGACGCCCGGGAGGTGGAGCTGCACTACCAGCCCAAGGTCCGCTTCGACGGGCAGGTCGCGGGGCTGGAGGCGCTGGTGCGGTGGGTGCACCCCGAGCGCGGCAAGGTGCCGCCGGACGAGTTCATAGCCATCGCCGAGTCCTCGGGGCTGATGCCCCAGCTGACGGAGTACGTGCTGGAGACGGCGCTCGCCCAGGTCGCCCGGTGGCGGGCGCAGGGCCTGTTCGTGCCGGTCGCGGTCAACGTCTCCCCGCGCGACGTGCACGCTCCCGGCTTCGCCGGCCTGGTCGCCGCGCGCCTGGCCCGGCACGGCGTCCCGGCGGGCGCGCTCCAGCTGGAGATCACGGAACACGTCCTCCTGGAGGACCCGCAGCGCGCCGCCGACACCCTGGCCGGGCTGACCGGGCACGGGGTGAAGATGTCCCTGGACGACTTCGGCACCGGGTACTCCTCCCTGGTCCACCTGCGCAAGCTCCCCGTCAGCGAGCTGAAGATCGACCGCTCCTTCGTGGCCCGGCTGGCCGTCGACAACGAGGACGCGGAGATCGTGCGGTGCACGGTCGACCTCGCGCACTCGCTGGGGCTGCTGGTCGTCGCGGAGGGCGTCGAGGACGACGAGACGTGGGAGCGGCTGCGGGACCTGGGCTGCGACGCGGTACAGGGCTGGCTGGTGGCGGCGGCGATGCCGCCGGACGAGACGACGGCGTGGCTGCGGGCGCGGGGGTCGCGGGGGTGGCAGCGGCCCGCTGCCGCGCTGCCCGCCGCCGCCGGGGACGAGCCGGGGCGGGGCTGAGCCCCCGGCGGCGCAGCGTCAGTTCAGCAGGTGGACGTCGAGCTCCACACTGTCCGGGCGGCGCTCCCCGGTGGCCACGAACAGCCGCTCGTTGATCCAGGACAGCCGGGGCGCGGCGGTGGTCAGGCGGGGGAAGCCGCGGAAGTAGACGCGTTCCGGCGGGACCTCCTCGCCCCGGACCAGGGCGGCGATGTCCTCCGGGAGGCCGGCGCGGATGCCGACGGCGTGGACGGCGACGCGCTCGCCCCGGTCGGTCTCCAGGGCGTACTGGGCGTCGAGTTCGGTGAGGGACGCCGTCCGCGGGATCTGGTGGTCGGCGCCGCCGGGCAGGACCGTCCCGCGCAGGCCGGACCCCTCGAAGCGGCCCCCGGTCAGCGGCACCAGACGGCGGTGTCCCTCCGGTGTCCCTCCGGTGTCCCGCCGAGGTCGTACGGCGGGTCGACGAGCACGGACAGATGGGCGAAGAAGGTCAGTGCCGGCGTGCGGTGACGGTCCATGGCGTTCCCCGTCCGGTGTCGTGGGCGGTCAGTTGACGCGGTCGGCGAAACCGGCGGGCAGCTCCTCGGGGCCCACGGCGACGATGCTCTCGTCGTCCTCGCCCACCCGCTCGAACAGGGTGATCCGGGCGAACTCCGGGACGACGTAGATGGGGTAGGTGGGGCCGGCGTCGCGGAAGGCGCGCATCTCGTCCAGGTGGTCGTTCTGGTAGAGCACGGTCTTGCCGCCGTCCTCCTCGATCCAGCGCGGGAAGAAGATCGTGCCGTGCAGCACGCGCCGGCCGGGCAGCACGTTGACGACGACCGACGTCCCGGTGGGCTCGTTCCAGGAGATCTTGTACACGTCCTCGGCGAGCCGCACCAGGTCCACCTCCTGGTCCTTCACCCAGCGGCCGCCGACCATGCCCGTGTGGATGCGGTAGTCGATGGTCTTCGCGTTCTTCACGTACATCTCGTACTGCCAGCCGTTGGCGTACGTGTAGATGAACCGGTGTCCGACGATGCCGCCGAGGTCCTGCGGCGGGACGGGGTTCTCGACGGTGGTCGGCGTGTCGTTCCTGGTCATGGTGGTGCTCCTCGCTGTGGTGCGGGCCTGGTTCCGATCCCCCACTTCACTGTGCCACAAAATATATTTGTGACAAAACTTTATGGGAGCGGTTCACAATGGAGCCATGCGACCGACGGAAGAAGGGGAAGCGGCGGACGGGGCGGCGCGGGTCGCCTCCGGGCTCGGCGGGCTGCTCGGACCGCTGCGCCGGGCCGTCCTGCGCTCCACCCGCAACGCCGAGGGCCTGCCCGACCTGCCGGAGGCGCAGATCGAACTGCTGCGCGCCCTGTCCGCGGCCCCGGACGGTCTCTCGCCCTCCGCGGCCGCCGCCCGGCTGCGGATCGCGCCCTCCACCGTCAGCAACCTCGTCCGCGCGATGTCCGCCGCCCGGCTCGTGGAACGGCTGCGGCCGGAGCACGACCAGCGCACGGTGATGCTGACGGTGTCCGACCGGGCCCTGGGGCTGCTGCGCCGCTACGACCGGGCCAGCGCCGCGGCCCTCACCCGGGTCGTCGAGGAACTGTCCGACGCCGACCGCGCCAGCCTGGAGTCGGCGCTGCCCGCGTTGCGCCGCCTGGTGGAGGCCCTGGAGGCGACGGATCCCGGCCGGGGCAAGGACCCCGCCTGAACAGGGGCCGCGGCACCTTCGCGACGCCGGCGGCAAACCGTTTCACGAGCACCCGTCCCCGCCCCATAGGATTGGGCCAAACCACACACTCCCACCCAGAGGAACGCTGCATGCCTGGCATCACGCGCGAGGAGGTCGCCCACCTCGCCCGGCTGGCGCGTCTGGAGCTGAAGCCCGAAGAGCTCGAGCACTTCGCGGGACAGCTGGACGACATCATCGGCGCGGTCGCCCGCGTCAGCGAGGTCGCCGACCAAGACGTACCCCCGACCTCGCACCCGCTCCCGCTGACCAACGTCATGCGGGCCGACGAGGTCCGTCCGTCGCTCACGCCCGCGCAGGCGCTCTCCGGCGCCCCGGCCCAGGAGCAGCAGCGTTTCAAGGTGCCGCAGATCCTGGGGGAGGAGTAACCGCCATGAGCGACATCATCAAGCTCACCGCGGCCGAGATCGCCGCGAAGATCGCCTCCGGCGAGCTGACGGCCGTGGAGGTCACCGAGGCGCACCTGGCCCGCATCGAGGCGGTCGACGAGAAGGTGCACGCCTTCCTGCACGTCGACCGCGAGGGCGCCCTCGCCCAGGCCCGCGCCGTGGACGCGAAGCGCGCCCGCGGGGAGGAGCTCGGCCCGCTGGCCGGCGTCCCCCTCGCGCTCAAGGACATCTTCACCACCGAGGGCGTCCCCACGACCGTCGGCTCCAAGATCCTCGAAGGCTGGCTGCCGCCCTACGACGCGACGGTCACCAAGAAGCTCAAGGCCGCCGACGTCGTCATCCTCGGCAAGACCAACATGGACGAGTTCGCCATGGGCTCGTCGACGGAGAACAGCGCGTACGGGCCGACCGGCAACCCCTGGGACCTCACCAGGATCCCCGGCGGTTCCGGCGGCGGTTCCTCCGCCGCGCTCGCCGCCTTCCAGGCCCCGCTGGCCATCGGCACCGACACCGGCGGTTCCATCCGCCAGCCCGCGGCCGTCACCGGCACGGTCGGCGTCAAGCCGACCTACGGCGGCGTCTCCCGCTACGGCATGGTGGCGTTCTCCTCCTCCCTCGACCAGGGCGGCCCCTGCGCCCGTACGGTCCTGGACGCGGCCCTGCTGCACGAGGTGATCGCCGGCCACGACCCGATGGACTCCACGTCGATCGACGCGCCCGTCCCGCCGGTCGTCGAGGCCGCCCGCAACGGCAGCGTCGAGGGCATGCGCGTCGGCGTCGTCAAGCAGTTCCGCGGCGAGGGCTACCAGGCCGGCGTCATCCAGCGGTTCGACGAGTCCGTCGAGCTGCTGAAGGAGCTGGGCGCCGAGATCGTCGAGCTGGACTGCCCGTCCTTCGACCTCGCGCTGTCGGCGTACTACCTGATCGCCCCGTCCGAGTGCTCCTCCAACCTCGCCCGCTTCGACGGCCTGCGCTACGGCGCCCGCGTCGGCGACGACGGCACGCACTCCGCCGAGGAGGTCACCTCCCTGACCCGCGAGGCCGGCTTCGGCCCCGAGGTCAAGCGCCGCATCATGCTCGGCACCTACGCCCTGTCCAGCGGGTACTACGACGCGTACTACGGCTCCGCGCAGAAGGTCCGTACGCTCATCACCCGCGACTTCGAGAAGGCCTTCGAGCGGGTCGACGTGATCGTCTCCCCGACCACCCCGACCACCGCCTTCCCGATCGGTGAGCGCGCCGACGACCCGATGGCGATGTACCTCGCCGACCTGTGCACCATCCCCACCAACCTGGCGGGCAACGCGGCCATGTCGCTGCCCTGCGGCCTCGCCCCCGAGGACAACCTGCCGGTGGGTCTGCAGATCATCGCCCCCGCCATGCAGGACGACCGGCTGTACAAGGTCGGCGCCGCCGTCGAGGCCGCCTTCGTGGAAAGGTGGGGCCACCCGCTGATCGAGGAGGCACCGTCGCTGTGAGCAAGCTGTCGAAGGCCAAGGGCTTCAAGAAGTCCAAGAACGGCCTGTACCTGTCCATGGCCACCACCGCGTTCGGCGCGATCAGCGTCGCCAAGCAGGCGAAGCTCGCCCGCACCGAGAGCGACACGCTCCGCCTGGTCGACGCCGCCGTGTCCGCCGCCGCCATCGTCACCGGCCTCGCCATCCTCTACCGCGAGCTGAAGCGGCTGGGCGACGACGACGTCCTGCTGGGCTGAGAGGGAAGTTTCACCGTGACCACCACGACCGACCTGGTGTCGTACGAGGACGCACTCGCGTCGTACGACCCCGTCATGGGCCTTGAGGTCCATGTCGAACTCGGCACCAAGACCAAGATGTTCTGCGGCTGTTCCACCGCGCTCGGCGCCGACCCGAACACCCAGACCTGCCCGGTCTGCCTCGGCATGCCCGGCGCGCTCCCGGTCGTCAACGCGACCGGCGTGGAGTCCGCCATCAAGATCGGCCTCGCGCTGAACTGCTCGATCGCCGAGTGGTGCCGCTTCGCCCGGAAGAACTACTTCTATCCGGACATGCCGAAGAACTTCCAGACCTCCCAGTACGACGAGCCGATCGCCTTCGACGGCTACCTCGACGTACAGCTGGAGGACGGCGAGACCTTCCGCGTCCAGATCGAGCGCGCCCACATGGAGGAGGACACCGGCAAGTCGACCCACGTCGGCGGCGCCACCGGCCGTATCCACGGCGCGTCCCACTCCCTGCTCGACTACAACCGCGCCGGCATCCCGCTCATCGAGATCGTCACCAAGCCGATCGAGGGCGCCGGGGAGCGCGCGCCGGAGGTCGCGCGGGCGTACGTGCGTGAGCTGCGCGAGGTCATCAGGGCGCTCGGCGTGTCGGAAGCCCGCATGGAGATGGGCCAGATGCGCTGCGACGTCAACCTGTCGCTGCGCCCGCACGGCACCGAGAAGTTCGGCACCCGCTCGGAGACCAAGAACGTCAACTCGCTGCGGTCCGTGGAGCGCGCGGCCCGCTTCGAGATCCAGCGGCACGCGGCGGTGCTCTCCTCCGGCGGCACGGTCGTCCAGGAGACCCGCCACTTCCACGAGGACACCGGGTCCACGACCTCGGGCCGCGTGAAGGAGGAGGCCGAGGACTACCGGTACTTCCCGGAGCCCGACCTGGTGCCGGTGGCGCCCGCGCGCGAGTGGGTCGAGGAGATCCGCCGCGGGCTTCCCGAGCTGCCGCTGGCACGCCGCAGCCGGCTCCGCGAGGAGTGGGGGATCTCGGCCACCGACATGCAGGCCATCCTCAACGCCGGCGCGCTGGACCCGATCGTCGCCACCATCGACGCCGGGGCCGACGCGGCCTCCGCCCGCAAGTGGTGGATGGGCGAGCTGGCCCGCAGCGCCAACGAGTCGCAGAAGCCGCTGGACGAGCTGGCGATCACGCCGCAGCAGGTGGCCCGCGTCACCGAGCTGGTCGCCAAGGGCGACCTCAACGACAAGCTGGCCCGCCAGGTCATCGAGGGCGTCCTCGCCGGCGAGGGCACGCCGGACGAGGTCGTCGACAAGCGCGGCCTGAAGGTCGTGTCGGACGAGGGCGCGCTGTCGGCCGCCGTGGACGAGGCGATCGCCGGCAACGCCGGCATCGTCGCCAAGATCCAGTCCGGCAAGGTGGCCGCGGCCGGCGCGCTGGTCGGCGCCGTCATGAAGGCGACGCGCGGCCAGGCGGACGCGGCCCGCGTCAAGGAACTGATCCTCCAGAAGCTGGGGGTCGAGGAGGGCTGATCCGCTCCTGGTGGTGAGCCCCGGGGGGCGCGTCGGACACGACGCGCCCCCACTTTTGTGAGTAAACCCACGAACAGTGCAAAGGATCATTTCTCCCTGTAAGAGTGGCACCGCATCACTCATACGTTCTTTGCGGGCTGTTCGGTCGATGAGCGGCTGTTCCCGGTCAAAGATCGACCATCAGGCATTCTGGGAGCAGGTCCGTGGCAGCCCTTGCACGCTGGTGTGTCCGACGCCGCCTCGTCGCGGTCCTGTTGTGGCTGCTCGCCCTCGCCGGCGTCGCCGCCGCCGCGGCCGTCACCGGCCCCGCCTACTCCGACGACTACGACGTGCCCGGCACCGAGTCGAGCCGCGCCGCCGGACTCCTCGCCGCCGGGTTCCCCGGAGCCGGCGGCGACAGCGTCACCGTGGTCTGGCACACCGCGTCCGGCACCGTCCGGGCCGCCGCCGTCGAACAGACCATGACCGGCGCGCTCGACGACATCGCCGACCTGCCCGGCGTGGCCGCCGTGACCGGCCCCTACGACGCCCCGGACACCGGCCGGATCAGCGAGGACGGGCGCACCGCCTACGCCACCGTCGCCTTCGAGGAGCGGGCCGCGGACCTCGCCGGGGCCGGCGTCCGCGCCGTCGCCGACACCGCCCGGGCCGCCGCGGCCGACGGGCTCCAGGTGGAACTGGGCGGCAGCGCCGTCGCGGCGACCGAGGCGCCCGGCGGACACCTGGCCGAGACCGTCGGCGTGGCCGTCGCCGCCGCCGTCCTGTTCCTCGCCTTCGGCTCCCTCGCCGCCGCGCTGCTGCCCATCGCCACCGCGCTGGTCTCCGTCGGCACCGCCTACGCCGGCATCACCCTCCTCGGTCACGTCATGACCGTCGCCGACTTCGCGCCGATGCTGGGCATGCTGATCGGACTCGGCGTCGGCATCGACTACGCGCTGTTCCTCGTCACCCGGCACCGGCGCGGCCTCAAACGCGGCCTGAGCCCCACCGAGGCGGCCGTGAACGCCGTGACGACCACCGGCCGCGCGGTCGTCTTCGCCGGCGCCACCGTCTGCATCGCCCTGCTCGGCATGCTGGTCCTGCGGCTGGGCTTCCTCAACGGGGTCGCCGTCGCCGCCGCGCTGACCGTGGTCCTCACCGCCGCCGCCTCCGTGACGCTGCTGCCCGCGCTGCTCTCCTTCATCGGCCCCCGCGCCCTCAGCCGCCGCGAGCGCCGCCGGCTCGCCGAGCACGGCCCCGAACCCGAGCTGCCCACCGGATTCGCGGCCCGCTGGTCGGCCCTGGTCGAACGCCGCCCCAAGGCCCTCGGCGCCGCCGCCCTCCTCGTCGTCACCGTCCTCGCGCTGCCCACCCTGGGCCTGCGGCTGGGCACCTCCGACCAGGGCAACGACCCGCGGGGCTCCACCACCCGCGCCGCCTACGACCTGGTCGCCGACGGGTTCGGCCCCGGCGTCAACGGCCCCCTCACCCTGGTCACCGAGGTCGGCGGCGCCGAGGACCGGCTCGCCCTGGACAACCTCGACGCCACGCTGCGGGCCACCGAGGGCGTCGCCTCGGTGACGCCGGTGACCTTCGACTCCGGCGGCGACACCGCGTACCTCACCGTCGTACCCGAGTCGGCCCCGCAGTCGTCCGACACCAGCGATCTGGTGGACCGGCTGCGCACCGAGGTGCTGCCGCGCGCCGAGCGGGGCACCGCGCTCGACGTCCACGTCGGCGGGGTGACGGCCGGGTACGACGACTTCGCCGACGTCATCGTCGGCAAACTCCCCGCCTTCGTCGGCGTCGTCGTGGGCCTCGGCTGTCTGCTGCTCCTGCTGGCCTTCCGGTCCGTCGGCATACCGCTGAAGGCCGCCGCCATGAACATCGCCGCCGTCGCCGGGTCCTTCGGCGTCGTCGTGGCCGTCTTCCAGTGGGGCTGGGGCAGCGAGGCGCTGGGCCTGGGCAGCGCGGGCCCGATCGAGCCCTTCCTCCCCGTCATCATGGTCTCGGTCCTCTTCGGACTCTCCATGGACTACCAGGTCTTCCTGGTCAGCCGCATGTACGAGGAGTGGCTGGAGACCGGTGACAACCGGCGCGCGGTACGGGTCGGACTCGCCGAGACCAGCCGGGTGATCAACTCCGCGGCGGTCATCATGATCTCCGTCTTCCTCGCCTTCGTCCTCACCGGCGACCGCGTCATCGCCATGTTCGGCATCGCGCTCGCCGCCGCCGTCGCCCTGGACGCCTTCGTCCTGCGCACCCTGCTGGTGCCCGCCCTGATGCACCTGCTGGGCCGCGCCAACTGGTGGCTGCCCGCCTGGCTGGAAGCCCGGCTGCCGAGGATCAGCGTCGAACCGCCCGAGTGCCGTGCCGCGCATGAGAGGCTCACCGACGTGATGAACCGACTGCGGGAGGAGCGGGACCGCGATGTACGCGATACCACTGGGTGAGGACGGAGCCGAACTGCGTCCGCTGGAGCCCTGGCACGCCGGGGAGTTCCTCGCCCACCTCGACCGGGGCCGGGAGTTCATCACCCGGCACATCCCGTTCGGGACGCAGGCCACCGACACCGCCTCCGCGCGGGCCCTGCTCACCGTGTACGCCGAGAAGCGGGCCGCCGACAGCGGCTTCCTGCACGGGCTGTGGCTGGACGGCGAGCTCGTCGGCGGGCTCCTCTTCCGCGTCTTCGACGCCGCGTCCGGCGTCTGCGAGATCGGCTGCTGGCTGGAGCCGGCCGGTACCGGCAAGGGCCTGGTCACCCGCGGCGCCCGCGTCCTGATCGACTGGGCCTTCGACGAGCGCGGCATGCACCGCGTGGAGTGGCACGCCTCCTCCGCCAACCTCCCCAGCGTCAACGCGGCCCGGCGGCTCGGCCTGACCCGCGAGGGCGTGCTCCGGGAGAGCAACCCGTACCGTGGGGTGCGTCAGGACATGGAGATATGGGCCGTGCTCGCGCCGGAGTGGCGGGCGGCACGCGCGCGTACCGCTCACAACGATCGTTAAGGGACCTCTCAGAGAGCGTCCGTACGGTGCGAGACATGGGAACGAAGACAGTGGACGAGACCGGCGCCGCGACGAAGGCGGACGAACACGAGGAGGACGTCACCGACGTCACCGACGCCCCCGAGGCCCAGGAGGAACCGCGGGCCACGGAGGGGGAGCCGGAAGCGGCCGAGGCGGCCGAGGAGACCGAGCCGGCCGCCGGGAAGACCCCCGGTGTCGGGCAGGGCGCGGGGGCTGTCGTCTCCGTGGCGCTCGGCGTCGTGTCGCTGACGGGAAGCTGGACGGGCACCATCGCCGGCGCCAAGAAGAACCTCCTCGCCCAGCTCGAATCGTCCGCCTCCTCCTCGTCGAGCGTGCAGACCCTGCTGGAGCGGGGCTACGGCGACGCCTGGCACGCCACCGCCCTGTGGAGCGGCCTGTTCGCGCTGTTCGCGCTGCTCGTCGGCGTCGTGGTGCTGGTCCGGCCCGCGTTCGGCGCGCCCGACAGGCCGCAGGCCCCGTGGATCAAGTCGGTCGCCTGGGCGGGCGTCGCCCTGGGCGTGATCGGTCTGCTCCTGGCCGTGCTCACGTACACCGACATCCTGCTGTCCGTGCCGACCGTGAGCTGACGCCCGTACGGACCAAAGGGGGCCCGGGGGCGCCCGGCGCACACGGAGCGCCGGACGCCTCCGGGCCCCCGGCCGCGTCCGGGGCCGCCTCTCGCACGGCGGGGCGGGACGTACGCTGGGGAGCACCGGCCGAGGAGGTCACGTGTTCAACGCTTTCGAGGAACTGTTCGCACCCGGCCGCCGACGCACCCGGGACGAGCAGAACAGGCTGGAGCTGACCCGGGAGGACGTCGGCGACGGCGACGCCGGGCACGGCCCGATAGACCTCGGCTCCGGGAAGGTCGTCGTACGGCCCCCGAAGCGGCCGAAGGCCGCAGCCGACGAGGAGTGACCGGCACGCCGCCTACGTCACCTCCAGCTCCAGGATCCGGTCGTCCTCCCGCCCCGGATCGCCCCGCCCGTCCGTGTTGCTGGTCACCAGCCACAGCCTGCCGTCGCCCGCCGCCACGACCGTGCGCAGCCGGCCGTACTCGCCCCGGAGGAAGGACTGCGGTTCGGCCGCCTCCTCGGTGCCGTCCAGGGGGACGCGCCACAGCCGCTCGCCCTTCAGCCCCGCCATCCACACCGACCCCCCGGCGTACGCGATGCCGCTCGGGGACGCCTCGTCGGTGCTCCACTGCGCCACCGGGTCACGGAACGCGTCGTCGTCCGACTCGCCCTCGGCCTCGGGCCAGCCGTAGTTGCCGCCCGGCGTGATCGCGTTCAGCTCGTCCCAGGTGTCCTGGCCGAACTCCGCGGCGAACAGGCGCCGCCGCGCGTCCCAGGCCAGCCCCTGGACGTTGCGGTGGCCGTAGGAGTACACGGGGGAGCCGGAGGAGGGGTTGCCGGGCGCCGGCTCGCCCTCCGGGGTCAGGCGCAGGATCTTCCCGCCGAGGGACTCCTCGTCCTGGGACAGACCGGTGTCGCCGCTCTCGCCCGTGCCCACGTACAGCAGCTTGTCCGGGCCGAAGGCGATCCGGCCGCCGTTGTGGACGAAACCCTTGGGGATGCCCCTGAACACCGTGTCCGGCGCGCCGAGCTGCTCACCGGACGGCTTGCCGGCGTCGTACAGCATCCGCACGATCCGGTTGTCCGAGGCGGACGTGCAGTAGGCGTAGACCGTGCGGTCGGCGGCGTACTCGGGCGACAGGGCGATGCCGAGCAGGCCGCCCTCCCCGGCCGGTGACACCCCGGGCACCTCGCCCAGTTCCGTCCGCTTCCCGGTCGCGGTGTCGACCCGCGTGATCGTGCCCTCGTCCCGGGAGGAGACGAGCAGGTCGCCGTCGGGCAGCGGGGCCAGGCCCCAGGGGCTGTCCAGACCCGTGGCGACCGTACGGATCACCTCGACCGAGCCCTTCGCGGGCGGCGCCTGTCCGGCGGTCGCGGCCGACGAGGGGGGCGCGGACGACGCCGTACGGCCGGGGGTGGTCCGCTCGTTCCAGCCGGCCGCGCCCCCACCGTCCCCGTCGTCGGAGGAGCAGCCGGCCGCCAGCAGCAGCACGGCGGTGGTCAGCGCGGCCGGTACGGCGCGACGTCGCACGATCACGGTCCCTTCGACGCGGTGGGTCCTCACGGTGACGAACCCCGTCCGTGCCCCACAGGTTCCCGCGCGGCCCGTTCCCTACGCTCCGCGCGGCTCGTTCCCTACGCTCCGCGCGCCGCGGTCCCTCACTCCCAGGAGCCCAGGGCCCTGGGCAGCGCGTCCACCTCCGCCAGGTCCTGGGGCGTCAGCCGCAGTGCCGCCGCGGCGGCGTTCTCGGCCACCCAGCGCTCCTGCTTGGTGCCCGGCACCGGGACCACCTGCCCGCCCTGCGCCAGCACCCAGGCCAACGCCACCTGCGCGGGCGTCACCCCGTCGCCGTGCCGGGCGGCGACGCGGCGCAGGCCCGCCACGATGGGCTGGTTGGCGGCCATCATCTCCGCGGTGAAGCGGGGGTGCCGGGCGCGCGGGTCGTCCGGTTCGAAGCCCTCGCCCGGCGTCAGCGTGCCGGTCAGGAAGCCGTTGCCCAGCGGCATCGCCGCCAGGAATCCGACACCGCGCGCCGCGCACCACGGCAGCAGCGCCTCCAGCGCCTCCGGCGACCACACCGACAGCTCGGCCTCCACCGCGCTCACCGGGAACACCTGCTGCACCCGCTCCAGCTGCCGGATCGTCCCGTCGTGCAGCCGTGCCGTCCCCGCCCGCCGCGCGGGCCGGGCGCCCACCGCGCACAGCCCCAGTGCCCGCACCTTCCCGGCCCGCACCAGTTCCGCCATCGCCCCCCAGGTCTCCTCCACCGGGACCTCGGGGTCGGCCCGGTGCAGCTGGTAGAGGTCGATCACGTCGGTCTGCAGGCGGCGCAGGGAGGCGTCACAGGCCCGTTTCACGTACCCGGGGCGGCCGTTGGCCACGATGTGCTGGTCGCCGACGAGCAGACCGACCTTGGTCGACACGAAGGCCTCGGACCGCCGCTCCCTCAGCACCCGCCCCAGCAGCAGCTCATTGGTGAACGGGCCGTACATGTCGGCGGTGTCCAGCAGACAGGAGCCCAGGTCCAGCGCCCGGTGCACCGCCCTGAGGGACTCGGTGCCGCACTGCCGGGAGGTGCTGTACGCCCAGCTCATCGGCATGCACCCGAGACCGACGGCCCCCACCGCGAGTGCCGCCGCGCCGATCGTCCTGCGCTCCACGTGGTCGTGACCCTCCCTCTTGTGGCCACCCCAACCTAACCTCTGCCGGTCACGGCCCTGGCATAGCCTCCTGGCATGACCACTGACGTATGGCTGCCCATCCCGCCGGACGAGATCGAAGGGCTTCCCGAGGGGCTCCGGTACCTGTTCTGGGACGGGGGTGCGGACGGCGAGCGGGACTTCCCCGGCGACCCCGCGCACTGCGTGTTCTACGTCGTGCCGTACATGAAGCCGCATCCGGTACGGGTCCGGCCGCTGGAGCACCTGAGCCGTGTGGAGGTCGTCCAGACGCTGACCGCCGGCGTCGACGACGTCATGGGGCGGCTGTCGGTGATCAGGCCCGGCGTCCGGCTCTGCAACGCCCGCGGCGTGCACGAGGCCAGCACCGCAGAGCTGGCGCTCACCCTGATCCTCGCCGCGCTGCGCGGCGTCCCCGACTTCGTCCGGGCCCAGGACGAGGGCGAGTGGCGCGGCGGGTTCCGGCCCGCGCTGGCCGACAAGAACGTGCTCATAGTCGGCTACGGCGCGATCGGGGCGGCGATCGAGGACCGGCTCGTTCCCTTCGAGGTGGCGCGGGTGGCGCGCGTCGCGCGCTCCGCGCGCACCACGGCGCGCGGTCCGGTGCACCCGCTCGCCGAGCTGCCCGCCCTGCTCCCGGACGCGGACGTCGTCGTCCTCTCCACACCGCTCACCGAGGACACCCGGCACCTGGCCGACGCCGGGTTCCTGGCCCGGATGAAGGACGGCGCCCTGCTGGTCAACGTGGCCCGCGGGCCCGTGGTCGACACCGGGGCGCTCCTCGCCGAGCTGACGACCGGCCGCATCACCGCCGCGCTCGACGTCACCGACCCCGAGCCGCTGCCGCCGGGGCACCCGCTGTGGCGGGCGCCGGGCGTGCTGATCAGCCCGCACGTCGGCGGTCCCACCTCCGCCTTCCTGCCGCGCGCGAAGCGGCTGCTGACCGACCAGTTGACCCGTTTCGTGAACCAGGAGCCGCTGCGCAACGTGATCCTGACGACGGGAGACCCCGGCGCGTGACGCGCGGCGCCGAGCGCCGACGGCGCGTTCTTCGCGCCGTGACGGCACGCACGGCGCGCGCGTGGTGACAACGGCGCGATCCGTTTCGGGCACCCTCTGCGTTCCTTCGGGAGCAGGGGGTACCCGCATATCCGCTGGTCGTCACGGAGCGTAGAGAACCTATGTCCCTGAGTGACGATACTGGTGTATCGTCCCGACAGGGGTTGCGCCGCGCACCGTTCGGCGCCGGGGACGGACATGGAGACTGTGAGGGGGGCGACGGGCGATGCACGGCCTATGGACCAACGATCCGACGCGGCGGAGCCGCCGCCGACGGCCCTGGCTTACGGCGGCGCGCGGACGCGGTCGCCACGGCCACCACGGCGGTCGGCACGGCCATCACAGCCGCCGACACGGCGACTACAGCCGTCACAGTGACTACAGCCGTCACAGTGACTACAGCCGTCACAGTGACTACAGCCGTCACGGTGACTACAGCCGTCACGGCAACCACTGTTACCACGGCGACCACTGCTACCACGGCAACCACGGGCAGCACCACGACCACAGCCCCCACCGGTACGGGCACGGCGGCCTGCCCGGGCCCGCCGTCCCGGCGCTCCGGGACCCGCGGGGCCCGGCCGCGGCGCGGATCGGGAGGCCCCGGTGACGCTGCCACCGCCTCCCGCCCCCGCCCTGGACGGAGCGCCCCGGGCGCACTCCGCGCCGGCCCCGCGGCCCGCCCGGCCGACGGCCGGTGACGGCGGATCCAGGCTGGCCGGCCAGCTGGTCCTCGCCGTGGTCTGCGCGGCCTACGCCGTCGGCTCCGCGCTCGGCTGGGGCTCCCACCGCCTCGCCCTGTTCATGGGCGACTTCGGCCTGGCCGCCGCGGCCGCCGCCGCGGCCGTCTCCTGCTTCCTCTACGCCCGCGCCCGCGGCGTCCGCTTCCGGCCGGCCTGGCTGCTGTTCGCCCTCTCCTCGACGATGGCCTGCGCGGGCAACACGGTCTGGGGGTGGTACGAGGTCGTCCTGCGGCGGCCGGTGCCCGACCCCAGCTACGCGGACCTGTTCTTCCTGTGCTTCGCGCCGCCCGCCATCGTGGGCCTGCTGGTGTTCGCCAAACGGCCGGTGACCAAGGCCGGCTGGGTCTGCCTGGGTCTGGACGCCTGGCTGATCGGCGGCTCGCTGCTGACGCTGGCCTGGAGCCTGGCGCTCGCCCAGACCGCCGAGGCGGACGGCTCCAGCGTGGCGCACACCGCGCTGTCGCTGGCGTACCCGCTGCTCGACATCGCCCTGGTCAGCATCGTGCTCGCGCTGCACTTCCGGCGCTCACCGGTGTACCGGTCCGCGGTCAACACCGCGATCGGCGCGCTCGCCCTGACGGTGATGTGCGACGCCCTGTTCACCTCACCGCTGCTGCACAACGACTACCGCTCGGGCCAGCTGCTCGACGCGGGCTGGTTCGCGGGCTCGCTGCTGCTGGCGTACGCCCCCTGGGCCGCCCCGCGGCCGGGGCGGCGGCGGACCGCGGACAGCCCCGGCGGGCCGGGCCGCGCCGGCCCCCCCGACGGGCGCACCCGCGTGGTGCACGAGCACGTGCCCGGGCAGCGCGTCACCGCCCAGCGGCAGGCTCCCCTCCCGGACGGCGAGCACATCCGCTACCCGGCCGCCCGGCCCATCGCCGGGTCACTGGCCGCCCTCACCCCCTACCTCGCCGCCGCCGTCTGCACCCTGAGCATCCTCTACAACGTGCTCAACGGCCACAGCGTCGACCGCGTCGTCCTGCTCACCGGCGGCACGGTCGTCCTCGCCCTGGTGGTGCGCCAGGGCATCATGCTGCTCGACAACATCACCCTCACCCAGGAACTGGCCCAGAAGGAGAACCACTTCCGCTCCCTGGTGCAGGGCTCCAGCGACGTCATCATGATCGCCGCGCCCAACGGCATCCTGCGCTACGTCTCCCCGGCCGCCGCCGGGGTCTACGGACGCCCCGCCGAGGAACTCGTCGGCAGCGAGCTGGCCGACCTCATCCACCCCGAGGACCTGGGCTGCGTGGTGCACGAGGTGCGCCGCTTCCTCGCCGCCGACCCGGCCGAGGAGCCCACCACCCGCATCGAGTGCCGCTTCCGCTCCGGTGGCGGGAGCGCCTCCCGCTCGAGCGGGCCCGGGAGCGGGGGAGGCTGGCTCAACGTCGAATCCACCGTCAACCGGCACCACGGCGGACTGATCTTCAACAGCCGTGACGTCACCGAGCGCGTGCGCCTGCAGGCACAGCTCCAGCACAACGCCGAGCACGACCCGCTCACCGACCTGCCCAACCGCGCCCTGTTCACCAAGCGCGTCCAGCAGGCCCTGTCCGGCCGCCGCGCCTCCGACCGGGGCGCCCACCTGCGCGGCACCGCCGTCCTCTTCATCGACCTCGACGGTTTCAAGGCCGTCAACGACACCATCGGGCACCAGGCCGGGGACGAACTGCTCGTCCAGGCCGCCCGCAGACTCCACGAGGCGGTCCGCCAGGGCGACACCGCCTCCCGGCTGGGCGGCGACGAGTTCGCGGCCCTGATCATCGGGGACGGCACCCGGGACCGGGCCGCCCGCGAGGGACACATCCTGGAGCTCGCCGACCGCCTCCGGCTGACCCTCTCCCAGCCCTACTTCATCGACGGCAACGATGTCCGCGTCGACGCCTCCATCGGCGTCGCCTTCGCCGAGCCCGGCCTCGGCGCGGGCGAGCTGCTGCGCAACGCCGACCTGGCGATGTACCGCGCCAAGGCGGGCGGCAAGGGCCGCGTCGAGCTGTACCAGCCGCAGATGCAGCAGGACGTCGTACGCAAGGCCGAGCTGGCCGGCCGGCTGCGGACGGCGCTGCACGACGGCGAGTTCGCGCTGCTGCACCAGCCGGTGGTCTCCCTGACGGACGGCCGGATCTCGTCGGTCCGCGCCCAGCCGCGCTGGCGCTCCTCCCAGGGCGTCCTGCTCACCACGGCCGAGTTCCTGAGGGTGGCCGAGACCGGCGACAAGACCGGTGAACTCGACCGGTGGATGCTCCAGGAGGCCGTGGAGCAGGCCGCCGAACGGGTGGCGGCCGGCGTCGGCGTGCCCGTGACCGTCCCGGTCAGCGCCCGCCGCCTGCTGGACCGCTCGATGCCGATCGGCTCGGTGGAGGCCCTGCTGACCCGGTACGGGCTGCCGCCGGGCTCCCTGGTGATCGAGCTGTCCGACGTCGACCCCCGCGTTCCCCTGGACGAGCTGGAGCGCCAGCTCAACGCGCTCGGGCGGGCGGGCGTACGCATCGCGCTGGACGGCTTCGGCAGCGGCCACGCGACCGTCACCGCCCTGTGCAGGCTCCCCGTGGACATCCTGAAACTCGACCGGAACCTGGTGGAGGGGGTCGTCGAGTCCGCCCGGCTGCACAAGATCACCAAGGGGCTGCTGCGCATCGCCACCGACCTCGGGCTGAAGACCGTGGCCGACGGGGTGGACCTGCCCGAGCAGGTCGTCGCCCTGCGCGCGATGGGCTGTACCCACGGACAGGGCAGGGCGTTCTCCGGGCCGCTCGACGAGCACCGGCTGCGCCGGGCGCTCGCCACCGGCCGCTATCCGGTGCCGCACGGGCCGGCCGAGCCGGCCTTCGCGGGCGGGGCCGTCGGGACCTCCGTCGGGGCCGCCACCGCCGGTCTCACCAGCCAGGTCCCCGGAGCCGTGCCCCTCGTCCTCGGCGGCGGCACGGCACTGCGCTCACATAATGAGACCCCCGTCCCACCCGCTTGACAGTGGGTGCGTGCCGGGGGGAGGGTCAGTCCCATGCGCACCCGAATTCTCGTACTTGGTCAGCGCGTCGGCTGAAGCTGGTGACGTCCGGACGACCCGGAATCCCAGCGACCCACACCCGGCGCGCTCCCCTCGCTTGCCTTTTGGCACGAGGGGTTTTTTGTTGCACAGGAACCCGCCGCACACCGCACAGACCTCACCAAAACGCCCAGCGAAACCCGCGGACAGAGCCTCGGCGAAACCCGCGGCCAGACCCCAAGCACCACCTCAGCAGAACCCCAGCACCACCCCAGCACCACCCCAGCACCACCTCAGCATTGAAACCCTCAGCATCGAGAAGAGAATGCCGATGACCGAGCAGGCCACCGGGGCCCCTCACCCGCAGCCCCGGCCCCGATCCGGAGGACAGTCCGCGCCCGAGCACGTCACGGGCGCGCAGTCCCTCATCCGCGCTCTCGAGGAGGTCGGCGCCGACACGGTATTCGGCATTCCCGGTGGCTGCATCCTCCCGGCGTACGATCCGCTGATGGACTCCACCCGGGTCCGGCACGTCCTGGTCCGCCACGAGCAGGGCGCGGGCCACGCGGCCGAGGGCTACGCGCTGGCCACCGGCAAGGTCGGCGTCTGCATGGCGACCTCGGGCCCCGGCGCGACCAACCTCGTCACGCCGATCGCCGACGCGCACATGGACTCGGTGCCGCTGGTCGCCATCACCGGCCAGGTCGTCTCCGACTCGATCGGCACGGACGCCTTCCAGGAGGCGGACATCGTCGGCATCACCATGCCGATCACCAAGCACAACTGGTTGGTCACCGACGCCGACGACATCCCGCGGGTGATCGCGGAGGCCTTCCACGTCGCCTCCACCGGCCGCCCCGGCCCGGTCCTGGTCGACATCGCCAAGGACGCCCTCCAGGCGAAGACCACGTTCTCCTGGCCGCCCGTGATGGACCTGCCGGGCTACCGTCCGGTCACCAAGCCGCACGCCAAGCAGATCCGCGAGGCCGCCAAGCTGATCACCGCCGCCAAGCGGCCCGTGCTCTACGTCGGCGGCGGCGTCCTCAAGGCCCGCGCCACCGCCGAGCTGAAGGTCCTCGCCGAGCTGACCGGCGCCCCCGTCACCACCACCCTGATGGCTCTGGGCGCCTTCCCCGACACCCACCCCCAGCACCTGGGGATGCCGGGCATGCACGGCTCGGTCGCCGCCGTCACCGGGCTCCAGAAGGCCGACCTGATCGTCGCCCTCGGCGCCCGCTTCGACGACCGCGTCACCGGCAAGCTGGACAGCTTCGCCCCGCACGCCAAGATCGTGCACGCCGACATCGACCCGGCCGAGATCGGCAAGAACCGCGCCGCCGACGTGCCGATCGTCGGCGACGCCCGCGAGGTCATCGCCGACCTGGTCCAGGCCGTGCAGAAGGAGCACAGCGAGGGCCAGCGCGGCGACTACTCCGCCTGGTGGAAGGACCTGAACCGCTGGCGCGAGACCTACCCCCTCGGCTACGACCGGCCCGCGGACGGCTCCCTCTCCCCGCAGGCGGTCATCGAGCGCATCGGACAGCTCGCCCCCGAGGGCACGGTCTTCACCGCGGGCGTCGGCCAGCACCAGATGTGGGCCGCCCACTTCATCCAGTACGACAAGCCCGCCACCTGGCTGAACTCCGGCGGCGCCGGGACCATGGGCTACTCCGTCCCGGCCGCCATGGGCGCCAAGGCCGGCCTGCCCGACCGGACCGTCTGGGCGATCGACGGCGACGGCTGCTTCCAGATGACCAACCAGGAACTGACCACCTGCGCCCTGAACAACATCCCGATCAAGGTCGCCGTCATCAACAACGGCGCGCTCGGCATGGTCCGCCAGTGGCAGACGCTGTTCTACAACCAGCGCTACTCCAACACGGTGCTGCACTCCGGCCCGGACGACGTCAACCCGGCGGCCCGCGGCACCCGCGTCCCCGACTTCGTCAAGCTGGCGGAGGCCATGGGCTGCTACGCCATCCGCTGCGAGGACCCCGCCGACCTCGACAAGGCCATCGAGGAGGCGAACTCGATCAACGACCGCCCGGTCGTCGTCGACTTCATCGTCCACGAGGACGCGATGGTCTGGCCGATGGTCGCCGCCGGCACCTCCAACGACACGATCATGGCCGCCCGGGACGTCCGCCCCGACTTCGGCGACAACGAAGACGACTGAGCGAGAGAGACCAAGAGACCATGTCCAAGCACACGCTCTCCGTCCTGGTGGAGAACACCCCCGGCATCCTCGCCCGGATCGCCGCCCTGTTCTCCCGCCGCGGCTTCAACATCGACTCGCTCGCCGTCGGCGTCACCGAACACCCCGACATCTCCCGCATCACCATCGTCGTGGGAGTGGAGGACCTGCCACTCGAACAGGTCACCAAGCAGCTCAACAAGCTGGTCAACGTGCTGAAGATCGTCGAGCTGGAGCCGTCGCAGGCCGTGCAGCGCGAACTCGTCCTGGTGAAGGTGCGCGCCGACAACGAGACGCGTTCCCAGATCGTCGAGATCGTCCAGCTGTTCCGCGCCAAGACCGTCGACGTCTCCCCGGACGCCGTCACCATCGAGGCGACCGGCAGCGGCGAGAAGCTGTCCGCCATGCTCAGGATGCTGGAACCGTACGGCATCAAGGAGCTGGTGCAGTCCGGCACGATCGCCATCGGCCGCGGCGCCCGTTCGATCACGGACCGCTCGCTGCGCGCCCTCGACCGGTCGGCGTGATTCCCCCGGAGTGCGGGCCGCCGCCCGTATTCCGAGACCCCGAACCTTCCCCTCCCCCCACCGGCATACGGTGGGACGCAACACCCGTACACAAGGAGAGAACCCAAAGTGGCCGAGCTGTTCTACGACGCCGACGCCGACCTGTCCATCATCCAGGCCCGCAAGGTCGCGGTCATCGGGTACGGCAGCCAGGGCCACGCCCACGCGCTGTCCCTGCGTGACTCGGGCGTCGACGTGCGCGTCGGTCTGCACGAGGGCTCGAAGTCCAAGGCCAAGGCCGAGGAGCAGGGCCTGCGCGTGGTGAGCCCCGCCGAGGCCGCCGCCGAGGCCGACGTCATCATGATCCTCGTCCCGGACCCGATCCAGGCGCAGGTCTACGAGGAGCACATCAAGGACAACCTGAAGGACGGCGACGCGCTGTTCTTCGGTCACGGCCTGAACATCCGCTACGGCTTCATCAAGCCCCCGGCCGGCGTGGACGTCTGCATGGTCGCCCCCAAGGGCCCGGGCCACCTGGTGCGCCGCCAGTACGAGGAGGGCCGCGGCGTCCCCTGCATCGCCGCCGTCGAGCAGGACGCCTCCGGCAACGCCTTCGCGCTGGCCCTGTCGTACGCCAAGGGCATCGGCGGCACCCGCGCCGGCGTCATCAAGACGACCTTCACCGAGGAGACCGAGACCGACCTCTTCGGTGAGCAGGCCGTCCTGTGCGGTGGCACGGCCGCGCTGGTCAAGGCGGGCTTCGAGACCCTGACCGAGGCCGGCTACCAGCCGGAGATCGCCTACTTCGAGTGCCTGCACGAGCTGAAGCTGATCGTGGACCTCATGTACGAGGGCGGCCTGGAGAAGATGCGCTGGTCGATCTCCGAGACCGCCGAGTGGGGCGACTACGTCACCGGCCCGCGGATCATCACCGACGCCACCAAGGCCGAGATGAAGAAGGTCCTCGCCGAGATCCAGGACGGCACCTTCGCCAAGAACTGGATGGACGAGTACCACGGCGGCCTGAAGAAGTACAACGAGTACAAGCAGCAGGACTCCGAGCACCTGCTGGAGACCACCGGCAAGGAGCTGCGCAAGCTCATGAGCTGGGTCGACGAGGAGGCGTAAGCCTCAGCGGCGGGGGGGGGGGGGGGCGGGCCCCCCCCCCCCCCCCCCCGCCATCACCTGTTGTCCACCCCGTCCAGCCCCGGACGGGTGATCCTTCCGTAGCGGCGTAAGACGACGCCCTCGACGCCACTACACTGCTGCACTACATACGCGTCAGGCCCACAGCGTCGTGCGTCTTCCACGCGGCTAGCCAACCTCCACAGCTTGCGGCCGTCGGGACGGCCGTCCGCATTGGACTTGTGAGGACTCACGTGAGCTCGAACCCTGTCGTACTCATCGCTGAAGAGCTGTCGCCCGCGACCGTCGACGCGCTCGGTCCGGATTTCGAGATCCGGCACTGCAACGGAGCCGACCGTGCCGAACTGCTGACCGCCATCGCCGACGTGGACGCGATCCTGGTCCGCTCGGCCACCAAGGTCGACGCCGAGGCCATCGCCGCCGCGCGGAAACTGAAGGTCGTCGCCCGGGCCGGGGTCGGCCTGGACAACGTGGACGTCTCCGCCGCCACCAAGGCCGGCGTGATGGTCGTCAACGCCCCGACCTCCAACATCGTCACCGCCGCCGAGCTGGCCTGCGGTCTGATCGTCGCCACCGCGCGCAACATCCCGCAGGCCAACGCCGCGCTGAAGAACGGCGAGTGGAAGCGCAGCAAGTACACCGGCGTCGAGCTGGCCGAGAAGACCCTCGGTGTGGTGGGTCTGGGCCGCATCGGCGCGCTCGTCGCCCAGCGCATGTCCGCCTTCGGGATGAAGGTCGTCGCCTACGACCCCTACGTGCAGCCCGCGCGGGCCGCGCAGATGGGCGTCAAGGTGCTGTCGCTGGACGAGCTGCTCGAGGTCTCCGACTTCATCACCGTCCACCTGCCCAAGACCCCCGAGACCCTCGGCCTGATCGGCGACGAGGCGCTGCGCAAGGTCAAGCCGAGCGTCCGCATCGTCAACGCCGCGCGCGGCGGCATCGTCGACGAGGAGGCGCTGTACTCGGCGCTGAAGGAGGGCCGGGTGGCCGGCGCCGGCCTCGACGTGTACGCCAAGGAGCCCTGCACCGACTCCCCGCTCTTCGAGTTCGACCAGGTCGTCTGCACCCCGCACCTGGGCGCCTCCACCGACGAGGCGCAGGAGAAGGCCGGCATCGCCGTCGCCAGGTCGGTCCGCCTCGCCCTCGCCGGTGAGCTGGTCCCGGACGCGGTCAACGTCCAGGGCGGCGTCATCGCCGAGGACGTCAAGCCGGGCCTGCCGCTCGCCGAGAACCTCGGCCGCATCTTCACCGCGCTCGCCGGCGAGGTCGCCGTCCGCCTGGACGTCGAGGTCTACGGCGAGATCACCCAGCACGACGTGAAGGTGCTGGAGCTGTCCGCCCTCAAGGGCGTCTTCGAGGACGTCGTCGAGGAGACCGTCTCCTACGTCAACGCCCCGCTGTTCGCCCAGGAGCGCGGCGTCGAGGTCCGGCTGACGACCAGCTCGGAGTCGGCGGAGCACCGCAACGTCGTCACCGTGCGCGGCACCCTGGCAGGCGGCGAGGAGGTCTCGGTCTCCGGCACGCTGGCCGGCCCGAAGCACGTCCAGAAGATCGTCGCCGTCGGCGAGTACGACGTCGACCTGGCCCTCGCCGACCACATGCTCGTCCTGCGCTACGAGGACCGTCCCGGTGTCGTCGGCACCGTCGGCCGCATCCTCGGCGAGGCGGGCATCAACATCGCCGGCATGCAGGTCGCCCGCGCGGCCGTCGGCGGCGAGGCGCTGGCCGTGCTGACGGTCGACGACACGGTGGGCACCACCGTCCTGGGCGAGGTCGCGGCGGAGATCGGCGCGACGTCGGCCCGCTCGGTCAACCTGGTCTGAGGCGACCGCCGGTCCGGGGGCTGCCGCCCCCGGACCCCGCGCCGGCCCTGAACGGGCCTGGTTCTCACACGCCGGACGGGCTGAGTAGGTCAGCCCGTCCGGCGTTCTTTCGTGCTCTCCGACGCCGGACGGGCCGGGTCGGTCAGCTCGTCCGCCTTCTTTCGTCCTCTCACACGCCGGACAGGTCGAGTCGCTCGGCCTCTTGGGCGTTCTCCCGCACCCGGACGCCCTTCAGCGCCCGCGCCGCCGGGTACGCCGCCGCCAGCAGCAGGACCGCCCCCGCCGCCGCGCCCCGCATCCCGCTGGTGAACGCCTCCCGTGCCGCCGTCGCCAGGGCCTCTCCCGCGGACCCCGGCCACCGGCCGGCCACCGCCGCGCCCTGCCCAGCGCCTCCCCGGCCGTGTCGGGGGCCGAGGCCGGCATCCCGCGGTGACGGACGGCCGTACCGGTGAGATCAGCGGCGAGGCCGCCGTGCGCCGGCGGTGCACGAACAGCGCGGCGAACAGCGAGCCGACCGTCACCGACGTCACGTACCGCACCCGCCGGCCCTCGGCCGGATCTCCTCGGGGCCGTGGACCACGGGCAGCACGGCGACCGTCGACAGCGGCACGCTCGGCAGCTTCTGCACGACCCTGATGATGGGCCTCATGGCCCGGTGGACCTTCGATCCGAAGACCGCGCCCGAAGCCGGGCAGCTCACCGAGGGCCCGCGTCAGGTGATCGAGGCGGCCCGGGCCGCAGACGGCGCGCCTTGAGCGCCATGTGCAGGAGCAGCCGGTCCTCGCCGTCGTCCAGGTCGAGGCCGGTGAGCTGTTCGACGCGGGAGAGGCGGTAGTAGAGGGTCTGGCGGTGGATGCCCAGCTCCGCCGCCGTGCGGCCGGCCTGGCCGGCCCGGTCGAGGTAGGTCTCGGCGGTGCGGGCCAGTTCGCGGTGGGCGGGGGAGAGCAGCGCTCCTGCGGCCGGGTCGCGCGTCGCCTCCGGGGCCAGCGCCGTCAGCAGGCGGTACGGGCCGATCGACGCCCACTCGGCGACCGGGGCGAAACGCGGCTCCGCCAGGGCCGCGCGGGCCGCCGCCGACGCCTCCCGCCAGGCCGTGCCCAGTTCCGTAAGGCCGGTGCGGGCGGCGGCCACCCCGGCGGCGCAGCCGGTGCCCCCGAGGCCCCGCGCCCGCTCCAGCAGCCGCCCCGCCGCGGCCACCGCCGGGGCCGGTACGTCCACCGACCGCAGCCGGACCAGCAGCGCCAGCGCGTACGCCGAGACACCCCACGGCACCGTGCACAGCGCCGTCGCCCCCGGCACCGTACGCACCGACGGCGTGTCGTCCGGGTCGGCCGAGGGCCAGGGCGCGACGCACACCACCGTGTGCGGGACCCCGGCGCGCGGGCCGAGCGCGGTGCGCAGCTCGGCGACGGCCATGTCCCGCTGCCAGCCCGGCCCGGCGGACAGCACCGCCCGCAGCTCGCGGCTGAGGTCGGCGCCGTGCTGGGCCTCGTCGGCGAGCAGCGCCCCGATCCGGGCGGTGACCGTCATGGCGGCGGCCAGCTGCCGCGCGGTCGGCCCCGGATCGGTGTCCAGGAGCCATACGTAGCCCAGCGCCACGCCCCGATGGCGTACCGGCAGGCAGATCCGGCCCCGGTGCACCCCCGCCTCCGGGGTCGGCGGGATGCGGACCGGGCGGGTGGCCCGGGTGATGCCGAACCCCTCGAACCAGGCGCGGACCTCCGGGGTCGAACGCCGGGTCAGGATCGAGCGGGCGCGCACCGGGTCCAGCGCGGAGGGATCGAGGTCGCCCTCACTGTCGTAGGCGCCGAAGGCGATCAGCTCGAAGTCCCGGTTCTCCAGGGTGGCGGGCGCCCCCAGCAGCTCCGAGATCTCGTCGACCAGCTCCTGGTAGTCACCCTGGGAATCCGACGTCACCCGGGCATTCTCCCCCATCCCGGTATGCCTTTCATACATCTGTCTGAGATCTGCGGCATGGATGCGTGACAGCTGTCGATGGCCCAGGATCGGAGTCATCCTTAGGTTTCACGGTGGCCGACCTTGTTGTTCCGTCAGTGGAGGTGCCCCGTGCTGGGTCCCGTGATTCTCGCCGCGTCGCGCAGCGACCGCATGCGCCGTCTGGTCTCGGCGGCCCCGGTGACCAAGCAGGTCGTCGACCGTTTCGTCCCCGGCGAGGACGTCGACGAGATCGTCCCGGTCATCCGGGACCTCACGGCGAAGGGCCTGGAGCTGACGATGGACGTCGTCGGCGAGGACATCACCACCCCCGAGCAGGCCGCCGCCGCCCGCGACGCCTACCTGGAGCTGATCGACCGGCTCAAGCCGCTGGAGCTGGGCACGCGCGCGGAGGTGTCCGTGAAGCTGTCGATGTTCGGGCAGGCGCTGGACGGCGGCCACGAGCTGGCGCTCGCCAACGTCCGCCCGGTCGTCGAGGCGGCGGCGGAGATCGGCACCACGGTCACGCTCGACGCCGAGGACCACACCACCCTCGACTCGATGTTCGCCGTCCACGAGGAACTGCGGAAGGACTTCCCGCAGACCGGCTGCGTGATCCAGGCGTACCTGTTCCGCACCGGGGCCGACGCGCGCCGGCTCGCCGCGGCCGGCGCCCGCGTACGGTTGGTGAAGGGCGCCTACAAGGAGCCCGCCGAGGTCGCGTACCAGGACAGGCACGAGATCGACAAGGCGTACGTGCGCGTGCTGCGGACGCTGATGAACGGCGAGGGCTACCCGATGGTCGGGTCCCACGACCCGCGTCTGATCGCCATCGCCCAGGAACTCGCCCACCGCGCCGGGCGCAAGCCCGGCGAGTACGAGTTCCAGATGCTCTACGGCATCCGCGGCGAGGAGCACCTGCGACTGGTCGCCGAGGGCCACCGCATGCGCGTCTACACCGCCTACGGCACGGACTGGTACGGCTACTTCATGCGCCGGCTGGCGGAGAAGCCGGCCAACCTCCGGTTCTTCGCGCGGAGCGTGATCGGCCATGGCTGATCCGATGAGGCTGTGCCGCGGCGACTGCCGGGGGTCCGGGGGTTGTCCCCCGGGAGGGCACGGCATGCGCCGGCCGGCGGAGAAGCCGGCCAACCTCCGGTTCTTCGTCCGCTCGATGGTCACCAAGGGCTGAGCCCGCACCCGCTCGCACACCGTTCAAGTCAAGGAGCCACGAACACCATGGACGCTGTGACCCAGGTCCCCACCCCCGTCAACGAGCCGGTGCACGGCTACGCCCCCGGCTCGCCCGAGCGGGCCCGGCTGGAGGCCAAGCTCAGGGAGCTGGCCGAGAACCCGATCGACCTGCCCTGCACCATCGGCGGCGTCAAGCGGATGGGCGGCGGCGACCGCTTCGACGTCGTGCAGCCGCACAACCACAAGGCCCGCCTCGGCACCTACGCCAACGCCACCCGGCAGGACGCGCAGGACGCGGTCGACGCCGCCCTGGCCGCCGCCCCGGCCTGGCGCGCGATGTCCTTCGACGACCGCGCGGCGGTCATCCTGCGCGCCGCCGAGCTGCTGTCCGGCCCCTGGCGCGAGACGCTGGCCGCCTCCACCATGCTGGGGCAGTCCAAGACCGCCCAGCAGGCCGAGATCGACACGCCCTGCGAGCTGGTCGACTTCTGGCGGTTCAACGTCTCCTACGCCCGCCGGATCCTGGCCGAGCAGCCCCCGGCCAACGCCCCGGGCGTCTGGAACCGCCTGGACCACCGCCCGCTGGAGGGCTTCGTCTACGCGATCACGCCGTTCAACTTCACGGCGATCGCCGTCAACCTGCCCACCGCCCCCGCCCTGATGGGCAACGTGGTGGTCTGGAAGCCGTCCCCGACGCAGACCCACGCCGCCGTGCTGATGATGGAGCTGCTGGAGGAGGCCGGGCTCCCCAAGGGCGTCATCAACCTGGTCACCGGTGACGGCCTGGAGGTCTCCGAGGTCGCCCTCAACCACCGCGACCTGGCCGGCATCCACTTCACCGGCTCGACCAAGACCTTCCAGCACCTGTGGAAGACGGTCGGCAACAACATCGAGAAGTACCGCACCTACCCGCGCCTGGTCGGCGAGACCGGCGGCAAGGACTTCGTCGTCGCCCACCCCAGCGCCGACCGCGCCGTGCTGAAGACCGCCCTGACCCGCGGCGCCTTCGAGTACCAGGGCCAGAAGTGCTCCGCCACCTCCCGCGCCTACATCCCGGCGTCCATCTGGAACGACGGCTTCAAGGAGGAGTTCGCGGCCGAGGTCGACGGCATCGCCATGGGTGACGTCACCGACCTGTCGAACTTCATCGGCGCCGTCATCGACGAGCGCGCCTTCGCCAAGAACAAGGCCGCCATCGACCGGGCCGCGGCCGACCCGGCCTGCGCGATCGTCGCGGGCGGCACCTACGACGACTCGGTCGGGTACTTCGTCCGCCCGACCGTCATCGAGTGCGCCGACCCGGAGAACGAGGTCTTCACCACCGAGTACTTCGGCCCGATCCTCGCCGTGCACGTCTACGACGACGAGAAGTACGACGAGATGCTGACGCAGATGGAGTCGGTGTCGGACTACGCGCTCACCGGCTCGGTCATCGCCAACGACCGTGCCGCCGCCGCGTACACGATGGAGAAGCTGCGCTACGCGGCCGGCAACTTCTACATCAACGACAAGTCGACCGGTGCCGTCGTCGGCCAGCAGCCCTTCGGCGGCGGCCGGGCCTCCGGCACCAACGACAAGGCGGGCGCCCCGCAGAACCTGATGCGCTGGACGCTGACCCGCGCCATCAAGGAGTCGCTGGTCTCCCCGACCGACTACCGCTACCCGCACATGGGCTGACGTCCCTCCGGTACCGGACGGGCCAGGTCTCCCCCCGGCCTGGCCCGTCCTCCGTCTCAGATAGTAGGAAGTCCGAGTAATTGTGGAGACAGGCGCGTGCTCCTCGCTTAGCTTTGTAGGAGCCGAACGTCTCGCTCGACCCAGCGAATGGCGGTCGTGAGCCGGGCCCCGCGCAGGCGATCCCTGCGGTCCGACGCTCCCCGCCCCTTCCGGCCCGTCACGTTCCTCCCGTGTGCCGAAGGAGCCGATCCCATGGCCGAGACGACCACCCGCCGCCGAGTCCGTCACGCCTCCCGTACCAGCGACGCCGACCGCAAGAACGCCGCCGCGGCCCTCCAGCGCGCCCTCGACCGCCGGGACAACGGCGGCGCCACCGGCCACTGAGCCGGGCCCTCACCGCCCGCGCCGCACCTCGAAGTGGTCGACGCGGGTGCCCTCCGGCGTCAGCGCCGAGACCTTCAGCTTCGGCGCGGCGCCCGCCTGGGCCTCCACGCTGAGGAACGAGAAGCCCCGGTAGCGCACCCGCGACCACCCGACCGTCTCCGCCTCGCGGCCTCGGGACCGGGTCCAGCGGAAGCTGTCCACCGGCTCGTCGCGGGCGGCCCGCCCCTCGTGGCTCTCCGGCACGCCCGCCGGAAAGCCGTACAGCTCCTTGCCGCCGCCGCCCGCGGTGACGTACACCGTCCCGTCCCGGGTGGGGTCGGTCCACTCGCCGACGGGGACCGGGCGGCCCACCTCCCCGCCCTTGATCGCGTCGGTCCGCTCGTAGACGTGGTTGTGCCCGTTGATCACCAGGTCCACCTGGTGGCGGGCGAACAGCGGGACCCACTCGGCGCGCACCCCGCCGTCCGAGGCGTGCGTCGACGTCGAGTACGCGCAGTGGTGGAAGAAGACGACGACGAAGTCCACCTCCGGCGCCGCCCGCAACTGCGCCAGCTTCCGCGCCAGCCAGCGCGTCTGCCGGCCCTCCGTGACGCCGAGGTTGGCGGGGAGCTCGTAGGACACGTCGTTGGCGTCGAGTGCCACGACGCCCACGTTGCCGTAGGTGAAGGAGTACACCCCCGGCGCCGTACGCGGGTCGAAGCCGCTGTCCGGCAGGGAGAAGCGGGCCAGCTGCCCGCCGTACCCGTCCGGCGAGTACCACGCCTCCATGTCGTGGTTGCCGGTGGTCACCATCCACGGCACCGAACGCGCCACCGGCTCCGTCTGCCGCAGGAACCGGTCCCACTGCGTGGCGTCGTACAGGTCCGACTTCTCGCCGCGGCCCTTGTCGTCGGCGTAGCAGATGTCCCCGGCGTGCAGGTGGAAGGCCGGGTCCTGGCGGAGCAGGACGCGGTTGTTGGCCACCGCCTCGGCGCCGACGCCCTGGTCGCCGAAGGCCGTGAAGGTGAAGCGCTCCGGCGCCGCCGGCGCCGTGCGGAAGGAGGCGATCGTGGCGCGGTGGGCCGGCGCGGCCGGGTCGAAGCCCTCGTGGCCGACGCCGTAGTAGTACGTCGTGCCGGGCCGCAGGCCGTCCAGGGCCGCGTGCACGTAGTACTGCTCGGCCGCCGGGCGTACGCCGTCCAGGGCCGGGGTGGCCAGGTCGCGCACCTCGGCCTCGACGCGGCGGCCCAGGTCGTCGGGGCGCAGCCCGACCCGGACGAACGGCCGGCGCACCGCCAGCGGCACCTGCCAGGAGATCCGCATCTGCCGCATCGGATCGGCGCCGAAGGCCAGATGGCGGCCGAACGGCGCGACCGCCGCCCCGGAGCCGGCCGGTGAGGCGGCCGGTGAGGCGGCCGGGGCGGACGCGGATCGGACGTCGCGGCCGGAGCAGCCGGTCAGCAGCCCGCCCGCCACCGCCCCCGCCGTCACCAGCGTCCGGCGCCGGGAGAGCCGGGCGCGCAGGTACTCGTACTGCTCCGCCATGCTCAGCCGGCGTGCCAGGTCCGGCCGGATGCCGAAGTCGGGGATGTCCATGCGGCCATTGATGCCCCGCGCGGGCCAACGCCCGCACCGCGCACGGGTGAACGGGGGTCGACGGATGAGCGTCGGATGTCCGTATGGCGGACGGTGCGTGTCATCCCATGGGACGGGGAGTAGGGTGCCCGCATGTCTCGCAGCATCGATCTCGCAGTCATCCCCGGCGACGGCATCGGCCAGGAGGTCGTGGCCGAAGGCCTGAAGGTCCTCTCCGCCGTCCTCCCGCAGGATGTGAAGCTGGAGACCAAGGAGTTCGACTTCGGCGCCCGGCGCTACCACGCCACCGGTGAGACCCTCACCGACGCCGACCTCGACGCGCTGAAGAAGCACGACGCCATCCTGCTCGGCGCCATCGGCGACCCGAGCGTCCCCTCCGGCGTCCTGGAGCGCGGCTTCCTGCTCAAGCTCCGCTTCGCCTTCGACCACCACGTCAACCTGCGCCCGAGCAAGCTGCTCCCGGGCGTCGAGACCCCGCTGGCCGGCCAGCCGGAGATCGACTTCGTGGTCGTCCGCGAGGGCACCGAGGGCCCGTACACCGGCAACGGCGGCACCATCCGCAAGGGCACGCCCCACGAGGTCGCCACCGAGGTGTCCGTCAACACCGCCTACGGCGTCGAGCGCGTCGTCCGCGACGCCTTCGCCCGCGCCCAGGCCCGCCCCCGCAAGAAGCTCACGCTGGTCCACAAGAACAACGTGTTGACCTTCGCGGGCCACCTGTGGACCAACATCTTCAACCAGGTGGCCGAGGAGTTCCCCGAGGTCACCACCGACTACATCCACGTCGACGCGGCCACGATCTACCTGGTCAACGACCCGGCCCGGTTCGACGTGATCGTCACCGACAACCTCTTCGGTGACATCATCACCGACCTCGCCGCGGCCGTCTCCGGCGGCATCGGCGTCGCCGCCAGCGGGAACATCAACCCGTCCGGCGAGTACCCCTCGATGTTCGAGCCGGTCCACGGCTCCGCGCCCGACATCGCCGGCCAGGGCAAGGCCGACCCCAGCGCCACCGTGCTCTCCGTCGCCCTGCTGCTGCGCCACCTCGGCTACGAGGCCGAGGCGACCCGGATCGAGGAGGCGGTCGCGGCCGACCTCGGCGAGCGGGCGGGCAAGCCCGCGCGCTCCACCTCCGAGATCGGTGACGCCCTCGCCGTACGAGTAGCCGGCTGACCGGGCCGCGCACTCGAAACTGAACCATTCGAAGCCGCCGGGTCCGGAAAAACAAGGCACCCGGCGGCTTTCACCTGTCTCCGCGGGGTGCGACCATCGAAACCTGGGCCGCATCCACCCCGTTTCCTCCGCCGTTCCCCCGGTCACGGACCGCGCGCGATAATCGAACGCGAGGCCGCGACATGCGGGAATGCTCGGACGTCCTACCACTGGCCACTGGCAGTACGGGCGTGGGCGCGGCCCGTCACGACAACCGGTGAAGGACAACAACCCATGACGACGCCCACGACGCCCACGATCGAACTCAAGCCCTCCGCCAGTCCGCTCTCCGCCGCCGAGCGCGACGCGATTCTGGCCAGCCCGGGGTTCGGTCGCCACTTCACCGATCACATGGTGACGATCAAGTGGACCGAGGGCCGCGGCTGGCACGACGGCCGGCTCGTCCCCTACGCCCCGCTCTCCCTCGACCCGGCCACGATGGTCCTGCACTACGCGCAGGAGATCTTCGAGGGACTGAAGGCGTACCGCCGGCCCGACGGCTCCGTCGCCACCTTCCGGCCGGAGAAGAACGCCCGCCGCTTCCAGGCGTCCGCGCGCCGGCTCGGCATGCCGGAACTGCCGGAGGAGACGTTCATCGAGGCGTGCGACGCGCTGGTCAGGCAGGACCGGGCGTGGGTCCCGGCGCACGGCGGCGAGGAGTCCCTCTACCTGCGCCCCTTCATGATCGCCACCGAGGTCGGCCTGGGCGTCAAGCCGGCCAACGAGTACCTCTTCATCGTCATCGCCTCCCCGGCCGGTGCCTACTTCCCCGGCGGCGTGAAGCCGGTCTCCATCTGGGTCTCCGAGGACCGCGTCCGCGCCGTCCCCGGCGGCATGGGCGACGCCAAGACCGGCGGCAACTACGCCGCCTCCCTGCTCGCCCAGGCCGAGGCCGCCAAGCAGGGCTGCGACCAGGTCTGCTACCTCGACGCCATCGAGCGCGCGTGGGTCGAGGAGCTGGGCGGCATGAACCTGTACTTCGTCTACGGCAACAAGATCATCACTCCCACGCTCACCGGCTCCATCCTGGAGGGCGTCACCCGCGACTCGCTCCTCACCGTCGCCCGCGACCTCGGCTACCAGGCCGAGGAGGGCCGGATCTCCGTGGACCAGTGGCAGCGCGACTCCGAGAACGGCACCCTCACCGAGGTCTTCGCCTGCGGCACGGCGGCCGTGATCACGCCGGTCGGCACGGTCAAGCGGGCCGGCGCCCAGTGGCAGCAGGGCGGCGGTGAGCCCGGCGAGGTCACCATGCGGCTGCGCCGGGCCCTGCTGGACATCCAGCGCGGCACGGCCGAGGACACCCACGGCTGGATGCACACGCTCGCCTGAGCCGGCGACCGTGCGGGCCGCCTCGGACACCATGTCCGAGGCGGCCCGCCTTTTTTGTGCGCCGCTCAAAATGTTGAGGTGCAGCCCTTGGGGGCCCCGGCTTCTTACTTTAGAGTGCTGCTCTAAACGAGGAGCGTGCCCCGTGCGACTGACCCCGACCGAACGTGACCGGCTGCTGCTGTTCTCGGCCGCCGAACTGGCCCGTGCCCGCAAGGCGCGCGGTCTGCGGCTGAACGTGCCGGAGGCGACCGCGCTGATCGCCGACACCGTCTGCGAGGCGGCCCGCGACGGCGCCCGGCTCGCCGAGGCCGTCGAACGTGCCCGGTCCGTCCTCGGCCCCGACGACGTCCTGCCGGGCGTCGCGGACGTGGTCACCGAGGTGCACGTCGAGGCGGTCTTCGACGACGGCTCCCGGCTCGCGGTGGTCACCGGCCCGATCGGCGGGGGCCTGGGGGAGGGGGCGCCGGGCGCGCTGCTGCCCGGACCGGAGCACGGCGAGCCCGAGGCGGCGGTACGGATACCGGTCACCAACACCGCCCCCGTGCCCGTCTCGGTCACCTCCCACTTCCACTTCTTCGAGGCCAACCCGCGCCTCGACTTCGACCGCGAGCGGGCCTACGGCATGCGGCTCGCCGTCCCCGCCGGGTCCTCGGTCCGCTTCGGCCCCGGCGAGCGCGTCGAGGTCGGCCTCGTCCCGATCGGCGGGGCGCGGATCGCGACCGGGTTCGCCGGGCTGGTCGACGGGCCGCTGGACGCGCCGGGCGCGCGGGACGAGGCCCTGCGCCGCGCCGCCGCCTGCGGATACCTGGGGGCTGACCGCTCGGGGGCTGACCGCTCGGGGGCTGACCGCCTGGGGGCTGACCGCCTGGGGGCTGACCGCCCGGGAGCCGACCGATCGGAGGCCGACTGCCCGGGAGCCGACTGCCCGGGAGCCGACCGCTCGGAGGCCGACCGCCCGGGGGCCGACCGCCCGGGAGCCGCCGAGTGAACCCGTACGAGTACGCCGCCGCCCACGGCCCCCGGGCCGGCGACCGCCTCCGCCTCGGCGACTCGGGGCTGGTGGTCCGGGTGGAGGCCGACGCACAGCGGTACGGCGACGAGTTCCTGGCCGGGTTCGGCAAGACCGCCCGCGACGGACTGCACCTGAAGGCCGCCGCCGTCCGCGCCACCTGCGACGTCGTGATCAGCAACGTCGTCGTGATCGACGCGGCGCAGGGCATCCGCAAGGTGTCCATCGGTATCCGCGAGGGCCGGATCAGCGGCATCGGCCGGGCCGGGAACCCCGACACCCTCGACGGCGTGGACGTCGTCGTCGGCACCGGCACCACCATCGTCTCCGGCGAGGGGCTCATCGCCACCGCCGGCGCCGTCGACACCCACGTCCACCTGCTCTCCCCGCGCGTCATGGAGGCCTCGCTCGCGTCCGGCGTCACCACGATCATCGGGCAGGAGTTCGGGCCGGTGTGGGGCGTCGGCGTCAACTCGCCCTGGGCGCTGAAGCACGCCTTCGCGGCGTTCGACGCCTGGCCGGTGAACATCGGCTTCCTGGCCCGCGGCTCCTCCTCCCACCCGGCGCCGCTCACCGAGGCCCTCGCCGAGGGCGGCGCCTCGGGTTTCAAGGTGCACGAGGACATGGGCGCCCACACCCGGGCCCTGGACACCGCGCTGCGCGTCGCCGAGGAGCACGACGTCCAGGTCGCCCTGCACAGCGACGGCCTGAACGAGTGCCTGTCGGTGGAGGACACGCTCAGGGTGCTGGAGGGCCGCACCGTCCACGCCTTCCACATCGAGGGCTGCGGCGGCGGACACGTCCCCGACGTCCTGAGGATGGCCGGCGTCCCGAACGTCATCGGCTCCTCCACCAACCCCACCCTGCCCTTCGGCCGGGACGCGGTCGCCGAGCACTACGGCATGATCGTCTCCGTCCACGACCTCAAGACCGACCTGCCGGGCGACGCCGCGATGGCCCGCGACCGCATCCGCGCCTCGACGATGGGCGCCGAGGACGTGCTGCACGACCTGGGCGCCATCGGCATCACCTCCTCCGACGCGCAGGGCATGGGCCGGGCCGGTGAGACGGTCCGCCGCACCTTCGCGATGGCCGGGAAGATGAAGGCCGAGCGCGGCGCGGACGGCGACGACGACAACCAGCGCGTCCTGCGGTACATCGCCAAGCTGACCATCAACCCGGCCATCGCCCACGGCCTCGCCCACGAGGTCGGCTCGATCGAGACCGGCAAACTCGCCGACCTGGTGCTGTGGCGCCCGGAGTACTTCGGCGCCAAACCGCAGCTCGTCCTGAAGTCCGGCTTCCCGGCCTACGGCGTCACCGGCGACCCCAACGCGGCCACCGACACCTGCGAACCCCTCGTCCTGGGCCCGCAGTTCGGCGCCCACGGCGCCACGCCCGCCGAACTGTCCGTGGCCTTCGTCGCGCGGGCCGCCCTCGACCGGGGCAGCGACACCCTGCCCACCCGCCGGCGCCGGGTCGCCGTGCGCGGCACCCGCGGCATCGGCCCCGCCGACCTGCGCCTGAACACCCGTACCGGACAGGTCGACGTCGACCGGCGCACCGGCCTGGTCACCCTCGACGGCGACCCGGTCCACTCGGCACCGGCCGACTCCGTCTCCCTCAACCGCCTGTACTTCCTCTAGGACCGCCGATGACCTACCGCATGCCCCCCGAGTGGGCCCCGCACGAACGCACCTGGATGGCGTGGCCCGGCCCCAACCCGACCTTCGGCGACGCCGCGGAGCTGGCCGGGGCCCGCGCCGCCTGGGCGTCGGTGGCCCGTGCCGTGCGCCGCTTCGAACCGGTGACGATGGTGCACGGCCCCGGCCAGGGCGAAGGGGCGCGCGCACTGCTCGGCCCGGACGTCGACCTGGTGGAACGCCCCCTGGACGACGCGTGGATGCGCGACACCGGCCCGACCTTCGTCACCGACGGGGCGGGCGGGCTGGCCGCCGTCGACTGGGTGTTCAACGGCTGGGGCGCCCAGGACTGGGCCCGCTGGGACCACGACCGCGACATCGCCCGCCAGGTCGCGGCTCTGGCCGGGGCACCGGTCCTGAGCAGCCCGCTCGTCAACGAGGGCGGCGCGATCCACGTCGACGGCGAGGGCACGGTCCTGCTGACCGACACCGTCCAGCTCGGCGCCGGCCGCAACCCCGGCTGGACCCGCGCCGGGGTCGAGGCGGAGATCCACGCCAAGCTCGGCACCCGCAAGGCGATCTGGCTCCCGCACGGCCTGACCGCCGACTACGGCACCTACGGCACCCAGGGCCACGTCGACATCGTCGCGGCCTTCGCCCGGCCCGGCACCGTCCTCGTCCACACCCAGCGCGACCCGGCCCACCCCGACCACGCCCGCTCGCGGACCCACCTGGAGGTCCTGCGCGGCCAGAGCGACGCGCGGGGCCGCCGCCTGGAGGTCGTCGAGGTCCCGGCCCCGGCCGTCCTCAAGGACGAGAACGGCGACTGGGTCGACTACTCGTACATCAACCACTACCTGTGCAACGGCGGCGTGGTCCTGTGCGCCTTCGACGACCCGAACGACGAACCCGCCGCGGACCTCTTCCGCCGCCTGTTCCCCGAGCGCACGGTGACACAGGTGGACGCCCGTACGATCTTCGCGAGCGGTGGGGGCATCCACTGCGTCACGCAACAGCAGCCGAGGGTCTAACGCAGTGAGGAGCCGGCGATGGCAGGGGCGGCAGGGGCGGCAGGCGCGGCCGGAGCGCGGAAGAACGCCCCGCCGCGCGAGGACGTCCTCGCCACCGCCATGGGGATGATCGCCGCACGCGGCCTGGGCAAACTGACCATGGCGGCGCTCGGCCGCGAGGTCGGCATGAGCAGCGGCCACCTCCTCTACTACTTCCGCACCAAGGACGAACTGCTGCTGCGCACCCTGGAGTGGAGCGAGGGCCGCCTCGGCGCCGAGCGCGCCCGGCTGCTCGCCGCGTCCGGCCCGGCCCGCGCCCGCCTCGACGCCTATGTGGAGCTGTACCTCCCCGACGGCCACCGCGACCCGCACTGGACGCTGTGGCTGGAGGTGTGGAACCGCTCGCAGAACGCCGCCGCAGGCTCCGACGCCCGCGACCGGCAGGCCGCCATCGAGGGCGCCTGGCACCGCGACCTGGCCGCCCTGCTGGCGGAGGGCGTCTCGCGGGGCGAGTTCCGCGCCGTCGACCCCGACCGGTTCGCCACCCGCCTGCGGGCCCTGCTGGACGGCTTCGCCATCAACGTGGCGATCGGCCTGCGGGGGAGCGGGCGGGCGCAGGCCCTCGGCCACGTACGGGAGTTTCTGGCCGAGGGCCTGCTCGCGGACGCCTGATCTCGCGTCCGGGTTGTACGCGATACGGGTGATTGACCCCGGGTCGTGCGATGCGTTTGGCTGCTGGGCAGCCCCCGGCACGGGGCCGGGGGAGCGAAGCCCACAGGGCAACGGGGGGAATCGTGCTCAGAAGAACGTGTGGAGCGTCCGTCGCGGTACTCGCGGGGATCATGATCGCGACCTCGACCTCGGCCTCCGCCTCGGCGGCACCGGCGCCGGGCACCGAGCGGGTCACGCTGACGGCGGCGGGCGAGCAGGCCGACGGCGACGCCCACGGACCGGAGGTCAGCGCCGACGGGCGGTTCGCGGCCTTCTCGGCCACCGCCGCGAACCTGGTGCCCGGCGACACCAACGGGCACGGGGACGTCTTCGTACGCCACCTGCGCACGGGAACCGTCGAGCGGGTCAGCGTCGGGGCGGGCGGCGCACAGGCCGACGGGGAGTCCTCGGCCCTCGGCATCAGCGCCGACGGCCGCCACGTCCTGTTCCGCTCCAACGCCCGGAACCTGGTCGCCTGGGACACCCCGCCCGCGAACGACGCCGCCTACGACATCTACCTCCACGACCGGCGCGCCCACCGCACCGAGCGGATCAGCGTGGCCCTCGACGGGGGATCGGCCCTCGCGGGCGGCGCCGCCCTGTCGGCCGACGCCCGGTACATCGCCTTCAACGCCAAGGCGGACCGGATGGAGACCGGCCCCGGCGACCTGTTCGGCGCCGTGTACGTCCTCGACCGGCGCACCGGCACCGTGGAGCGGGTCAGCAACCGCACCAGCCCGACCAGCCCGGCGGTCCTCCAGGGCATCAGCGCCGACGGCCGGCGGGTGGCGTACGCACAGCCCGTGCCGCGCAGCGGGTACGGCGCCACCTGGGTGCACGACCGCCGCACCGGCACCGAGGAGCGGGTCAACGTCCGGCCCGACGGCACCCCGGACCCCTGGTACGCGATGCCCGCCTCGCTCTCCGCGGACGGCCGCGTCATCGCCTTCACCTCCTACAGTGAGGACCTGGTGCCGGGCGGCGGGGCGGGCGACAGCCACCTCTACGTCCGCGACCTGGACACGGACGTCACCCGCCGGGTGGCTCCCGGCCCCGCCGGGGAGAGCCTGCCGCAGGCGCCGCACCTCAGCCCGGACGGCCGGTACCTGGCCTACGAGGCCGCGCCCCGCCCAAGCGACGGACCGCTCGGCCCGGCCAACGTCTACCTCCGTGACCTGCGCACCGGCTCCACCCGCCTGGTCAGCGAGTCCGTCGACGGCGGACCGGTCACGGACGCCGCGGTGACGCTCTACTCGGTGAGCGCGCACGCCCGGAGCGTCGGCCTCGGCAGCCGCTCGGCCCAGCTCGTCCCCGACGACACCAACGGGTTCTCCGACGGCTTCGTCCGCCACCTGCGCTGACCCGCGCCGCGCTCGCATCCTGAGACGGACGGTGAGCGCGGGGGCGGGTTGTGCCAGACTGCCCCCGTGCTCTCGTTCGCCATGATTATTGGCAGCAGGCGCGCCGGTCCGCAGTGACCGCCACGTACGACCAGGTACGGGCGGACACCGTCGTCCTCGACCCGCGCGCAGACCTCTCGCACCCGCGAGGGGTTTTTCTGTTTCCTGGCCCACCTGAAGCCGGGAAGAGAGCGCGGGGGATCATAGACGGACGGTGGAACCGGTCATTCCGGTAGACCGAGACCCCATACAGGAGCCCTGAAGATCATGACCGCACCCAGCGAGCTGCTCGACGATTCGTTCCACGTCTTCGACACCACCCTGCGCGACGGCGCGCAGCGCGAGGGCATCAACCTCACCGTCGCGGACAAGCTGGCCATCGCCCGGCACCTGGACGACTACGGCGTGGGTTTCATCGAGGGCGGCTGGCCCGGCGCCAACCCGCGGGACACCGAGTTCTTCGCGCGCGCCGCCAAGGAGATCGACTTCCGGCACGCCCAGCTCGTCGCCTTCGGCTCCACCCGCCGCGCCGGCACCACCGCGGCCGAGGACCCGCAGGTCAGGGCGCTCCTGGACTCCGGCGCCGAGGTGATCTGCCTGGTCGCCAAATCCCATGACCGGCACGTCGAACTCGCCCTGCGCACCACCCTGGACGAGAACCTGGCGATGATCCGCGACACGGTCTCCTTCCTGCGGCACCAGGGCCGCCGGGTCTTCCTGGACTGCGAGCACTTCTTCGACGGCTACCGCGCCAACCCCCAGTACGCGAAGGACGTCGTCCGCGCGGCCTCGGAGGCCGGCGCCGACGTCGTCATCCTCTGCGACACCAACGGCGGCATGCTCCCCGCGCAGATCCAGGCCGTGGTCGCCACCGTGCTGGCCGACACCGGCGCCCGGCTCGGCATCCACGCCCAGGACGACACCGGCTGCGCGGTCGCCAACACCCTCGCCGCCGTCGACGCGGGCGCCACCCACGTGCAGTGCACGGCCAACGGCTACGGCGAGCGCGTGGGCAACGCCAACCTGTTCCCGGTCGTCGCCGCCCTGGAGCTGAAGTACGGCAAGCGGGTCCTGCCCGAGGGCAGGCTCCGCGAGACCACCCGCATCTCGCACGCCATCGCCGAGGTCGTCAACCTCACCCCCTCCACCCACCAGCCCTACGTCGGCGTCTCCGCCTTCGCCCACAAGGCCGGCCTGCACGCCTCCGCCATCAAGGTCGACCCGGACCTGTACCAGCACACCGACCCCGCGCTGGTCGGCAACGCCATGCGGATGCTCGTCTCCGACATGGCGGGCCGCGCCTCCATCGAGCTGAAGGGCAAGGAACTCGGCATCGACCTCGGCGGCGACCGGGAACTGGTCGGCCGGGTCGTGGAGCGCGTCAAGGAACGCGAGCTGAAGGGGTACACGTACGAGGCCGCCGACGCCTCCTTCGAGCTGCTGCTGCGGGCGGAGGTCGAGGGCGGTCCGCTGAAGTACTTCTCCGTCGAGTCCTGGCGCGCGATCGTCGAGGACCGTCCCGACGGCAGCCACGCCAACGAGGCGACGGTGAAGCTCTGGGCCAAGGGGGAGCGCATCGTCGCCACGGCGGAGGGCAACGGTCCGGTCAACGCCCTGGACCGGGCGCTGCGGGTCGCGCTGGAACGGATCTACCCCCAGCTCGCCCACCTGGAGCTGGTCGACTACAAGGTCCGCATCCTGGAGGGCGTCCACGGCACCGAGTCCACCACCCGCGTCCTGATCGCCACGAGCGACGGTGCGGGCGAGTGGTCGACGGTGGGGGTCGCGGAGAACGTCATCGCCGCGTCGTGGCAGGCGCTGGAGGACGCGTACACGTACGGGCTGCTGCGGGCCGGGGTGGCGCCGGCGGAGTGATCGCTCCTGAGGGACGGCGTCCGTGCGGACGCCGTCCGTCCCCTTGACGGTCGCATGGGCCGCCAGTTGACTCACGGCGTGAAACAAGCCCGCAGTTGGCCTAGTCGGCTTACGAGAGTCGAGGGACGTTCCATGCGAAGAACCGCCCTGCTCCTCTGCGCCACCCTGCTCACCGGACTGATCCCGCTCACCGCCGCGGGCGCCGCCGCGGCCGACGACCCCGCCTTGGTCGCCGTCGACCGCTTCGAGGGCGAGGTGCCGTTCGCGGCCCCGCCCGCCGAGGGCCTGTCCACCTGGGGCGGCGACACCGACGACCGGCCCACCCTGACGCTCGCCGCCCGCGCCGACGCCCCCGAGGGCGAGAAAGTGCTCTCCGGCAGCTACGACATCAGCGGCTACGGCGGCTTCACCCACCAGTACGCCGACGCCGGGCCCGCCCGCGACTGGTCCGCCCACGCGGGCATCCGCTTCTGGTGGGAGGGCCACGGCACCGGCAGGGGCATCAGCTTCGAGATCAAGGACGGTGGCGCCGGCGGTGACGCGTCCGAGCTGTGGACGACGTCCTTCACCGACGACTTCACCGGCTGGCGGCAGATCGAGATCCCGTTCTCCGACCTCACCTACCGCACCGACCACCAGCCCGTCGGCGGCATCGACCAGGTGCTCGGCCTGACGGAGGTGTGGGGCTACGCCGTCACCCTCCCGGTCGGCGCCAAGGGCGAGTTCGCCATGGACGGCGTCGAACTGTACGGCCGCGCCGACCAGTCGCCGCGCGCGTCGGTGACGACCGGTGCCGCCGTGTACTCGGTGACGGAAGGCAGTTCGGCGGCGGTGGGGATCACCGTCGGGACGACGGGTTCGGCGCCGCTGGAGGAACCCGTCACGGTCGCCTACGAGACGGCGAACGGCGACGGCGCGGTGGCGGGCGAGGACTACACGCCGGTCAGCGGCACGGTCACCTTCCCGGCCGGGACGGCGTCCGGCACCACCCGCACGGTGGAGGTGCGGACGCTGAGGGACCGCTCGGCCGAGGAGGCCGAGACGATCCCGCTGAAGCTGACCGTCAGTGGCGCCAAGGCTCCCGCCGAGAACCCGGTGGTGGCCGTGGACGCCCACGGACTGCCGTACCTCGACACCCGGCTGCCGGTGAAGAAGCGGGTCGCCGATCTCCTCTCCCGGATGACGGTGGCGGAGAAGGCCGGGCAGATGACACAGGCCGAGCGCGGGGCCATGACCGTGCCCGGTGACATCGCGACGTACGGCCTGGGCTCGCTGCTGTCCGGTGGCGGCTCGACGCCGACGCCGAACACGGCCGAGGCGTGGGCCAAGATGATCGACTCCTACCAGCTGCGGACGCGGTCCACCCGGCTCCAGATCCCGCTGATCTACGGCGTGGACTCGGTGCACGGCCACAACAACCTGGCCGGCGCGACGATCACGCCGCACAACATCGGGCTCGGCGCGACCCGCGACGCCGGTCTGGTGCAGCGCACCGGCGCGGTGACCGCCGCCGAGACCCGCGCCACCGGCGTCCCGTGGACCTTCGCGCCCTGCCTGTGCGTCACGCGCGACGAGCGGTGGGGGCGGACGTACGAGTCCTTCGGCGAGGACCCGGCGCTGGTGGAGTCCCTGGAGACGGTGATCCAGGGCCTGCAGGGCCGGGCCGACGGCCGTGACCTGGACCGCTCCGACAAGGTGCTGGCCACGGCGAAGCACTTCGTCGGCGACGGCGGGACGACGTACGGCTCGTCCACCACCGGCACCTACACCATCGACCAGGGCGTCACCGAGGTCAGCCGCGAGGAGCTGGAGGCCGTGCACCTCTCGCCGTACCGGGACGCCGTCGACCGGGGCGTCGGCTCGGTCATGCCGTCGTTCTCCTCGCTCGACATCGCCGGGGACGGGCAGGGCCCGGTGAAGATGCACGCCCGCGCCGACCTGATCAACGGCGTGCTCAAGGGACGGATGGGCTTCGACGGCTTCGTGATCAGCGACTGGGACGCGCTCTACCAGCTCCCCGGTGACTTCGGCACCCAGGTCCGCACGGCGGTCAACGCGGGCGTCGACATGATGATGGTGCCGTACAGCCACAAGGAGTTCGCCGGAACGCTGGTGGAGGAGGCCGAGGCCGGGAGGGTGACGGAGAAGCGGCTCGACGACGCCGTCACGCGCATCCTGACCCAGAAGTTCGAACTGGGGCTGTTCGAGAAGCCGTACGCCGACACGGACGGCATCGCGGACATCGGTTCCGCCGAGCACCGGGCGGTGGCCCGGCAGGCGGCGGCCGAGTCGCAGGTACTGCTGAAGAACGCGGGCGGCCTGCTCCCGCTGCGGAAGAACCAGAAGGTCTACGTCGCCGGGTCGAACGCCGACGACATCGGCAACCAGGCCGGGGGCTGGACCGTCAGCTGGCAGGGGTCGTCCGGGGAGATCACGGACGGTACGACGGTGCTGGAAGGCATGCGCCGGGCCGGGGGTGACGTGACGTACTCCGAGGACGCCTCGGCGCCGGTCGGCGGCTATGACGTGGGTGTGGTGGTGGTCGGGGAGACGCCGTACGCGGAAGGCGTGGGGGACGTCGGCAACGGTCACGACCTGGAGCTGTCGGCCGCCGACCGGGCCGCCGTGGACAAGGTGTGCGCGGCCATGAAGTGCGCGGTGCTGATCGTCTCCGGACGCCCGCAGCTGGTGGGCGACCGGCTCGGCGGGATCGACGCGCTGGTCGCCTCCTGGCTGCCGGGCACCGAGGGCGACGGAGTGGCCGACGTGCTCTACGGCAAGCGGGCGTTCACCGGGCAGCTGCCGGTGACCTGGCCGAAGTCGGAGGCGCAGCTGCCGATCAACGTCGGGGACGCGTCGTACGATCCGCAGTTCCCCTACGGGTGGGGACTGACCACGCTGGCGCGGGTGCCAAAGGGCGGTGCGTCGACGCTGAAGGCCCTGGGTGCCGCGGCGCGGGCCGCCGAACGGGCGGGGGCCGATGCGGCCGGGCGGGCGGCGGTCACCAAGGCGCGGCTGATCGTGCAGCGCGAGGTGGGGGAGCGGATCACCTCGGCGGTGGCCGCTCCGTTCGCGGAGGCGGATCACCTGGCGGTGCGAGGTGAGTACGGCGCGGCGGTCGCGAAACTGACGGCGGCGTACCGGGCGGCGTGAGCGAGTGGCCCCGACGGGCGCGTTCTTCTCGTCGGGGCCGTCGCCCTTTCCGTTCCGTTTGAGATGGTTTTTGCGGTACTTTCGAACATATGAGGCCCGCACTGGTGCGCATGCTCGTCCGTCTTCTGATCGTGCCGGTCGCCGCGGTGATGGCGGTCCTGGCGGCGGGCGCCTCCGGGGCGCACGCGGCGACGGATGTGTCGGAGATCGCGCAGAGACTGCGGGAGAGCCCGGTGTACGTGGACCCGGCCGCGTCCGACCAGTTGTCGAAGGCGGACGCGGAGGCGTTGGCCGACAAGATCGAGGACGCGGACAAGCCGGTCTTCGTGGCGGTGCTGCCGGCTGATCAGCCGACGACGGACCTCTTCCAGAACCTCCGCACGGAGACCGGTGTGACCGGCCTGTACGGTATCCGGCTCGGTGACCGCTTCGACGCGCGGGCCGACAGCAGCGTGATGAGCCGGCAAGGAGTGGCGAACCTGGTGTCGGCCGTGCAGGGCGCGGGCGATGCGAAGGCCCAGTTGAACGACTTCGTGGACGACGCGCTGCGGAACACGGGCGGCGCGGCGCCGAGCGGCTGGAGCGAAGGGTCCGGGGACGGCGTGCCGGTGGGCGGTCTGATCGCCACCGGTGCGGTGCTGGCCGTGGGCGGGGCCGGGGTCTACGCGCTGTCGCGGCGCAACCGGCGGCGGCACGAGGAGGAGCAGCGGGCCGCGCTGGAGAAGCTGCGGGTGGTGGTGGACGAGGACATCACGGCGTTCGGTGAGGAACTGGACCGGTTGGACTTCCATCCCGGTGAGCCGGGCGCGGACGACGCGATGCGGGCCGATTACGAACGGGCGCTGGACGCGTACGACCGGTCCAAGACGTTCATGGCCGACGCGCGCCGGCCGGAGGATGTGCGGGCCGTGACGCAGGCGGTGGAGGACGGACGGTTCGCGCTCGCGCAGCTGGCCGCGCGGCGGGAGGGGCGGCCGTTGCCGGACCGGCGTCCGCCGTGCTTCTTCGATCCCCGGCACGGTCCGTCGGTGGCCGACGTGACGTGGACGCCGGTGGGCGGGGCGACCCGGGAGGTGCCGGTGTGCGCGGCGGACCGCGCCCGCCTGGAGGACGGGCGGGATCCGATGGTGCGGGAGGTCGACACGGCCGGTGGCCGGCGCCCGTACTGGGAGGCGGGGCCGGCCTACGGGCCGTGGGCGGGCGGTTACTTCGGCGGCGGCATCCTGCCGGGGCTGCTGGTCGGCACGGTGCTGGGCAGCGCGATGGCCGGCCCGGCGTACGCGGCCGACTACGGCGCCGGGTACGGGGACTTCAGCGGCGGCTACACGGGCGGCGACGTCTCCGGCGCGGACTTCGACTCCGACGACTTCGGGGGTGGGTTCGGCGGAGGGGACTTCGGGGGCGGAGGGGACTTCGGTGGCGGGGGTGGGGGCGGGGACTTCGGGGGCGGCTTCTGAGGGGGTGCCGGGGGTTGGCGGGGCCGCCCGCTTCTTTTGGCCAGTGTCGTGCTTCCGCGCCCCGAGTGAAGGGCGCTCCGCGTCGCCTTCGGCGATGGCCCTGCGGGCCACCCTTGACTCGGGGCGCTCCAGCACGGGTCAGAAGCGAGCGGGCGGCCCCGGGAAAAAGGGGGCCCAGGGACGCGGCCCCTCGGCCGGACCGAGCACGCACTCGGCGTGCGGGGTGCGCGACGGCGCCTCGCCTGCACGCCGGGCCGGTCCAGCGGCTGACTGTCTGCCGTAAAGCGTGAGCACTTCGGGCTCAGGTGTTCACGGCCCGCTCAGACGCGCGATCAAGCAGAGCAGTCCAGGCGGCGGGGGAGACGGTGACTATCGGTCCGCCGGGGTTTTTGGAGTCACGGATGTGGATGGCAGTGGCTTGCGCGGCAACTTCGATGCAGTTGCCGCCCTCATCGCTGCTGTAGCTGGACTTGTACCACGTCAGGTCGGCTGCGGTGTTCATGCGACTCCTGGCAGTCCATTCAAGAGACGCGCGCTCTCGTCGGGGGAGAGGGCCTGGGACCGCGGCATTCCATACTTGTGGTGACAGGCGCTGATGTCTTCGGGGTCATCGACCAATAGGCTCGCGCGCTGGACTTCCAGATAAACCAGTCGCTCATGGTCAGGGGTCTCCAGCAGCAACATGGGTCCTGCCGGGCCGCAGTGCGGAGTCCTGTCCATGGGCATGATCTGCAAACCCATGTGTACGGGCTCGGTGTACGTCAGAAGTTGTTGGATCTGCTTCCGCATTGCCTCACGGCCCCCGACCTCGCGGCGCAAGATGCTCTCCTCCAGTACGAAGTGCCCCACGGGCGGCCGATCCCGGTGCCAGAGCGACTGGCGTTCCATCCTGGCGGCGACCCACTGCTCGGCTGTCTCGCTCTCGATGGCGGGGTGGCGGTACTCGAAGACCGCGCGGCAGTAGTCCTCCGTCTGCGGCAGCCCTGGCACCACTTGAGTCTCGTACGAGAGGGTGCTCACCGCCTCTTGCTCGTGGTCCACCAAACTCTGCGCGAACTGAACGATCTTGTCCCGCACCGGGAGTTTCTTTACCAGCACGGCCAACGCCCCACCCGTGTCCGACACCTCATCGAACTCCTCAGCCCGATCCGGCCGAAGAGCCAACCGCCCCCGCTCGATGGACCGCACGGTGTCCACATGCAGGTTCACCATCTCGGCGAACCGCTCCTGCGTCAGGCGGCGCTGCTTCCGGTAGTGGGCGACCAGGGCCCCGACCGCCTGCCAGGAGCTGACCTTCTTGGACCTCTCGCGCACGGCGGAGCCTCCTCGTGGCGGAGTCGTAGGGACGAGCGTTACGAACTCACTCACTGCCTCACATTAGTGACCGTCAGTGACATTGGTCTCATGAACCTGGAATCCCGACCCACGCACACCCACTGGAAGTTCTACCGCCGCGACCGCAGGTCAGTGAGCCACGCCCGTGCCCACACCCGTGCCGCCCTCGCAGAGTGGAACCTCGGTACCCGCGTCGATGACGTGCTGCTGTGCGTCAGCGAGTTGACCGCCAACGCCCTCCTGCACGGCGTCCCTCCGACCAGGGGATTCGCGCTGTCTCTCACCCTGCACCCGGACGGAGTCCTCCGCGTCGAGGTGCACGACAGTGGAACCGGAACCGGAACCGTACGCGTACCCGATCCCGCGCCGGACGCCGAGCATGGCCGCGGGCTGCTGCTGGTCAGCGCGCTCGCGGACAAGTGGGGGACGGGGGAGCGGCGGCCCGGGAAGACCGTGTGGGCCGAGTTCGAGATGGGGCGCGGCGGACGATGACCACGGCCGCGAGGCCGATCACCAGCCCGACGGCGGTCGTCACACCGAAGTGCTCGCCGAACATCAGGGCACCCCAGACGGCCGTGACCGGCGCCATCAGGAACATCAGGGCGTTGACCTCGGTGACCCCGGAGCGGCGCAGGATCAGCCAGTACAGGCCGTAGCCGCCGAACGTCGGCAGAACCACCAGCCAGGCGGTCGCCAGCCAGGAGGACGAGGCGGTGGGCGGCGTCGCGTTCCCGGTCGCCAGGGCGAGCGCGGAGAAGAGGACCGCGCTGGTCGTGCAGTGGACGGTCAGGGAGACGCGAGGCGGGACCGCCGTCCGCGCGCGGCCCTCCAGGAACGTCGCCGCGACCAGCGACAGCATGCCGAGGAGGGGGATCAGATACGCCCACCAGACGACGTCCCCGCCCGCCGCGCCGGCGTCCGCCAGGGTGACCACCGTGACGCCGGTCAGGCCGAGGCTCAGGCCGAGCCACTGGCGACGGGATACGTACTGCCGCAGCAGCGGTCCGGCCAGCGCCCCGGCGACCAGGGGCTGGACGCCGTCGATGAGGGCGGTCGTGCCGCTGGAGACGCCGAGCTGGATGGCGTAGTAGACGCTCAGCAGGTAGCCGCTCTGCGACAGGGCGCCGATCAGGATCTGGCGGCTGAGGTCGCGGAGGCCGAGGGTGCGCCGGAGCGAGGTCCAGCATACGGCGAGCAGAATCGCCGCCAACGGCAGGAAGCGCCACATCAGCAGCGTCGTCGCGGGCGCCGTGCCCGCGCCGAGCTTCGCTCCGATGAAGCCGGAACTCCAGCAGACGACGAACGCGACCGGGAGGAGTACGGCGGTCATGCGGATCACCCTCGGTAGACAGATCGGTTTACTGTCATCTTCAGGTGCCCGCTATACAGATCGGTATACTCGACGTTGTGGGAGAGAAGCTGGAGCGCGTGCGGATGACGCCGGGCGCGCGGCGCGTCCTGGAAGCCGCCGAGCGGCTGTTCTACGCGCACGGGATTCACGCCGTCGGGGTCGATCTGATCGCGGCCGAGGCGGGGGTGACGAAGAAGACGCTCTACGACCGGTTCGGGTCGAAGGAGCAGATCGTCGTGGAGTACCTCGCCGGACGGGACGAACGGTGGCGGGTGTTCCTGGACGCGTACCTGGAGGAGGCGGAGTCCAGCGCGTTGGCCGTGTTCGACGCCTCGCGGGAGTGGGCCGGGGAGTACGGGGCGAAGGGGTGCGCCATGGTCAACGCGCACGCCGAGATCAGTGACCCGGGCCATCCGGCCTACGCGGTCATCGTCGCGCAGAAGGCGTGGATGCTGGAGCTGTTCACCCGGCTCACGGGGGAGGAGCGGCTGGGGCGGGTGTTGATGTTGCTGCACGAAGGGGCGCTCGTCGCGCACGGGATGGGAATGGTCCCGGACCCGTTCGGGGTCGCCCGTGAACAGGCCCGGGAGCTGCTCGGCGGTGGCGTCAGGCGTTCCTGATCGCCGAGATGTCGAAGACCAGCTTGATCTTGTCGGAGACCAGGACGCCGCCGGTCTCCAGCGCGGCGTTCCAGGTCAGGCCCCACTCCGAGCGCTTGATCTCGGCCTTGCCCTCGAAGCCGACCCGGTCGTTGCCGAACGGGTCCTTCGCGGCGCCGTTGTACTCCAGGTCGATGGTGAGCGGCTTGGTGGTGCCGAGGATCGTCAGGTCGCCGGTGACGCGGTAGTCGTCGCCGCCGAGGGACTCCGCCGAGGTGGAGCGGAAGGTCATCGTCGGGTACTCGTCGGTCTTGAAGAAGTCGGCGCTCTTGAGGTGGCCGTCGCGGTCGGCGTTGCCGGTGTCGATGCTCTCCATCGCCACGTCCAGGGTGGCGGTGGACCTGGTGGGGTCGGAGCCGTCCAGGTGCAGCGTCCCGCTGAACTCGCGGAACTGGCCCTTGACGTTGGTGACCATCGCGTGGCGGGCCACGAAGCCGATCGTGGTGTGGGCCGGGTCCAGCGTGTAGTCACCGGTGAGGGCGGCGAGGTCGGGGTTGGCGGACGTGCTCATGGTGATCTCCTCTGGTTCTTGAAACTTCAATGAGGTAGTGCGGTGATGACTGCGGACCCATTCGGTGCAATGTTCAACATCATTCGCGGGGGTCGCGGAAACGGTGGGAACGTATTCCCTCGCCGCGCCGGGCCGCCACCGTCCTGGGCGCCCGGTAGGCCGCCTGGCGCACCGGCGGGCCCCTATGGGCGGACCCGGCGTGCCGGGGGCCGCCGGCCGGTGTGATGGTGGCGGAAGCCCAGATATCGCCCGGGAGGCATCCCGTGACCCAGCCAGGCCCGCCGTCCCTCCGTAAGGCCGTCGCCAAGGCCGGCGACGGGGAAATCGCGGACGCGTTCGAGGAGGTCTCCCCGCACGGTGCCCGTGACGGCGGCCGGGACCGTCCTGTCGCGCTCGTCACCGGTGCCTCGTCCGGCATCGGTGCCGCAACGGCCCGCCGGTTCGCCGCCGGCGGCTGGCGGCTGCTGCTCAGCGGGCGGGACCGGGAGCGGCTCGACGAGACCGCCGCCGCCACGTCCGGGCTCGCCCTCCCCGCCGACCTCACCGCCCCGGACGGGCCGCGGCTGCTCGCCGAGTCGGCGCTGGCGGCGGCCGGGCGTATCGACGTGCTGGTCGCGGGTGCGGGGATCGGGTGGGCGGGGCCGTTCACCGCCATGCCGCCTGCGGCTCTCGACCAGGTGCTGGCCGTCAACCTCGGCGCCACGCTGCGGCTCGTCCACGAGGTGCTGCCCGCCATGGTGGCGGCGGGCCGGGGGCGGGTGGTGCTGGTCGGCTCGGTCGCCGGGAGCGTCGGCGTACGGCAGGAGGCGGTGTACTCCGCGAGCAAGGCGGGCGTCGCCGCGTTCGCGGAGGCGCTGCGGCAGGAACTGCGGGGCACGGGGGTGGGGGTCACGCATGTCGTGCCGGGGCCGGTGGACACGCCGTTCTTCGAGCGGCGCGGCACGCCGTACCAGCGTCCATGGCCCCGGCCCACCGCGCCCGGCCGGGTGGCCGGCGCGGTCTGGGACGCGGTGCGCGACGGGCGTGACGACGTGTACGTGCCGGGCTGGCTCGCCGTCCCGGGGCGGGTGCGCGGGCTGGTGCCCGGCCTGTACCGCCGGCTGCTGCACCGTTTCGGCTGACGGGGGCGGGGGTGTCCGTCCCCGGACGGCGCCGGCGTGCTGGACGGCACGGGCGTGACCTTGTCGTACGGCGCCGTCCCCCGCCGCACCGTCCCGCGCGCGGCCGTCCTCGCCCGGTGCCCGCCGCCCGCGTCCACGCCGACGCGCGCCGGTGCGGACCCCTGCGACACCCCCGCGGGCACCGGCCCGGCCGCGGCCGGGCCGCCGGGCCGTACGCCTCCCGCCTCGCCCGGCCCGCGCGCCGGTCCCGGCCGAGGAGACGGCCGGGATCCCGCCCACGAGCCGCCGGCCGCGCCCGCGCGTCACTCCGGGGGAGGTACGCGCCACCCGTGGATGTGAGGTGACTCTCACCGAAGGACTTTGTGCGACCCCTACAACGGACGAGCCCTCTGAGCAGTCGAAACGGCTGCGCACCCTGATGGTTCTGTTCAGGTGCACCAGGAAAACCCGTCGGAGACTGTGCGGAGTCTACGGCGTGCTTTCTCAGGCCGGCTTCGTAAGGTCACTGCATGACCGTTTTGGATGAGGCGCCGGGTGAGCCGACGGACGCGCGCGGGCGGGTCGCCGAGCTGCACGAGATCCGTGCGCGGGCGCTGGCCGGACCGAGCGAGAAGGCCACGGCGGCGCAGCACGCCAAGGGCAAGCTGACCGCGCGGGAGCGGATCGAACTGCTGCTGGACCCGGGGACCTTCCGGGAGGTCGAGCAGCTGCGCCGGCACCGGGCGACCGGGTTCGGCCTGGAGGCCAAGAAGCCGCACACCGACGGTGTGATCACCGGCTGGGGGACGGTCGAGGGCCGTACGGTCTTCGTCTACGCGCACGACTTCCGGATCTTCGGCGGCGCGCTCGGCGAGGCGCACGCCACCAAGATCCACAAGATCATGGACATGGCCATCGCGGCGGGAGCGCCGCTGGTCTCCCTGAACGACGGCGCGGGCGCCCGCATCCAGGAGGGCGTCAGTGCCCTCGCCGGCTACGGCGGCATCTTCCAGCGCAACACCAAGGCGAGCGGGGTCATCCCGCAGATCTCGGTGATGCTGGGCCCGTGCGCGGGCGGCGCGGCCTACAGCCCCGCCCTGACCGACTTCGTCTTCATGGTCCGCGAGACCTCGCAGATGTTCATCACCGGCCCGGACGTGGTCAAGGCGGTGACGGGCGAGGAGATCACCCAGAACGGCCTGGGCGGCGCGGACGTGCACGCCGAGACGTCGGGCGTCTGCCACTTCGCGTACGACGACGAGGAGACCTGCCTCGCCGAGGTCCGCTACCTGCTGTCGCTGCTGCCGCAGAACAACCGGGAGAACCCGCCGCGCACCGAGTCGGCGGACCCCGTCGACCGGCGCTCCGACGTCCTCCTCGACCTGGTGCCGGCCGACGGCAACCGCCCGTACGACATGGCCAAGGTCATCGAGGAGATCGTCGACGACGGCGACTACCTGGAGGTCCACGAGCGCTGGGCCCGCAACATCATCTGCGCGCTGGCCCGCCTCGACGGCCAGGTCGTCGGCATCGTCGCCAACCAGCCCCAGGTGCTGGCGGGCGTCCTGGACATCGAGGCCAGCGAAAAAGCTGCGCGTTTCGTCCAGATGTGTGACGCTTTCAATATCCCGATCGTCACCTTCCTGGACGTCCCCGGGTTCCTCCCGGGCGTCGACCAGGAGCACGGCGGGATCATCCGGCACGGAGCGAAGCTGCTCTACGCGTACTGCAACGCCACCGTGCCGCGGATCTCCCTGATCCTGCGCAAGGCGTACGGAGGTGCGTACATCGTCATGGACAGCCAGTCCATCGGTGCCGACCTGACCTACGCCTGGCCGACCAACGAGATCGCCGTGATGGGCGCGGAGGGCGCGGCGGGGGTCATCTTCCGGCGGCAGATCGCCGCGGCGGAGGACCCCGAGGCGATGCGCCAGAAGATGGTCAAGGAGTACAAGACCGAGCTGATGCACCCCTACTACGCGGCCGAACGCGGCCTGGTCGACGACGTGATCGACCCGGCCGAGACCCGCGAGGTGCTCGTCAGCTCCCTGGCCATGCTCCAGACCAAGCACGCCGACCTGCCCTCCCGCAAGCACGGCAACCCCCCGCAGTGACCTTGAGGAGTCTGTCGTATGTCCATGCCTGACATCCGTGTCGAGAAGGGCCACGCCGGGCCCGAGGAAGTCGCCGCCATCACGGCCGTCCTGATGGCCCGCGCCGCCTCCCGCCCCGCCGAGGTCGCCCCGTCCCGAGGCGGCAGCGTCCGCGCGGGCTGGCGCCGCCTGGAGCGCGAGCCGGGCTTCCGGGCCCCGCACAGCTGGCGCTAGCGCTTCGACGACGGGCCGTGGCCCCGCACCCCCCGCAGGGGTGCGGGGCCACGCCCGTCCCAGGGGACGGAGACCTCGACGCCCGGGAGGTCCAGGGCGCCTCGGCCGTCGGGCGGTGCGCGGTCGAACAGGCGGAGCCGCTCCACCTCCGGCGGCGCGAAGCGCGGGGACGGCAGCCGGGCGGCGGCGTCGAAGCCGTGGAGGTACGGGTACGGGCCGGGCAGCGAGGTCCTCGCGCTCGGATCCCCGGGCACGCGGACGTCCTCGGCCGTCAGCTGGAACCGCGTCAGGCGGGGGCGGTCGGCGATGACGGCCGGGTCCGTGGCCCCGGTGACGGCCCGCGGGGAGAGCTGCCCGAGGTCAGGCCCGGGGCGCGGGGCGTCGGGGGAGGGCGTGCCGCCGAGGCCGAGGCACAGCAGCTCCAGGTGCCTCGGCCCGGCGAAGACGTCGAGGCGGTGCGTCGCCGCGTCGCTGAGCGACACCAGGTGCTGGAGCCCGGGCAGACGCCGCGGCGCCCGCGGGCCGGTCCCGCCCCGCAACCGGTGGGCCCGCGAGTCGACCAGGGGCGGTATGCCGCCCGCGTCTTCGAACCGGGTGAAGGGATGCCCGATGCCCGGCCCGGTCCCCGACGCCGGCCCGGTGACGGGTCGCCACCGGGCGGAGAGGGTGAGCACGATGGCGCGGCCGTCCAGCCGCAGCCGTGACGGCACCCGATCCGCGTACGCGGCCGCGGCCACGTCGAAGCATCCCCACGCGTCGATCAGCGCGTCGATCACGTGGTGACGAGCTCTTCCCAGCTGCCCCTCCAGCGCCCCCTCGCCGCAACGGCGTACGGCCCCCGTCCCTCCCACGGGAGGAACGGGGGCCGTAAGCGGTTCGTGCCGGTCGCTACCGCAGCCGGGCCATCAGCGCGTGCTCGACCAGGGTGATCAGCGCGCTCTTGGCGTCGGCCCGGTGGCGGGCGTCGGTGGTGATGATCGGGGTGTCCGGACCGATCTGGAGGGCCTCGCGGACCTCGTCCGGGTTGTACGGCTGCTGTCCGTCGAAGCCGTTCAGCGCGATCACGAAGGGCAGGCCGCTGTTCTCGAAGTAGTCGACCGCGGGGAAGCAGTCGGCGAGACGGCGCGTGTCCACCAGCACGATCGCGCCGATCGCGCCGCGCACCAGGTCGTCCCACATGAACCAGAAGCGGTCCTGGCCGGGCGTACCGAAGAGGTACAGGATCAGGTCCTGGTCGAGGGTGATGCGGCCGAAGTCCATGGCGACCGTGGTGGTCGTCTTGTCGCCGGTGTGGGTGAGGTCGTCGATGCCCGCTGACGCGGATGTCATGACGGCCTCGGTGCGCAGCGGGTTGATCTCCGAGACGGCGCCGACGAACGTGGTCTTGCCCACGCCGAAACCGCCGGCCACCACGATCTTCGCGGACGTGGTGGAGCGGGAAGGCCCTCCGCTAGAGCTTGCGAAGTCCACTGAGCACCCTTTCGAGCAGTGTCACGTCTGGCTGGCCGCCGGCGCTTTCGTCGCCGCCGGGCTGATGGATGGCGACCAGGCCCGCCTCCGCCAAGTCGGCGACGAGAATCCTGGCCACGCCGAGAGGGATGGTCAGCAGGGCCGAGATCTCGGCCACCGACTTGATCTCCCGGCAGAGCTGGCAGATCCGCTGATGCTCGGGCAACTGGCCCTGCATCTGGTGCGGCTGCGCGGTGGTGTGCACCAGCGCCTCGATGGCGAGCTGGTACCGCGGGCGGGTCCGGCCGCCGGTCATGGCGTACGGACGCACCAGGGGGTTGTTCGACGCCCCGGCGGGCGCGGGCTCAGGGGCGCGGCGCTGCGGCTGCACGGGCTGGATGTGCGGCACCTGCGGCTGGTCGTACGGCGCGGGGCCGGGGCCCTGCGGGGCGTACGGCTGCTGGTGGCCGGGCGTGGAGGGGAAGCCGTACGGGTGCGCACCGTCGCCGTGGCCCTGTGCGGGGCCGTACGACCAGTCGCCCGAAGACGGACTGCCTGGGGGTGTTGCCACTTTCTCCTCCTCCGACTGTGCCTGGCGCCCATTGCTGTGGAGCCGCGTCCCGAAACCTTACGGCCCCGGGACGCCGAAACGCACTGTCTGCCCGTTAGTTGAGAAGGCTCCCCTGAAGCTCGGCGCGCAGGTCCGGCGTCAGAACCGTGCCGGCCCGGTCGACCAGGAGGGCCATCTCGTACCCAATGAGGCCGATGTCCGCTTCCGGGTGTGCGAGAACCGCGAGCGAGGAACCGTCGGAGATGGACATGATGAAGAGGAATCCCCGCTCCATCTCCACAACTGTCTGGTTCACGTGGCCGCCCTCGAAGATGCGCGAGGCACCCGCGGTCAGCGAGGTCAGACCGGAGGCGACGGCCGCGAGCTGGTCGGCGCGGTCGCGCGGGAAACCTTCGGACATCGCCAGAAGGAGTCCGTCGGCGGAGACCACCACCGTGTGGGACACCCCCGGGGTGTTGTCCACGAAGTTGGTGATCAACCAGTTCAGGTTCTGTGCCGCCTGGCTCATCGGGCTCACACTAACGCTCCTGGTCGTAGGTGCTGTCAGGACCGCCGTGGTGATTGCCGGCGGCCTGGCCGTTGTTCGTTTCACTGCCCGCGCTGCGGCCTCGTTCGACACCGCGGCGCAGGTTGCTCAGCCTGCCCCGGACATCCTCCGGGGCGCGGGAGACCTGGGGGCCTCCCTGGGGAGTGGACTCGGCGGCGCCCTCGACCAGGTTGGCCTTGGGCACCCGCCGGGGCAGTCCGGAGGGGGTCACTCCGCCCGCCTTCGGCTTCCTCAGCTGGGAAGCCTGCTGCCAGCGCTCGTCGTTGGCCGACCGCCAGGCGCCCTCGGCACCGCCCGCGCCGTCGCCCTCCGCGGCGGACGCCGACGGCTCCGGAGCCGCTCGGTGCGCGCCGCCCGCGGCGGAACCGCGGCGCGGGAGCCCGGCGTCGGTCAGGTCGTGGACGGCGGACGGGGCCGGTCCCGGCCGCTCGAAGCCTACGCGGTCGGATTCGCCCGCGTCAGCGGCCTGCGCGGACTGCGCTCCGGCCGTGTCCGCAGGGTACTGGGCCGGATAGCCGTTCTGGTAGCCGTCCTGGCGCGGCCAGTCGTCCTGGGCCCCGCCGCCCGGCGCGGGACGCTCCGGCAGGGCGGCCCCGGTGTACCCGGTCTGCTGATGACCGCCGTCGCCGGCCGGGGAGTACGCGCCGTCCTGCGGCAGGCCGCCGTTCGGCGCGTAGTACTGCCCCTCGTACGCCTGCTGCTGGGGCGCCCCGTACGCGGCCTGCTCCTGGCCGGGGTACGGGGTCTGCTGGCCGTAACCCTGGCCGTAGCCCTGGTCGTAGCCGGACTGGCCGGCGAACGGGTCCTGGTACGGGGCCTCCTGGCCGTCGGCGGCCGGGGCCTCGGTGCCGGGCGGGGTCTGGGACTCCAGCGCGGCGCGGCGCTCCTCGCGCATCAGGGAGCGGCCGACCGGGTCCAGCTCGCGGATGTCGTCGGGGACGTCCGCGTACCGGCTGTCGTCGAAGCCCAGCTCCGCGGCGGTGCGCAGGGGCTGCTGCTGCCCGCCGAAGTTCTCGCCGCCCTGGAACTGCTGCTCGGGGATGATCTGCGAGACGGTGAAGTCGTCGCGCTGCACCGGGCTCTCGCCGCCGCCGCCGTGCGTGATGGCGTCCGGGAGCATGACCAGCGAGGTGGTGCCGGCCTGCTCGCCGGAGGGGCGCAGCTGGACCCGGATGCCGTGCCGGTCGGAGAGCCGGCCGACCACGAACAGGCCCATGCGCTGCGAGATCGCGGCGTCCACGGTGGGCGGGTTGGCCAGCTTGTGGTTGATGTCCGCGAAGTCCTCGGCGGTCAGACCGATGCCCTTGTCGTGGATCTCGATCATCACGCGGCCGTCGGGCAGCCGGGTCGCGGTGACGCGGACCTTGGTCTGCGGGGAGGAGAACGTGGTGGCGTTCTCGAGCAGCTCGGCGAGCAGGTGCACGAGGTCGGTGACGGCGCGGCCGTGGATCTCGGCCTCCGGTACGCCGGACAGCTCGATGCGCTCGTACTGCTCCACCTCGGAGGAGGCGGCGCGCAGCACGTCGACCAGGGGGACCGGCTGGTCCCAGCGGCGGCCGGGCTCCTCGCCGGCGAGGACCAGGAGGTTCTCGCCGTTGCGGCGCATGCGGGTGGCCAGGTGGTCCAGGCGGAAGAGGCTCTCCAGCTGGTCCGGGTCGGCCTCGTTGTTCTCCAGATCGGTGATCAGGGTCAGCTGGCCCTCGATCAGCGACTGGTTGCGGCGCGAGAGGTTGGTGAAGATCGCGTTGATGTTGCCCCGCAGCAGGGCCTGCTCGGAGGCGAGCCGGACCGCCTCGCGGTGCACCTGGTCGAAGGCGCGGGCGACCTCGCCGATCTCGTCGGTGGTGGTGATCGGGATCGGGCTGACCCGGGTGTCGACCCGGCCGGGGTCGGTGCGGGAGAGCTGGTCGACCAGGCTCGGCAGCCGCTGCTCGGCGACGCCGAAGGCGGCGTTGCGCAGCTGCCGCATGTTGCGGCTCATCTGGCGGGCGACCATGCCGGCCAGGACGAAGGCGGCGAGCAGCGCGACGATCACGGCGGCGCCGGTGACGTAGGTGTCCCGCGCGGCGTCGTCGGCTATGGCGGACGCCTCGCTCACGGCCTTGTCGGCCATGTCCGACTCGATCGCGCGGTAGGCGTCGAACTTCAGGGTGGTGACCGCCCACCAGTTGGCCGGTGTGATGCCCTGCTGGGCCAGGGACGCCCGGGCGCCGGTGTCGGTGGAGGCGAGCTGGGCCAGCTCGGAGACCATCGTGGTGGGGTCGGACGGCGGCGCCACGTAGTCGGGGTCCTCGGCCGCGGCCTTCTTGGCCAGGGCCGCGCCCTCCGCCTTGATCCGCGCCCCGGCGTCTTCCAGCTTCTTGGCGTCCGCCTCGGTGCCGCCGCCGAGGTACTCCTCGACGGCTATGCCCTCCAGGTAGGCGTAGGAGGAGAGGGCGACGCGCTGACTGGCCAGGTGGCTGGGCTCGGGACCCGGCTTGGTCAGCATGTGCATGCCGATGGAGCGTTCCAGCGAGAGGGACGCCTTGGTCAGGCCGATCGCGTAGACGGACCGGCCGTAGGAGGTGATGTTGCCGGTGCCCAGCCCGAGTTCGTTGGCGAACGACATCAGCGGGTGGGCGATCTGGACGTACCCCTCCTCGGTCTCCACGCCCTTGAGCGCGGAGGTGTAGGCGGCGGCGCGCAGCGTCTGGAGGTCGGGCTCCACGTTGCGGAACTGCTGCAGCCGGCGTTGCAGGCCGTCCTTGTCCGGTATGTCCCGCGCCGCGGCGTCGAAGTCGTCGGCGGCCCGGTCGGTGGCCTTGCGGGCCTCGGTGACGCTCTCGTCGTCCTCCTTGCCCTGGAGCAGCGGGGCGGCCGAGACGTCCCGCTCGTTGTAGAGGGCGTTGGCGTAGGTGAGGGACGCCTGGACCAGCTTGGCGGTGCTCTCGGCGTCCTCGGCGTCCCGCCAGGTGTCCAGGGAGCCCTTCACCTGGAAGCCGCCCATGACGAGGCCGACCAGTGCGGGTATGAGCAGGATCGCGTTGAGGCGTGTGCGCACCCGCCAGTTGCGCGGCGACATCCACCCGCCGCTCGGGGCGGGGGCGGCCTTGGGCTCCGGACCGGGCACGGGAGCGGGCGCCGCTGTGCGCGGCGGCGGGGTGAAGTTGCCCCGGGCCGATGGCTCGGGACTGTTCTTGCTTCGCCTCACTCGACCAACAACCTCTCGGCGGTCGGCACCTGTGTCGTGCCGCAGTGTCTCAGAGCCCAGGACGTCACCTACTCATCCCCTACGTATTACCGATGAGTACGTCTTTGGCCGTCGGGCAGTTCTGGCATTCCAGCACGGCGACCTGCGCTCTTCCAAACAGTGTGACGAGAGGATTACATGTGATGTAAGCCCCAGATAAAACGGTCATAAAGAGCGAGGGGTCTCAAAAGACGGGCCGGTCGTGCGCGCAGCGAGACCGAATGTGCGCGACGCGTGGTGGTACCACCCGATTCCTCTGCCGAAACGTTATACACCGGAGCCGGCCGTGTCGAAGGACACAGCCGGCTTCCATGTGCCTACGGCAACTTCCGTATGCCGTCGTGGATTTGACCGGCTATCGCAGCCGGGCCATCAGCGCGTGCTCGACCAGGGTGATCAGCGCGCTCTTGGCGTCGGCCCGGTGGCGGGCGTCGGTGGTGATGATCGGGGTGTCCGGACCGATCTGGAGGGCCTCGCGGACCTCGTCCGGGTTGTACGGCTGCTGTCCGTCGAAGCCGTTCAGCGCGATCACGAAGGGCAGGCCGCTGTTCTCGAAGTAGTCGACCGCGGGGAAGCAGTCGGCGAGACGGCGCGTGTCCACCAGCACGACCGCGCCGATCGCGCCGCGCACCAGGTCGTCCCACATGAACCAGAAGCGGTCCTGGCCGGGCGTACCGAAGAGGTACAGGATCAGGTCCTGGTCGAGGGTGATGCGGCCGAAGTCCATGGCGACCGTGGTGGTCGTCTTGCCCCCGGTGTGGGTGAGGTCGTCGATGCCCGCCGACGCGGACGTCATGACGGCCTCGGTGCGCAGCGGGTTGATCTCGGAGACGGCGCCGACGAACGTGGTCTTGCCCACGCCGAAGCCGCCGGCCACCACGATCTTGGCAGAGGTCGTCGCCCGACCTCCGTCAGAGCTTGCGAAGTCCACTGAGCACCCTTTCGAGCAGTGTCACGTCCGGCGCGCCGCCGTTGTTCTCGTCGCCGCCCGGCTGGTGGATGGCGACCAGGCCCGCCTCCGCGAGGTCCGCGACCAGGATCCTGGCCACACCCAGCGGCATCGCGAGCAGGGCCGACACCTCGGCCACCGACTTCACCTCGCGGCACAGGTGGCAGATGCGCTGGTGCTCGGGGAGCAGTCCCATCAGTGCTGCCGGGTCGGCCGTGGTGCTGATCAGAGCCTCGATGGCGAGCTGATAGCGGGGCCGGGTCCGGCCGCCGGTCATCGCGTACGGACGTACCAGCGGCTGGTCGCCCTCGTCCTCGTACGGTTCCGCGTACGGATCATGAGAGGCGGTGGGCGGGGTCATGGGTCCTCCGGGCGGGGCGGCATGTCGGTAGTCAAGCCGTCTGGTGGGGCCGGTGGGGGGTTTGTGGCGGCCGGACGGTGATTCGGTGAGACGGGTGGTGCCGGGGCCGATCAGTGCAGCAGACTTCCTTGCAGCTCGGCGCGCAGGTCGGGGGTGAGTACGGCGCCCGCGCGGTCGACGAGCAGCGCCATCTCGTAGCCGACGAGGCCGATGTCGCACTCCGGGTGGGCGAGAACGGCCAGGGACGAGCCGTCCGAGACGGACATGAGGAAGAGGAACCCGCGTTCCATCTCCACGACCGTCTGCGCCACGCTGCCGCCCTCGAAGATCCGGGACGCCCCGGCCGTGAGCGAGGTCAGACCGGAGGCGACGGCCGCGAGCTGGTCGGCGCGGTCGCGCGGGAAACCTTCGGACATCGCCAGAAGGAGTCCGTCGGCGGACACGACGACGGTGTGGGACACCCCGGGTGTGTTGTCCACGAAATTCGTGATCAACCAGTTGAGGTTCTGTGCCGCCTGGCTCATCGGGCTCAACTAACGCTCCTGCTGGTGAGTGGGCCTCGGGAAGTTGCCGGTCTGGCCGCTTCCCGCCTGACGGCCCTGTGCGATACCCCGACGGAGATTGGTCAGCCGGCCGCGCACCTCGTCGGGTGCGCGCGAGACCTGCGGACCGCTCTGGTGGGACTGCTGCTGAGCCGTGCCCGGTACCAGGTTCGCACGGGGCACCCGGCGCGGCAGGCCGGAGGTGGTGATACCGCCCGCGGCCGGCTGCCGGACACGCTCGGCCTGCCGGACGAGTTCGTCGTTGGGCGAACTGCGCCAGGAAGAGGCGGCGGGAGGCTGGGGCGCGGTGGTCTGCGGCGCGGCGGGGGGCTGCTGCCCGGCGGCCTGCGACGTGTCGCCGCCGCCCTGCCGCTCGCGCCGTTCGCCGCGGAACCAGTTGGTCTCCAGCGTGTCGAACAGCGGCGTACGGCCGTCACCGGGACCGGTGGCCGGGGGCAGCGCCTCCGGCTCCTGCCGCACGGGCCGCTGCGGACGCCGCAGGTGGGTCCCGCCGAAGCCGTCCCCGTGATCCGCCGACGGCCGCTCGAACTGGCCGGTGGCGGACGTGTTCTGGGGGTCGTACGGACCGGCGGGGGCCGGCTCCGTCCTGCTGTACGGGTCCTGGCGGTCGTACGGGGCGGCGGGCGCCGCGTCCGGCCGCTCGAACTGGCCGGCGGCGGCCGGGTCACGGGGCTCGAAGCCCCGCGCCCCGAACGCGTCGTCGCGGGCCGGGTCCTGACGGTCGTACTGGCCGGTGGCGGAGGCGTCCTGGCGGTCGTACTGGCCGGTGGCGGAGGCGTCCTGGCGGCCGTACTGGCCGGTCGTGGACGCGTCCTGGCGGCCGTACCCGCCGGTGCCGCTCAGGTCCTGGCGGCCGAACTGGCCGGTGGCGGCCGGGTCCTGGTGGAGGGCGTGCCGCCCCGTGGCCGAGCCGTCCTCGTACGCCTGCGGGGCGCCAATCCGGTCCTGGCCGGCCGGGCCGCCCGCGCCGTTCGCCCCGGCGGGCGCGCCGAAGACGTCGGAGCGGACGAACGGGCCGCTGCCCTGGGCCCCGTCCTGGCCGCCGCCCTGCGGTCCGTAACCGCCGGGGGAGCCGAACCGGTCGGCGGGCGCCGGGGCGTTTGGGCCCGGCGCGGCGAACCGGCCCCCGGCCGTGCCCGGCGCGGGCGCGTCGAAGTCCGGGCGGGCGAACTCGGCCGTGGCGGCGGGACCGTCCTGCTCGTCGGACCGGCCGATCACCGGCATCTCGGTGGTCGCCGCCGGCCCCTGCCGGTCGTCGATCCGGGGCACGGGAGCGGTGCGGGCGACGTCCGGCTCCTCGTGGCCGCGCGGGGCGTCCAGCGCGGCGCGGTCCACGGACGGCCGCGCGTTCTCGTCGCTCCAGCTGGGCACGTGGGGCTGCGGGTCGCCGCCGGGCAGCTCGGCCCGCGCTCCGCCGCGCGGCGGCAGCTGCGGACGCCGGCCCCGCTCGGAGTCACCGGTGCCGTTGCCCTTGCGCCGGCCGCGCTGCGGCGCGGCCGGCGCGGCGTTGCCGAAGGCGTCCTGGCCCTGCGCCGGCTGCGGCGCGTTCAGACCCGCGGCCTGCAGGCCCTGCGGGGCGCCCGGCGTCTGACCGGCGCCCGCGCCCGCCGGAGCCGGACGGTTCTGCGGGGACTGCGGCGACTGCGGTCCCCGGGCGCCGCCCGGTCCGCCCTGCTGTCCGCCGTCCCGGCCGGGCAGCGCGGCGCGCGGCCCCTGACCGGACGCGAGCCGGGGACCACCGGGGGCACCCGCGCCGAGCGCGCCGCCGCCCTGGCCGCCGCCCGGCCGCCGGGCCGCCGCGGCACCGGCCGCGGCCTGCGCGGCGGCGGGACCGCCACCGCCGGGCTGACCGGGCTTGCCCTGCGGCTTGCGGCCACCCTGGGCGACATCGACGGGCAGCATGACCAGCGCGGTCGTACCGCCGGAGTCGGACGGGCGCAGCTGGATGCGGATGCCGTGGCGCTGCGAGAGGCGGCCGACCACGAACAGACCCATGCGGCGGGAGACGGAGACGTCCACGGTGGGCGGCGAGGCCAGCCGCTCGTTGATCGCCGCGAGGTCCTCGGGGGAGAGGCCGATACCGGTGTCGTGGATCTCGATGAGCACCCGCCCGTCGGGCAGCGCGTGACCGGTGACCTTGACCTTGGTCTGCGGCGAGGAGAACGAGGTGGCGTTCTCCAGCAGCTCGGCGAGCAGGTGCACGAGGTCGTTGACGACCCGGCCGGCGACCTCGGTCGTCGGGACCGAGGACAGCTCGATGCGCTCGTACTGCTCCACCTCGGAGGCGGCGGCACGGAGCACGTCGACCAGCGGCACCGGACGGGTCCAGCGGCGGCCCGGCTCCTCACCGGCGAGGACGAGGAGGTTCTCACCGTTGCGGCGCATGCGCGTCGCGAGGTGGTCGAGCTTGAAGAGCGAGGACAGCTGGTCCGGGTCGGCCTCGCGGGACTCCAGTTCGGAGATGAGCGACAGCTGACGCTGGATGAGGCCCTGGGAGCGGCGCGAGAGGTTGGTGAACATCGCGTTGACGTTGCCCCGCAGCAGGGCCTGCTCGGCGGCGAGCCGGACCGCCTCGCGGTGCACGTCGTCGAAGGCCGCGGCCACCTTGCCGATCTCGTCCCGGGAGTGCACGCCGACCGACTCCACGGAGGTGTCGACGTCCTGCGGGTCGGACTCGGAGAGCTGCTTGACCAGCTCGGGCAGCCGGTCGTTGGCGACCTTGGTCGCGGTCTCCTCCAGACGGCGCAGCGAACGGATCATGGAGCGGGCCACGACGAACGCGCCGACCAGCGAGACACCGAGCACGATCAGGATCAGCGCACCGGAGAGGATCGCCTCGCGCTCCGACTCGCTGCGCAGCTCACGCGCCTGCTGCTCCATGTCCTCCAGCAGCGTGTGCTCGATGTTCGTCATCTGCTGGATCTTGGTGGAGCTGCTGTCCAGCCAGTCCTGGTAGGACTGCTTCTCCATCTCCTCGATGGCGCCCTCGTTGGCGAGGACCCGGCCGGCGTACTTGTCCGCCGACTCGATCGTCGCGTTGCCCTCCTGGATGGGCTGGAGGAGTTCGGTGGAGCCGCTGCCGTAGATGCTGGCGAAGCTGCGCAGGTCGTAGTCCTGGCTGTCCAGGGCCGCCTCGGCGTACAGCCGGTCGTTCTCGGAGAGGCTGCCGGACGTGGTGTTGCTCGTGGGCAGCGCCGCCGCGATGACGGCCCGCTGGACCGAGGCGTACTCCTTGGCGGACGAGAACGCCGACAGCGCGCGGGTGCGCTGGATCATCTCGGGGTTGCTGGTCGCCTCGGCCATGTCCTGGGAGAGGTCCAGGAGGTGGGTGATCAGGCGGTGGTAGGCGTCGACGGTCTGCGTCGAGTTGCGCGGGTCCTCGTAGGCGGAGTTGCGGATCTTGCTCAGGCCGTTGAGCTCGCTGGCGAGACCGACGACGGTGTCGCGCACGCCCTGGAGGTTGCCGTCCTTGCTGGCGGCGTCGATGTCCTCGGAGCCGTCGATGAAGTTGGCCAGGGCCCGGTCGGTCTTCTCCCGGTCGCCCTTGACCGCGGTCGCGCTGGAGGAGGAGTCGTGCGCCAGCGGGCCCGCCGACTTGTCACGCTCCTCCTGGAGCGCGGCGGCCAGCTCGGTGGCGCGCGCGGTCATCTCCGTCAGCAGCTTCATGTTGTCGAGCTGCTGGATGTTGTCCATGGAGTCGCTGATGCGCAGGGCACCCAGCGAGGTCGCCGCGACGACCGGGAGCGCCAGCAGGGACACCAGACGGGTGGAGATGCGCCAGTTGCGCAGGGCTATTCGGGTCCCGGGACCGCTCGGGCCCTTGGCCGCCCTGGCCGCCGGCGCCTGCCCCTTTGGGCCGGACGCGCCGGGCGTGCCGGAGCCGCCGGGCGTGCCGGGGGCCGCCGCGGGGCCGCCCCGTCCGGCGCGTTCGCCACCCCCGGCGGCGCCGGACGCGGCCGGGCCCGGGGCACCCTTGTGGGCGTGCTGGGCGTGCTGGGGAGAGGAGCTGCCTGTCATGGGGCCAGTCCCACCCTGCGGCTCCGGCTCCGCCGAAGCGCTGCCATCCCTCTTGAAACGTCCCTGCACTAGCGTCGCAACCTCTGGACCAGGCACCCCTCCGCGTGAACGGCGAGGCACGGTGTCGGCGTCTCGGGAGCGCCCTGAATACGCCCCCTGATGGTCGTGAGTAACCGGCGCCGGTTCCCCCTCTTGCCGCCACTCGGCGCTTCGGTGCGCCCCCCGTGTGCCGGCTCGATCCTGCGGCGGTCCGTGGAATTCCAGCACAGTGCAGGATCTCCAACAAGGGCCATGGGACAGCCCGTGACCGACGTGACAGCACGTGAGGGCCGGATCACCGGACGTAGAGAGTGGTCGACGGCAAAACGGGCGTATGGTCACGAGTCATCGGTCCGCGACGGGTGTCCCAGTCGCCATGATCAGGAGCGGAATGGACGCTTCAGGGGGTCAATGTCCGTTTCCCGGCGACCGGGCATGGGTCCGTTTTAGCCGTTTTACCCCTTGCTCAGTGAGCAAACTCACACGGGCGCCATGAGTTCTTCACGTCTTCAGTGGGGAATCGCGTGTTTAGCCTGGCGCTTTACAGAGAAGGCGAATCCGACAACCCGCGCCCGCCGGGGCCCCTTCGGGGGCACCCGCCCGGCGCCCGCACCCCATGAGGCCCGTACCACCGTGAAGACGACGATGATGTTCCACAAGATCGCCAATCCGCGCCGCACGACGCTGGTCCACCTGAAGGACGCCGGCGAACTGCGGGCCCCGGAACAGCCGGAGCACGCCGTCGAGCTGCCCACCCGGACCGCCAACCCGCGGCGCACCATCCTCATGGAGATCCCCGCCCCGGCCACCGCCGCCGAATAGGACGCCCCGGCCCGGGCGACGGCGATGCGCGAGGCGCCCGCCCCCTGCCGCGCTAGCCTGGAGCGTCAGACTCCAGCCGCATCAGTCAAGGGGCCAAGCAACCCGTGCGCATCGCCAGGTTCTCCATCGACGGGAACGTCGCCTTCGGCGCGGTCGAGGGCGACCAGCCGGACCAGCTCGTCCTCGACATCATCAAGGGCATCCCGTTCGCGGACTTCGAGCTCTCCGGCACGAAGGTCCCGCTGAGCAAGGTCCGGCTGCTGCCGCCGGTGCTCCCCAACAAGGTCGTCGCCTTCGGCCGCAACTACGCCGAGCACGCCCGGGAGCTGGGCAACGAGGTGCCCGACGCCCCGTTCGCCTTCTTCAAGCCGTCCACCTCGGTCACCGGCCCCGGCGACGACATCCAGTACCCCTCCTTCTCGCAGGAACTGCACCACGAGGCCGAGCTGGCCGTGGTCATCGGCCGCATGTGCCGCGAGGTCCCGCGCGAGCGCGTCGCCGACGTCGTCCTCGGCTACACCTGCGCCAACGACGTCACCGCCCGCGACGTGCAGCGCCGCGAGAAGCAGTGGGCCCGGGCCAAGGGCTTCGACACCTCCTGCCCGCTCGGCCCCTGGGTGGAGACGGACATCGACCTCGCCCGCGCCGCCGACCTGACGATCCAGCTCACCGTCAACGGGCAGCAGCGCCAGCTCGGCCGCACCAGCGAGATGATCCACTCCATCGAGGACCTGGTCGTCAACGTCACCGAGGCGATGACCCTGCTCCCCGGAGACGTGATCCTCACCGGCACCCCGGCCGGGGTCGGCCCCCTCCACGTCGGCGACGAGGTCGCCGTCACCATCGAAGGCATCGGCACTCTCACCAACAAGGTTGTCAAGCGTGGCTAGCGCAGCGTCCCCCGTACGCGTCCGTTTCTGTCCCTCGCCCACCGGTAACCCCCACGTGGGCCTGGTCCGCACCGCCCTGTTCAACTGGGCCTTCGCGCGCCACCACGGCGGCACCCTGGTCTTCCGCATCGAGGACACCGACGCCGCCCGCGACTCCGAGGAGTCCTACGAGCAGCTCCTGGACTCCATGCGCTGGCTCGGCTTCGACTGGGACGAGGGCCCCGAGACCGGCGGCCCGCACGCGCCGTACCGCCAGTCGCAGCGCATGGACCTCTACCGGGACGTCGCGCGGAAGCTCCTGGACGCCGGCCACGCCTACCGCTGCTACTGCTCCCAGGAGGAGCTGGACACCCGCCGCGAGGCCGCCCGCGCCGCCGGCCAGCCCTCCGGCTACGACGGCCACTGCCGCGAACTGACCGCCGCGCAGGTCGAGGAGTACGAGGCCCGGGGCCGTACGCCGATCGTCCGCTTCCGGATGCCCGACGAGGCGATCACCTTCACGGACCTGGTCCGCGGCGAGATCACCTACCTGCCGGAGAACGTCCCGGACTACGGCATCGTCCGCGCCAACGGCGCCCCGCTGTACACGCTGGTCAACCCGGTCGACGACGCCCTGATGGAGATCACCCACGTCCTGCGCGGCGAGGACCTGCTCTCCTCCACCCCGCGCCAGATCGCCCTGTACAGGGCGCTGATCGAGCTGGGCGTCGCCAAGGAGATCCCGGCCTTCGGCCACCTGCCGTACGTGATGGGCGAGGGCAACAAGAAGCTCTCCAAGCGCGACCCGCAGTCCTCCCTGAACCTCTACCGGGAGCGCGGCTTCCTCCCCGAGGGCCTGCTCAACTACCTCTCCCTGCTCGGCTGGTCCCTCTCCGCCGACCGGGACATCTTCACCGTCGACGAGATGGTCGCCGCCTTCGACGTCACGGACGTCAACCCCAACCCGGCCCGCTTCGACCTCAAGAAGTGCGAGGCCGTCAACGGCGACCACATCCGCATGCTGGAGGCGAAGGACTTCGCCGAGCGCTGCCGCCCGTGGCTGAGGCCGCCCTTCGCCCCCTGGGCACCGGAGGACTTCGACGAGGCCAAGTGGCAGGCGATCGCCCCGCACGCGCAGACCCGCCTGAAGGTCCTCTCCGAGATCACCGACAACGTCGACTTCCTGTTCCTGCCGGAGCCCGTCTTCGACGAGGCGTCCTGGAACAAGGCGATGAAGGAGGGCTCGGACGCGCTGCTGCGCACGGCGAGGGAGAAGCTGGAGGCCGCCGACTGGACGTCGCCGGAGTCCCTGAAGGAGGCCGTCCTGGCCGCCGGTGAGGCCCACGGCCTCAAGCTCGGCAAGGCCCAGGCCCCGGTCCGCGTCGCCGTCACCGGCCGCACGGTCGGCCTGCCGCTCTTCGAGTCCCTGGAGGTCCTGGGCAAGGAGAAGGCGCTGACCAGGATCGACGCGGCGCTGGCGCGGCTGGCCGCGTAGCGCCGGCACCGAGGGGCAGCGCACCGGGAGGCTCCGGCGCGCTGCCCCTTCGCCGTCCCCCCGGGTACCGTCGGGGACATGACGATCGAAGCCGTGGTCTGGGACGTCGACGACACCCTTTTCGACTACACCTCCGCGGACCGCGAGGGCCTGCGCGCCCACCTCGTGGCCGAGGAACTGCTCGACCGCTACGGGACCGCCGAGGAGGCCCTGGCCCACTGGCGGACGATCACCGACGCCCAGTGGGCCCGGTTCGCGGCCGGCGAGGTGGACTACATCACCCAGCGGCGCGACCGCACCCGGGTCTTCCTGGACCGCCCGGAGCTGACCGACACCGAGGCCGACGACTGGTTCGACCGGTACCTGGCGCACTACGAGGCCGCCTGGGCCCTCTTCCCGGACGTCCTGCCCGTCCTCGACGCCCTCGCCGCCAGCCACCGGCACGCCGTGCTGTCCAACTCCAGCCTCACCGTCCAGGACCGCAAGCTGCGCGTCCTCGGCGTCCACGATCGCTTCGAGGCCATCCTGTGCGCGGCCGAGCTGGGCGTCTCCAAGCCCGACCCCGGCGCCTTCCTGGCGGCCTGCGAGGCGCTCTCCCTCGCCCCGCACCAGGTCGCCTACGTCGGTGACCACCCGGAGATCGACGGCCGGGGCGCCGCCGACGCCGGGCTGCTGTCGGTCTGGCTCGACCGGGGCAAGGCGTGGGCGGCCGTCGACCCGCCCGTCGGCCCGCGCCGCATCGCGTCCCTCGCGGAACTCCCCTCGGTCCTCGGCGGGGATACTCGTTTTGGAGCCCCGTCCACCTTCGGGTAATGTTCTTCCTGCGCCGCCGGGGAGCGGGCCGAAAGGCCGGAACCGGAAGCGCGAGACTAGAACAAGATCCCCAGCACGGGGCTTGCGTTCCAGTGGCCTATGGTGTAATTGGCAGCACGACTGATTCTGGTTCAGTTAGTCTTGGTTCGAGTCCAGGTAGGCCAGCTCGCAGAGCTCATCTGCAAAGCCCCCGTTGTGTAGCGGCCTAGCACGCTGCCCTCTCAAGGCAGTAGCGCCGGTTCGAATCCGGTCGGGGGTACGGTGATCCACTTCATGGTGATCGCTAGGGCCCCCGTTGTGTAGCGGCCTAGCACGCCGCCCTCTCAAGGCGGTAGCGCCGGTTCGAATCCGGTCGGGGGTACTGCCTGCTCTAAACCACATTGGTCTATGGTGTAATTGGCAGCACGACTGATTCTGGTTCAGTTAGTCTTGGTTCGAGTCCAGGTAGACCAGCTCGGACCTGCGGAAACGCAGGATCCACGCCCCCGTTGTGTAGCGGCCTAGCACGCCGCCCTCTCAAGGCGGTAGCGCCGGTTCGAATCCGGTCGGGGGTACGGGACGACGGCTCTTCGCCTCAGCGGAAACGCTCGAGGCGGGGGGCCGTTTTCGTTGTCCGGCGGGCGCGGCCCGGCCGGGGCTGGTCACGCCCGTGCGGCACAGCCGCGTATGGCACAGCCCCGCGCCCCGGGGCGCCGCACTCAGACCGGCCGCGGCGCTGGGGCCGGCCCGCGGGCCGTCTCAACCGGAACGGCGCAGGGCCTCCGAGAGGCGGCCGGCGGCGTCGATGACGGCCTGGGCGTGCATCCGGCCCGGGTGGCGGCTGAGGCGCTCGATGGGGCCGGAGACGGAGACGGCGGCCACCACGCGGTTGGACGGGCCGCGCACCGGCGCGGACACCGAGGCGACGCCCGGCTCGCGCTCGCCGATGGACTGGGCCCAGCCCCGGCGCCGTACGCCGGACAGGGCGGTCGCCGTGAAGCGGGCGCCCTGCAGGCCGCGGTGCAGCCGCTCGGGCTCCTCCCAGGCCATGAGGATCTGGGCGGACGAACCGGCCTTCATCGTGAGCGTGGACCCGACCGGGACCGTGTCCCGCAGACCGGACAGCCGCTCCGCCGCGGCGACGCAGATGCGCATGTCGCCCTGGCGGCGGTAGAGCTGGGCGCTCTCGCCCGTCACGTCACGGAGGTGGGTGAGCACCGGGCCGGCCGTGGCCAGCAGCCGGTCCTCGCCGGCCGCGGCGGCCAGCTCCGACAGGCGCGGGCCGAGGATGAAGCGCCCCTGCATGTCGCGCGCCACCATACGGTGGTGCTCCAGCGCCACGGCCAGGCGGTGGGCCGTGGGTCGTGCCAGTCCGGTCGCACCGACCAAACCCGCGAGGGTGGCCGGGCCGGACTCCAGAGCGCTCAGGACGAGGGCCGCCTTGTCCAGAACGCCGACGCCGCTACTGTTGTCCATGCAACGATACTCGCGTCTCACTCTGTGAAACGCAAGTTCAATTTTCCGCGGAACGCGCCACCCTGGAAGGCACAAGTCACAACGGCCCGTGACGTAAGGGCCTGGTGGCGGTCGCCCGGAAACCGGGGCGCGGGCGCCGCCTCCTGAAGATCTCTAGTTGGGCCGGCGAGCCGTTGCCGGCCGGAGGGAAAGCGATGGGTAGGACACTCGCGGAGAAGGTCTGGGACGACCACGTCGTCCGGCGCGCCGAGGGCGAGCCCGACCTCCTCTTCATCGATCTGCACCTGCTGCACGAGGTGACCAGCCCGCAGGCCTTCGACGGCCTCCGCAAGAGCGGCCGGACCGTGCGGCGGCTCGACCTGACCATCGCGACCGAGGATCACAACACCCCGACCCTCGACATCGACAAGCCCATCGCGGACCCGGTCTCCCGGGTCCAGCTGGAGACGCTGCGCAAGAACTGCGCGGAGTTCGGCGTCCGGCTGCACCCGCTGGGCGACGTCGAGCAGGGCGTCGTGCACGTCGTCGGCCCGCAGCTGGGCCTGACCCAGCCCGGCACCACCGTGGTCTGCGGCGACTCGCACACCTCGACGCACGGCGCCTTCGGCGCGCTGGCCTTCGGCATCGGCACCTCCCAGGTGGAGCACGTGCTCGCCACCCAGACGCTGCCGATGGCCCGCCCGAAGACCATGGCGATCACGGTCAACGGCGAGCTGCCCGACGGCGTCACCGCCAAGGACCTGATCCTCGCGATCATCGCGAAGATCGGCACCGGCGGCGGCCAGGGCTACATCCTGGAGTACCGCGGCGAGGCCATCGAGAAGCTCTCGATGGAGGCCCGCATGACCATCTGCAACATGTCGATCGAGGCCGGCGCCCGCGCGGGCATGATCGCCCCCGACGAGACCACCTTCGCCTACCTCAAGGGCCGCCCGCACGCCCCCGAGGGCGCGGACTGGGACGCGGCGGTCGAGTACTGGAAGACGCTGCGCACCGACGACGACGCCGAGTTCGACGCCGAGGTCGTCATCGAGGCCGCCGAGCTGTCGCCGTTCGTCACCTGGGGCACCAACCCCGGCCAGGGCGCGCCGCTTTCGGCCGCCGTCCCCGACCCGGCCTCGTACGAGGACGCCTCGGAGCGCCTCGCCGCCGAGAAGGCCCTGGAGTACATGGGGCTGGAGGCCGGGCAGCCGCTGCGCTCCATCAAGGTGGACACCGTCTTCGTGGGCTCCTGCACCAACGGCCGCATCGAGGACCTGCGCGCCGCCGCCGAGATCATCAAGGGCCGCAAAGTCGCCGACGGCGTACGGATGCTGGTCGTCCCGGGCTCCGCGCGGGTCGGTCTGCAGGCCGTCTCCGAGGGCCTGGACACGGTCTTCAAGGAGGCCGGCGCCGAGTGGCGGCACGCGGGCTGCTCGATGTGCCTGGGCATGAACCCCGACCAGCTCGCCCCCGGGGAGCGTTCCGCCTCCACCTCCAACCGCAACTTCGAGGGCCGGCAGGGCAAGGGCGGGCGTACCCACCTGGTCTCCCCGCAGGTCGCCGCCGCGACGGCCGTCACGGGGCACCTCGCCTCCCCGGCCGACCTCGCCGCCGCCGACGCCCTCACGCCCGCTGGAGTCTGATCAGCCATGGAAGCATTCACCACGCACACCGGCCGGGCCGTCCCGCTGCGCCGCAGCAACGTGGACACCGACCAGATCATCCCCGCCCACTGGCTCAAGAAGGTGACCCGGGACGGGTTCGAGGACGGGCTGTTCGAGGCCTGGCGCAAGGACGAGAGCTTCGTCCTCAACCAGCCCGAGCGGCAGGGGGCGACCGTGCTGGTCGCCGGCCCCGACTTCGGCACCGGCTCCTCCCGCGAGCACGCGGTGTGGGCGTTGCAGAACTACGGCTTCAAGGCCGTGATCTCCTCCCGCTTCGCCGACATCTTCCGCGGCAACTCGCTGAAGAACGGGCTGCTCACCGTGGTCCTCGACCAGCAGACCGTGGACGCGCTGTGGGCGCTGACGGAGAACGACCCGCAGGCCGAGATCACGGTCGACCTGGAGACCCGCGAGGTGCGCGCCGAGGGCATCACCGCCGCCTTCGAGCTGGACGAGAACTCCCGCTGGCGGCTGCTGAACGGGCTGGACGACATCTCCATCACGCTCCAGAACGAGCAGGACATCGCCGCGTACGAGACGAAGCGCCCGTCGTTCAAGCCGCGGACGGTCCAGGTCTGATCCCGAAGCCGTAGGGAGGTCGACTTTCGGCCACCCGCAGACACCCCCCGTACCCCCGATCGCTCCGATCGGGGGTACGGCCGTGTCGGGGCCCGGACGGTGCGCGGCGAGGCGGCAACTTACCGAGTTACGCAGGTGGTTGACGGGGTACGTGAGTGACGAGGAGGTCGTTTCGGCGGGCGTCCGAGGAGCCCCGTGGGGCGGCAGTTGCCCCCTGCGCAGGCGACAACTCGCCCCAGATGGCACAATCTGTGCATGGAACACGACGGCCAACTCCAGCTCTATGCGGCGGTCGCGTCCCGGCTCAAGGAAGCGCACGCAAGGGTGCGCGCACTGCAAGTCCCGGAGGGCGTACGGATGGCGCTGACCCGGAAGCTGCTGGTCATTACGGCCGCGGCCAAGCACGATCCCGCCGGCGCGGCAAGGCGTCTGGAGCGCTTCGCGGAGGATCTCGACGAAGGCCGGTTCTCCGACGGGCAACGCTGAACCGGCCGGGGACAGTCGAGTCCGTTGCGGCACAAGGGTGATTAGCCCGTTTCGTGTTTGATTTGCGGTATATATCTGCCTAACGTGCGAAAAAGCTTGAACATTCTCGTTCTGGCGAGGTCTCCGAAGGGGAAGACGTGAACAAGGCGCAGCTCGTAGAAGCGATTGCCGACAAGATGGGGGGACGGCAGCAGGCCGCCGACGCCGTCGACGCGGTCCTGGACGCCATCGTCCGCGCGGTGGTCGCCGGCGACCGGGTCTCGGTCACCGGATTCGGTTCCTTCGAGAAGGTCGACCGTCCGGCCCGTTACGCCCGTAACCCTCAGACGGGCGAGCGGGTTCGGGTCAAGAAGACCTCGGTTCCGCGCTTCCGCGCCGGTCAGGGCTTCAAGGACCTGGTCAGCGGCTCCAAGAAGCTCCCGAAGAACGACATCGCGGTCAAGAAGGCGCCCAAGGGCAGCCTCTCCGGCCCGCCGCCCACCATCTCCAAGGCCGCGGGCAAGAAGGCCGCCGCCAAGAAGACCACGGCCGCGAGCAAGAAGGCCGCCGCCGCCAAGAAGACCACGGGCGCGGCGAAGAAGACGGCCGCGGCGGCGAAGAAGACGGCCACCACGGCGCAGACCGCCGCCAAGAAGGCCCCCGCGAAGAAGTCGGCCGGCACCCCGGCGAAGAAGACCACCGCGCAGACGGCCCCGGCGAAGAAGGCCACGGCCAAGAAGGCGCCGGCCAAGAAGTCGACCGCGCGCAAGACCACCGCCAAGAAGGCCACCGCACGCAAGAAGTGACGGGCGGCGCCCAGGGGCACTCACACGCCGGGCCGGACTCCTGAGGGAGTCCGGCCCGCGGCCTGTCGGGGAGGCGTCGCTCAGAACGTCTGCAGCGTGATCAGCGTGATCCGCGGGCCCTCGCCCGGACCCCGAGACCCCTCGGTCTCGATCCGCACCCGCTGCCCGGGCCGCAGCAGCCGCAGGCCGCCCGCGTCGAACGCCGCCGCGTCGAACGGCACCGGGGTGCCGTCGTCCAGCAGCACCTGCCCGCTGCGGCTGTCGGGGTCGTACGTATAAGCGGTCGCCTGCATGACGGCAGCCTACTGTTCGGCGATCAGCAGCCGCGCCACGGCCGCGGCCGTCCGCGGCCCCACCCCCAGCGCCAGCGCGGCGCGCAGGTCCTCGCCGGTGTCCACGTCCCGCCGTACGGAATCCACCGCGCCGAGCCCCAGTTCCACCGCGCCCGACGCGCGGTGTCCACGGCAGGAGTCCGGGCCGAAGAAGGGGTCCAGCGCGCGGCCGGGGGCGGCGGCCAGCAGCGTCGTTCCGACGCCGGCCGCGTCCGGCAGGAAAGAACGCGGGAATCGCGCCGCGGCATTCAGCACCCGGGCCAATTCGGCCGGCCGGAGCGCCGGGAGATCGGCGTTCAGCGCCGCCACCGGACTTCCGGGGCGCGAGGCCCGTACGGTCGCCGCCGCGTGGGCCAGGGCCGCGTTCAGGCCGCCGTCCGGCTCGTCGGCGACGACACCGGCGCCGAGCGCGGCCAGCTCCCGACCCGCCCGGGGGTCGTCCGTGACGACTGCCACATCCGCCACCGCCGGGCAGGACAGCGCCGCCGCCACGGTGTCCAGGGCGAAGGCCAGCGCGAGGTTTGGCCGTACCGCGTCGTCCGCCGTGTCCGACAGCCTGCTCTTGGCCCGGGCCAGGGGCTTCACGGGCACGACCAAGCTCCACCGCACAGGCGATCCGTCCCTCTCTTGTCGCGCTCATTGTCACCCGGGGGCAGGGGGCACCGGGTGGTCGGGGCGTACCGTGTCCTCGACAGACCGGCGGCCCGGGGCGACACTTGTGCGGCTCCCCTGCCCCGCCCAGCCCTAGAGGAAGGTGTCCGCGTGCCCCGCCGCAGAATCGGCTTCTGGTACCGCTTGGCCGCGGTGATCTGCAAACCGCCGCTGGTGATACTGCTCAAGCGGGACTGGCGGGGAATGGAGAACATTCCGGCCGAGGGCGGATTCATCACCGTCGTGAATCACAATTCCCACATCGACCCCCTCGGATACGCACACTTTCAGTACAACACCGGCCGCCTTCCCCGTTTCCTGGCCAAGAGCGGGCTTTTCAAGGAAGGGTTCGTCGGCGCCGCGATGCGCGGCACCGGGCAGATTCCCGTCTACCGGGAGAGCACGGACGCGCTCAGCGCCTTCCGGGCCGCGATCGACGCCGTGGAGCGCGGCGAGTGCGTCGCCTTCTACCCCGAGGGCACCCTCACCCGCGACCCCGACGGCTGGCCCATGACCGGCAAGACCGGCGCCGCGCGGGTCGCCCTGCAGACCAGGTGCCCGGTCATCCCGGTCGCCCAGTGGGGCTGCAACGAACTGCTGCCGCCGTACGCGAGGAAGCCGCGCCCGCTGCCCCGCAAGACCCACCACGTGCTGGCCGGACCGCCCGTCGACCTCTCCCGCTTCTACGGCCGGGAGGTGACCGCGGAGGTGCTGAAGGAGGCCACCGAGGTCATCATGGCCGCGGTCACCCGCCAGCTGGAGGAGATCCGCGGCGAGAAGGCGCCCGAGACGCCCTACGACCCGCGCCGCGAGCGGACCGAGCAGCGGCGCCGCACCCAGGCGCAGTCGCGCAGGCGCACCCAGGCACAGACGCACGGCAAACAGGCAGAAGGGCAGGGCACGTGAGCAAGCCGGTCAAGGCGGCCGTCTTCGGCACCGGGTCGTGGGGCACCGCGTTCGCTGTGATCCTCGCCGACGCGGGATGCGAGGTCACCCTGTGGGCACGGCGCCCGCAGCTCGTCGACGCCGTCAACTCCACCCGGACCAACCCGGACTACCTGCCGGGCGTGGAGCTCCCCGGGAACGTCCGGGCCACCACCGACGCCGCCGAGGCCGCGGCCGGCGCCGACTTCACCGTCCTGGCGATCCCCTCCCAGACGGCCCGCGAGAACCTCGCGAAGTGGCGCCCGCTGCTCGCGCCGGACACCGTCCTGGTCTCCCTGATGAAGGGCGTCGAACTCGGCTCCGCGATGCGGATGAGCCAGGTCGTCGAGGACGTCGCCGAGGTGGGCGCCGACCGCGTCGCCGTGGTCACCGGCCCCAACCTGGCCCGTGAGATCGCCGCCCGGATGCCGGCCGCCGCCGTCGTCGCCTGCACCGACGAGGCCGTCGCCCGGCGGCTCCAGGCCGCCTGCCACACCCCGTACTTCCGCCCGTACACCAACACCGACGTCGTCGGCTGCGAACTCGGCGGCGCGGTGAAGAACGTCATCGGCCTCGCCGTCGGCATCGCGGACGGCATGGGCCTCGGCGACAACGCCAAGGGCTCCCTCATCACCCGCGGCCTCGCCGAGACCACCCGGCTCGGCGTCGCGCTCGGCGCCGACCCGCTGACCTTCTCCGGCCTCGCGGGCCTGGGCGACCTGGTGGCGACCTGCTCCTCGCCGCTGTCCCGGAACCACACCTTCGGCACCAACCTCGGCAAGGGCATGACCCTGGAGGAGACCATCGCGGTCACCCAGCAGACCGCCGAGGGCGTCAAGTCCTGCGAGTCGGTGCTGGATCTGGCCCGCCGGCACGGCATCGACATGCCGATCACCGAGACGGTCTTCGAGATCGTGCACGAGGGCAAGCCCCCGGCGGTCGCCGTCAGGGAGCTGATGTCGCGCAGCGCGAAGCCCGAGCGACGCTGAGCACCCTTCGCCCGTTCGCGCGGGGCGGAGGCTGTGACGCGACCCGGGGGGCGGGTACCCTCAACGCGATATGAGCACCGAGAACCTCCCCCAGAGCCCCGAGCAGCCGCCTCGCAAGCCGCGGGTCGCCGTCGTGTTCGGCGGGCGCAGCTCCGAACACGGGATCTCCGTGGTCACCGCCGGCGCCGTCCTCGCCGCCATCGACCGGACCAAGTACGAGGTCCTGCCGATCGGCATCACGACGGACGGCCGCTGGGCGCTCACCGCGGACGAGCCCGAGCGCATGGCGATCACCGAGCGGCGCACCCCCACCGTGGAGCAGCTCGCCGACCCGGTCGAGGGCGCCGTGGTGCTCTCCGTCGACCCGGCCAACCGCGAGGTCGTCTACAGCGAACCGGGCTCGGTGCCCAAGGCGCTCGGCGAGGTCGACGTCGTCTTCCCCGTCCTGCACGGCCCCTACGGCGAGGACGGCACCCTCCAGGGGCTGCTGGAGCTGGCCGGGGTGCCCTACGTCGGCTCGGGGGTGCTCGCCTCGGCGGTCGGCCAGGACAAGGAGTACATGAAGCGGGTGTTCACCTCCTTCGGGCTCAAGGTCGGTCCGTACGTGGTGATCCGGCCCCGCGAGTGGGAGCGGGACGCCTCCGCCGCCCGCGAGAAGATCGTGGACTTCGCCGGCGAGCACGGCTGGCCGCTGTTCGTGAAGCCCGCCCGCGCCGGCTCCTCGATCGGCATCACCAAGGTCGACGACCTCTCTGGCCTCGACGAGGCGATCGCCGAGGCCCGCCGCCACGACCCGAAGATCCTGGTCGAGGCGGCACTGACCGGCCGCGAGATCGAGTGCGGGGTGCTGGAGTTCGAGGACGGCCCGCGGGCCTCCGTACCCGCCGAGATCCCGCCGCCGAGCGCGCACGCGTACTACGACTTCGAGGCCAAGTACATCGACTCCACGCCCGGTCTGGTGCCCGCGCCGCTCACCGACGAGGAGACGGCCGAGGTCCAGCGGCTCGCGGTCGAGGCGTTCGAGGCGGCGTCCTGCGAGGGACTGGTGCGCGCGGACTTCTTCCTCACCGAGGACGGCGAGTTCGTGATCAACGAGATCAACACGCTGCCCGGCTTCACGCCCATCTCCATGTACCCGCAGATGTGGCAGGCCAGCGGGGTGAGCTACCCCGAGCTGGTGGACCGGCTGGTGCGGGCGGCGCTCGACCGACCGACGGGACTGCGCTGACCGGCGCGGCTCAGAGGGCGATTCCCTCGGGGATCGCCTTCTTCACGGCCGGGGCCAGATCGACCAGCACGCTGGAACTGTCCCGGCCCTCCGGGACGGTGACCTCGACGTACGCCTCCCGGTTGGCGGTGGTGAACCGGTACGCCCCGTCGTCCCGCTTCTCCATCAGCCAGTCGACGCCGTCGACCCCGCCGGCGACCGCGTCCGCGTCCCCGCCCTCGGCCACCTTCGGATCGATCATCTTCGGCGGCCGTACGACACCGCAGCGCAGTATGATCAGCGGGTTTCCCCAGCCGGCCGTGAGCTTGGAGGCGGGCTCGGGATCCCTGCGGCTCAGGCCGTCCACCTTCGACGGCACGGCCTCGTCCAGGTCCTCGCAGAGCGAGACGACCTCCGCGTCCGGGCTGGGAACCGCCACCGAGGGGCCGCCGTCCGTCGCGGAGCAGCCCGCGACGGCGGTCAGCAGGACGAGCAGGGGCAGACCGAGCAGCCGGTGACGCAAGGAGTTCACCGGCACAGGGTAGACGGGTACTAGAGATGGACGACCGGGCAGGTCAGGGTGCGGGTGATGCCGTCCACTTGCTGGACCTTGGCGACCACCATGCGGCCCAGGTCGTCGACGGTGTCGGCCTGGGCGCGCACGATGACGTCGTAGGGTCCGGTCACGTCCTCGGCCTGGATCACCCCCGGCAGTTTGGCGATCGTCTCGGCGACGGCCGAGGCCTTGCCGACCTCGGTCTGGATCAGGATGTACGCCTGTACCACGGAACCTCCAGGGCGGCCACGAGGATCATGTGGGGAAAAGGAACGCCACGGTATCGCGTCGCGCGGCGCCGCGGGGAGACCCGCGGAACAGGGGGTCTCGCGCGCCGGGAGCCCCGGACGTCCCCCGGTACAGCGCCCGGTGCGCCGCCCCGGTGCACCACCTGGTACACCACCTTGGTACACACAGACGACGCGCGGCCGGGTACGGGCCGGGGCGGAAGGGGAGTAGGGCCATGAAGGGCACTGTTGGTGAGCTCGGGGAGTTCGGGCTCATCAGGGAGCTCACCTCCCGCCTCACCACCACCCCGGCGGTCCGGATCGGCCCCGGCGACGACGCCGCGGTGGTCGCCGCGCCCGACCGGCGGGTGGTGGCGACCACCGACATACTCGTGGAGGGCCGGCACTTCCGCCGTGACTGGTCCACCGCCTACGACGTGGGCCGCAAGGCCGCGGCCCAGAACCTGGCCGACATCGCCGCGATGGGTGCCGTGCCGACCGCGCTGCTGCTCGGCCTGGTGGCCCCCGCCGAACTGCCGGTGACCTGGCCGACCGAGCTGATGGACGGGCTGCGCGACGAGTGCCAGGTCGCCGGTGCCGCCGTGGTCGGCGGCGACGTGGTGCGCGGGGACACCATCACCGTGTCCATCACCGCCCTCGGTGATCTGCGCGGCCAGGAACCGGTGACCCGGGCCGGCGCCCGCCCCGGCGACCTGGTCGCGGTGACCGGCTGGCTCGGCTGGTCCGCCGCCGGGTTCGCCGTGCTCTCCCGGGGCTTCCGCTCCCCGCGCGCCTTCGTCGAGGCCCACCGGCGCCCGGAGCCGCCGTACCACGCCGGGCCGACCGCGGCCGGGCTCGGCGCGACCGCCATGTGCGACGTCAGCGACGGGCTGATCGCGGACCTGGGCCACATCGCGGAGGCGAGCAAGGTCAGGATCGACATCCGCTCCGGACAGATCGACATCCCGTCCCAGATGAACGACATCGGCCAGGCCGTCGGCGTCGACCCGATGCAGTGGGTGCTGACCGGGGGAGAGGACCACGCGATCGTGGCCACCTTCGGGCCGGAGGTGAAGCTGCCCGCCCGCTGGAAGATCATCGGCGAGGTCCTGCACCCCTCGGCGCTGCCCCAGGTGACCGTCGACGGGGCGCCCTGGACCAGTGCCGGCGGCTGGGACCACTTCGGAGGGGAGATCGAGGGATGAGCGCGCCGCCCAGGGTCCTCACGGTCGCCGGCTCCGACTCCGGCGGCGGCGCCGGCGTCCAGGCCGACCTGAAGACGATGCTCGCGCTCGGCACCCACGGGATGAGCGTGATCACGGCCGTGACCGCGCAGAACTCCCTGGGTGTGCAGGGCGCCTGGGAACTGCCCGTCGAGGCGGTCCGGGCGCAGTACCGCAGCGTCGTCGACGACATCGGCGTCCAGGCGGTCAAGACCGGCATGCTCGCCTCGGCGCCGCTGGTCGAGACGGTCGCCGAGCTGATCGCGGCGACGGACGCGCCCGCGGTGGTCGACCCGGTCGGCGTCTCCAAGCACGGGGACGCGCTGCTGGCCGCCTCGGCCCTGGACTCCGTACGCACCGAGCTGCTGCCGGTCGCCACCGTCGCCACCCCGAACCTGGACGAGGTGGCGCAGCTCACCGGGGTCCGGGTGGAGTCGGAGGACGGGATGCGGCGGGCCGCGGCGGCCCTGCTCGCCTACGGGCCGCGCTGGGCGCTGATCAAGGGCGGTCATCTGCCCGAAGACCCCGTCGACCTGCTCACCGACGGCGCGGAGGAGCACTGGCTGCGGGCTCCGCGCCATGACAACCGGCACACCCACGGCACGGGGTGCACCCTCGCCTCGGCGATCGCGTCACACCTGGCGCACGGCCGCTCGGTGCCGGAGGCGGTGGCGGCGGCCAAGGAGTACGTCACCGGGGCGATCGCGGCCGGGTTCGCGCTGGGCGCGGGCATCGGGCCCGTGGATCACGGGTGGACGCTGGGGCGGGGCTGACGGCGTACGGCGTGCGCGGCACATCGGTGCCGTTGCCGGCACCGGCGCGGTCAGGCGCGTACGGCGAGAAGCCGGCCCACCCTGAGGTGGACCGGCTTCTCGCAGCGGACCGGCAGTGGCCGCGCGCTGTTGCTGAGCGTCAGCGCGAGACCTTGCCGGCCTTGATGCACGAGGTGCAAGCGTTCACGCGCTTCGGCGTCCCGCCCACCACGGTACGCACACGCTGGATGTTGGGGTTCCAGCGGCGGGACGTACGGCGGTGCGAGTGCGAGATGTTGTTGCCGAAGCCCGGCCCCTTGCCGCAGACGTCGCAGTTGGCAGCCACGGGTCACTCCAAAGACTTCAGATGCACTTACGGTTGATCCCGGCATGCCGGGATCAAGGTCTCGGGCTCTCGCGAGCGACCGTGATCTGAATGGCGGTGCCAGGGGGAATGGCCCGATCGGGATCGGGCAACCGGAGCAGCATACAACGACTGCGTCCGTACAACGAAACTACCATGCCTGATCAGGCTCCTGCTCCGCCCTGTTCCGGCCCTGTTCCGGCGGACGCCGCCCCGGGGTCTACGCTGCGTGCCACGTCCAGGCCCCGGGCCCCGTGGGTCCAGCAGTTCAGGGAGGCGCAGGTGGCGCAGGTGCCGCAGAGGTTCTTCGACGCTCTGGCGGTGCGTACCTGGTGCGGTCTGGCGCTGAGCGGGCTGGGACGGGCGCGCGAGGAGATCGACGCGATCAACGTCTACCCGGTCGCCGACGGGGACACCGGCACCAACCTGTACCTGACGGTGGAGTCGGCCGCGGCGGCGGTGGAGGCGGTGTTCTCGGGGCACGAGGCGGGGGACGCCGGGGCCGGCCGGGGGCCCTCGCTGGCGGAGGCCGCGCGGGCGATGGCGCACGGTGCGCTGATCGGTGCCCGGGGCAACTCGGGGACGATCCTGGCGCAGTTGCTGCGCGGCATGGCGCAGGTGCTCGGGGAGCGGGGACGGGAGCAGCGTGCCGGGGAGCCGTGCCCCGAGGGGGCGCGGGCCGGGGCGCCCGAGCTGCGGCTCGCGCTGCGCCGCGCGGCCGACTCCGCCCGGCAGGCGGTCGCCCACCCGGTCGAGGGCACGGTCCTGACCGTCGCCTCGGCCGCCGCCGACGCGGCGGACCGCGCGGAGGGCGGCTGCGACGCCGTGGCCCGGGCGGCCTACGAGGGTGCCCGGGCGGCGCTGGCCGCGACCCCGGGGCAGCTGCCCGCGCTGAAGCGCGCCGGAGTGGTCGACGCGGGCGGGCACGGCCTGGTGACGGTGCTCGCGGCACTGGTGCAGACGCTCACCGGGGAGACGCCCCCGGCGGCGCGGACGGGGCACGCGCGCGTGCCCCGGGAGGGGACGGCGGCCGACGGGGAGTGCCCGTCGGGCGAGGGCGGCCCCGCCTTCGAGGTGATCTACCTCCTGGAGGCCGAGGACGCGGCCGTCGCGCGGCTGCGGCAGCGGCTGGACGCCCTCGGGGACTCCCTGGTCGTGGTCGGCGGGGACGGCCTGTGGAACGTCCACGTGCACGTCGACGACGCGGGGGCCGCCGTGGAGGCGGGCGTCGAGGCGGGCCGGCCGTACCGCATCCGGATCACCCACTTCGGCCGGGGTGACGCGCACACCGCCAGAGCCGGACGCCCGCCCCGGGAGCGGACCCAGCGGGCCGTGGTGGCGGTGGTGCCCGGCGAGGGACTGGCCGGGCTCTGCACGCGGGCCGGGGCGCGGGCCGTGCTGGCGCGTCCGGGGGAGCCGCCCGCCAGCGGCGAGCTGGCCGAGGCCGTCCGCCGGGCGCACGCGCACGAGGTGGTCCTGCTGCCGAACGACGCCGAACTGCGGCACACCGCCGCCGCGGCCGCCGACCAGGTCCGGGCGGAGGGCGTCCGGGTCGCCCTCATCCCGACCCGCTCCGCGGTCCAGGGCATCGCCGCGCTCGCCGTGCACGAGCCGGGCCGGCGCTTCGACGAGGACGTCGTGGCGATGACCTCGGCGGCCGGCGCGACCCGGTACGCGGAGGTGGCCGTCGCCGAACGCCAGGCGTGGACGACGGCCGGCATCTGCCAGGCCGGGGACGTCCTCGGCCTGGTCGACGGCGACGTGGCGGTGATCGGCTCCGACGTGACCGCCACCGCGACGACCGTGCTCGACCGGATGCTGGCGGCCGGCGGCGAACTGGTCACCCTCGTCCTCGGCGACGACGCCCCCGAGGGCGTCGCCGGCCACCTGGAGCGCCGGGTCAGGGAGGCGTACCTCGCGGTGGACACGGTGGTCTACCGGGGCGGCCGGCAGGGGTCGCTGCTGCTGATCGGCGTGGAGTAGCGGAGTATCCGGGCGGGCGGGACGGTCGTTGTCAGTGCCGTGGTGTGCAATGGATCTCGTGCCCGCACTGCGAGAACCCCTGAAGAAGGTGCTCGGCCCCGCCACCGCGAAGGTGATGGCCGAGCACCTCGGCCTGCACACCGTCGGTGACCTGCTCCACCACTACCCGCGCAGATACGAGGAGCGCGGGCAGCTCACCCACCTCGCCGACCTCCCCATGGACGAGCACGTCACGGTGGTCGCCCAGGTCGCCGACGCCCGCCTGCACACGTTCGCGTCGGCCAAGGCCCCGCGCGGCAAGGGGCAGCGCCTCGAAGTGACCATCACCGACGGCAGCGGCCGGCTCGCGCTGGTCTTCTTCGGCAACGGCGTCCACAAACCCCACAAGGAACTGCTGCCGGGCACCCGCGCGATGTTCGCCGGCAAGGTCTCCGTCTTCAACCGCAGGCTGCAACTGGCCCATCCGGCCTACGAGTTGCTGCGCGGCGACGCGGAGGAGACGGTGGAGAGCTGGGCCGGCGCCCTCATCCCGCTCTACCCCGCCACCGCCAAGCTGGAGTCCTGGAAGCTCGCCAAGGCGATCCAGACGGTGCTGCCCGCCGCCCAGGAGGCCGTCGACCCGCTCCCCGCCCCCCTGCGCGAGGGACGCGGCCTGGTCTCCCTCCCCGAGGCCCTGCTCAAGATCCACCGCCCGCACACCCAGGCCGACGTCGCCGACGCCCGCGCCCGCCTGAAGTGGGACGAGGCGTTCGTCCTCCAGGTCGCCCTGGCCCGCCGCCGGCACGCCGACGCCCAGCTCCCCGCCGTCCCGCGCGAGCCCGGGCCCGACGGCCTGCTGGCCGCCTTCGACGACCGCCTCCCCTTCACCCTCACCGAGGGACAGCGGAAGGTCTCCCGCGAGATCTTCGACGACCTCGCCACCGACCACCCGATGCACCGGCTGCTGCAGGGAGAGGTCGGCTCGGGCAAGACCATGGTCGCCCTGCGCGCCATGCTCGCCGTCGTCGACGCCGGGGGACAGGCCGCGATGCTCGCGCCGACCGAGGTGCTGGCCCAGCAGCACCACCGGTCGGTGGTGGAGATGATGGGCGAGCTGGCCGAGGGCGGAATGCTGGGCGGCTCCGAGCACGCCACCAAGGTCGTGCTGCTCACCGGCTCGATGGGCGCCGCCGCCCGCCGCCGGGCCATGCTCGACCTGGCCACCGGCGAGGCCGGCATCGTCATCGGCACCCACGCGCTGATCGAGGACAAGGTCCACTTCCACGACCTGGGCCTGGTCGTCGTCGACGAACAGCACCGGTTCGGCGTCGAGCAGCGCGACGCCCTGCGCGGCAAGGGCAAGCAGCCGCCGCACCTGCTGGTCATGACCGCCACGCCCATTCCGCGCACGGTCGCCATGACCGTCTTCGGCGACCTGGAGACCTCCGTCCTGGACCAGCTCCCGGCCGGCCGCTCCCCGATCGCCAGCCATGTCGTCCCCGCCGCCGACAAACCGCACTTCCTGGCCCGCGCCTGGGACCGGGTGCGCGAGGAGGTGGAGAACGGCCACCAGGCGTACGTGGTCTGCCCCCGGATCGGCGACGAGGAGGACACGCCCAAGAAGGGCAGGCCGGCGGAGGGCGAGGGCGACAAGCGGCCCCCGCTCGCCGTCCTCGACGTCGCCGACCACTTGGCCAAGGGACCGCTGAGCGGCCTCAGGGTCGAGGTCCTGCACGGCCGGATGCAGCCCGACGACAAGGACGCCGTCATGCGCCGCTACGCGGCGGGCGAGACCGACGTCCTGGTCGCCACCACCGTCATCGAGGTCGGCGTCAACGTCCCCAACGCCACCGTCATGGTGATCATGGACGCGGACCGCTTCGGCGTCTCCCAGCTGCACCAGCTGCGCGGCCGGGTCGGCCGCGGCGCGGCCCCCGGCCTGTGCCTGCTGGTCACCGAGATGCCCGAGGCCAGCGCCGCCCGCCAGCGGCTGAACGCGGTCGCCTCCACCCTGGACGGCTTCGAGCTCTCCCGCATCGACCTGGAACAGCGCCGCGAGGGCGACGTCCTGGGCCAGGCCCAGTCCGGGGCCCGTACGTCCCTCAGGGTGCTGGCGGTCATCGAGGACGAGGAGATCATCGCGGAGGCCCGGCAGGAGGCGGCGGCGCTCGTGGCGGCCGACCCGGAGCTGACGACCCTCCCCGGCCTGCGCACGGCCCTGGACGCCCTGCTGGACGAGGAGAGGGAGCGGTACTTGGAGAAGGGGTAGAGGACGCCCGCCCAGGGACGCGGGGCAGTGCGCGGTACGCGGCTGCCGCCGTGCGAGCGCGACAAGCCACACTGGAACCGAAAGCCGCCCACACCCAAGGACCACAGATGACCCGCGTGATCGCCGGTGAAGCCGGCGGACGCCGCCTAGCCGTCCCGCCGGGGAACGGCACGCGCCCCACCTCCGACCGCGCCCGCGAGGGCCTCTTCTCCACCTGGCAGGCCCTCCTCGGCGGCCCCCTGGACGGCGAGCGGGTCCTCGACCTGTACGCCGGCTCCGGCGCCGTCGGCCTGGAAGCCCTCTCCCGGGGCGCCGGCCACGTCCTGCTCGTGGAAGCCGACGCGCGGGCGGTCCGCACCGTCCGGGAGAACGTGCGGGCGCTCGGCCTGCCCGGCGCCGAGGTGCGGGCGGGCAAGGCCCAGCAGATCGTCCAGACCCCGCCGGACGACCCGTACGACCTGGTCTTCCTGGACCCGCCGTACGCCGTGTCCGACGGCGATCTCCGGGAGATCCTGCTCACACTCCGTGCCCAGGGCTGGTTCGCGGACGACGCGCTCGTCACCGTGGAGCGGAGCACCAGGGGCGGGGAGTTCCGGTGGCCGGAGGGGTTCGACGCGATGCGGGCCCGTCGCTATGGCGAGGGAACGTTTTGGTACGGTCGCGCCGCCTCTACGTGCGAAGACGCACGATGACCGGACTCGAGAGCGAGGGATCCCAAGTGCGCCGCGCCGTCTGTCCCGGGTCGTTCGACCCGATCACCAACGGACATCTGGACATCATCTCCCGTGCCTCCAGGCTGTACGACGAGGTCTACGTCGCGGTGATGATCAACCAGTCGAAGAAGGGCCTGTTCGCCGTCGAGGAGCGGATCGACCTCATCGGCCGGGTGACCGCCGAGTACGGCAACGTGCGCGTGGAATCCTTCCACGGCCTCCTCGTCGACTTCTGCAAGGAGCGCGGGATCCCGGCCATCGTCAAGGGCCTGCGCGCGGTCAGCGACTTCGACTACGAACTCCAGATGGCCCAGATGAACAACGGGCTCTCGGGCGTGGAGACCCTCTTCATGCCCACCAACCCCACCTACAGCTTCCTGTCCTCCTCGCTGGTCAAGGAGGTCGCGACCTGGGGCGGCGACGTCTCCCACCTGGTGCCCCCGCTGGTCCACGACGCCCTCGCCGAACGGCTGCGCGAGGACTGACCCCGGGGCGGTGTCCGGAGCACGCCCCGGAGCCGTACAGTCGTCCCGTCCGTCTCCAACACAGCAGCAGGAAGTGGCGAGCACACGGTGGACGTGCAGAAGAAGCTGGACGAGATCGTCTCGACGGTCTCCGGCGCCCGATCCATGCCCATGTCGGCCTCCTGCGTGGTCAACCGGGCCGAGCTGCTCTCCCTGCTGGAAGAGGTGCGGGCCGCGCTGCCCGGTTCCCTCGCCCAGGCCCAGGAGCTGATCGGCGACCGCGAGCAGATGGTGGAGCAGGCCCGCCGGGAGGCCGAGCGGATCATCGAGAGCGCGCACGCCGAGCGCGGCTCCCTGATCTCCGACATGGAGATCGTCCGCCGCTCCCAGGCGGAGGCCGACCGCATCCTCACCGAGGCCCGCCGCGAGGCCGAGGAGATCCGCGCCGAGGCCGACGACTACGTCGACTCCAAACTCGCCAACTTCGAGGTCGTCCTCACCAAGACGCTCGGCTCGGTGGGCCGGGGCCGCGAGAAGCTCCTCGGCACCGGCCCGGGCACCGACGAGAACGGCTACGAGGACGAGGACGCCCCCGAGCGCAGCCACGACCCGGAGACCCTGCGCCGCGACGCCGACGCCTACGTCGACGTCAAGCTGGGCGCCTTCGAGGCGGTGCTGGCCAAGACCCTGGAGGCGGTCGGCCGCGGCCGGCAGAAGCTGCACGGCCGGATCGCCACCGACGACCTCGGCGCCCTCGCCGACGACACCACCACCCGCCAGCACTCCAGTGACGCCGACTACCTCGCCGACCTGGCCGCCCTCGCCGACAGCGACGCCGCCGCCGAGCAGACCCGGCAGCAGGAGTACGCCGAGCAGCAGCAGGCGGCGGCCGCGGCCCAGGCGGCCCCGGCCGAGCAGACCGCGTACGGCTACGCCCAGCAGCAGCCCGACCCGTACGGCGGCTACCCGCAGCAGACCTACGCCGGCCAGCAGGACGCGTACGGCTACCAGCAGGCCGATCCCTACTCCACCGCCTCCGGCTACGCTCCGGCGGACGGTGCCCCCTTCCAGGGCTACGACGGCCAGCAGCAGGGGTACGCCCCCCAGCAGCCCGCCTACGACCCCCAGCAGCCCGGGTACGAGGAGCGGCAGCCCGCCTACGACCCCCAGCAGTCCGCCCAGGCCCTCGACGAGACCAGCCTCTTCGACACCAGCATGATCAGCGCGGAGCAGTTGAGGGCCTACGAGCAGGGCCGCGGGCTGTAGCCACCGGATTGGGCGGTGGGGGAAAGGTCCAGTACTCTGGTTCTTCGGTCGTGTGTAGCTACGCGATCCGCGCTGTCCGCAGTGACGAAGCACAAGCTCTGAGATCGAAAGTTGGAATGGCTCTGAACGCCCGCCTCGACCACCGCAACCCCCTCGTGTTCGACACGCACGAGCTGGGACGGCGTCCTGGTGCGCTGCAGCGCCTGACCCGCACGGTCGACGCTCCCCGGGACCTCGGTCTCAAGGGAGTCATCGGAGTGCCGGAAGGCGCCCCGGTGGAGCTGGAGCTCCGGCTGGAGTCGGTCATGGAGGGGGTGCTCGTCACGGGCACCGCCCGTGCCGCGGCCGAGGGGGAGTGCGTAAGGTGTCTGGAGCCGGTCGAGCTGGAGCTCGAAGCGGACTTCCAGGAACTCTTCTCGTACCCTGACGCCGACGACCGGGGCCGCGTGATCGCGGAACCGGGCGACGACGCCGAGGACGACGAGGAGAGGTTCTTCCTCGAGGACGGCCTGTTCGACCTCGAACCGCTGCTGCGTGATGCGGTGGTGCTCGCACTGCCGATGCAGCCGGTGTGCCAGGAAGACTGCCCGGGACTGTGCGCCGAGTGCGGCGTGCGCCTGGCGGACGACCCGGACCACCACCATGACGCCGTCGACATCCGTTGGGCGGCATTGCAGGGACTCGCCGGTTCACTCGGAGACGGCGAGAAGGACGAGATGAGCGGCGCCGAAGCGGAAGCGGGCGTCGACGAGAAGCAGGAGAAGTAGCCGTGGCTGTTCCGAAGCGGAAGATGTCGCGCAGCAACACGCGCCACCGCCGGTCGCAGTGGAAGGCTGCGGTCCCCACCCTGGTTGCGTGCGAGCGCTGCCACGAGCCCAAGCAGCAGCACATCGCGTGCCCGTCGTGCGGCACCTACAACAAGCGCCAGGTCCTCGAGGTCTGAGCGGCTGGTGAGAGGCACTGTGTCCACGCCGAAGAAGAACTCTGCGGAGCACCAGGCCTCGTCCCACACGCTTCTGGAAGGGCGGCTCGGGTACAAGCTCGAGTCCGCCCTTCTGGTGCGCGCGCTGACCCACCGTTCCTACGCGTACGAGAACGGCGGTCTGCCGACGAACGAGCGGCTGGAGTTCCTCGGGGACTCCGTGCTCGGTCTCGTCGTCACCGACACGCTGTACCGCACCCACCCCGACCTGCCCGAGGGCCAGCTGGCCAAGTTGCGGGCCGCGGTGGTCAACTCGCGCGCGCTGGCGGAGGTCGGCCGCGGGCTGGAACTGGGCTCCTTCATCCGGCTCGGCCGCGGTGAAGAGGGCACGGGCGGCCGGGACAAGGCATCCATCCTCGCCGACACCCTGGAAGCGGTGATCGGCGCGGTCTACCTCGACCAGGGCCTGGACGCGGCGGCGGAGCTGGTGCACCGTCTGTTCGACCCCCTGATCGAGAAGTCCTCCAACCTCGGCGCCGGCCTGGACTGGAAGACCAGTCTCCAGGAGCTGACCGCGACCGAAGGGCTCGGCGTCCCCGAGTACCTGGTCACGGAGACCGGTCCCGACCACGAGAAGACCTTCACTGCTGCCGCCCGCGTCGGAGGCGTCTCGTACGGCACCGGCACCGGCCGCAGCAAGAAGGAAGCGGAGCAGCAGGCCGCCGAGTCCGCGTGGCGGTCCATCCGGGCCGCGGCGGACGAGCGCGCCGAGGCGGCCAAGACCGAGGCGGTCCAGGCCGAGGCGGTCCAGGCCGAGGCCGAGGCGGCCGAGGAAGCCAAGGCCGCCGTGGAGAGCGCCGAGGTGCCCTCGCCCTCCGTCCGAGCCTGATCCGCTTCGAGAAGACGAGCGGCCCGAGCGCCCGTCCCCGCCCGGGGACGGGCGCTCGGGCCGTCACACCGTCCCCGCCCGTCCCGCACCGGGAGAACACATGCCCGAGCTGCCCGAGGTCGAGGTCGTCCGGCGCGGCCTGCAGCGGTGGGTCGCCCACCGGACCGTCGCCGACGCCGACGTCCTGCACCCCCGCGCCGTACGCCGTCACCTGGCCGGCGCCGACGACTTCGCCCGGCGTCTGAAGGGCCACCGCGTCGGCGTGCCCAGCCGCCGCGGCAAGTACCTCTGGCTGCCGCTGGAGGACAGCGGTCAGGCGGTCCTGGCCCACCTCGGCATGAGCGGCCAGCTGCTGGTCCAGCCGCACGAGGCCCCGGCCGAGAAACACCTGCGCGTCCGGGTGCGCTTCGCCGACGCCCTCGGCACCGAGCTGCGCTTCGTCGACCAGCGCACCTTCGGCGGTCTGTCGCTGCACGACACCTCGCCCGACGGCCTGCCCGACGTCATCGCGCACATCGCCCGCGACCCCCTCGACCCGCTCTTCGACGACGAGGCGTTCCACCGGGCGCTGCGCCGCAAGCGCACCACCATCAAACGGGCCCTGCTCGACCAGTCACTGATCAGCGGCGTCGGCAACATCTACGCGGACGAGGCGCTGTGGCGCTCCCGCCTGCACTACGACCGTCCCACGGCGACCTTCACCAGGCCCCGCACCCTCGAACTCCTCGGCCACGTCCGGGACGTGATGAACGCGGCCCTCGCCGTCGGCGGCACCAGCTTCGACAGCCTGTACGTCAACGTCAACGGGGAGTCCGGCTACTTCGACCGGTCGCTGGACGCGTACGGCCGCGAGGGACTGCCCTGCGGCCGCTGCGCCACGCCGATGCGCCGCCGGCCGTGGATGAACCGCTCCAGCTACTACTGCCCCAAGTGCCAGCGTCCGCCGCGGGTCACGGCCTAGGACAGCCCCGGTCCGGCCGCGCGGCGCGCTCGGCGTCATAGCGCTCGCGGGCCGCCAGCACCTCGTCCATGCTGCCCTCGAGGCACTCGATGAGGGCCACCAGCCGCCGGGCCGTCTCCCGGCCCAGCGGGGTCAGCTCGTAGTCGACGCGGGGCGGGTTGGTCGGCTGGGCCTCGCGGTGCACCAGGCCGTCGCGCTCCAGCGCGTGCAGCGTCTGGGAGAGCATCTTCTCGCTGACGCCGTCCACCCGGCGCCGCAGTTCGTTGAAGCGGAACGAGCCCTCGGAGAGGGCCCCGAGGGTGAGCGCGCCCCAGCGCCCGGTGACATGCTCCAGCGTGTCGCGCGAGGGGCAGCCCCGGGAGAACACGTCGTACGGGAGGTCCCGCCCCCGCGTGCGCTCCTGCGTGGTCGACATGGCTTCAGCGTACGGCAGCACAGCGCCGCCCCGCAGACGGCGCGGACCGGCCGGCTAGTAGCCGAAGTCCTGGGTCCACCAGGGGCCGCCGGAGCCGAAGTGCACACCGACGCCCAGCGTCCGGAAGTCGCAGTTCAGGATGTTGGCCCGGTGGCCCTGGCTGTTCATCCAGGCGTCCATCACCGCCGCCGCGTCCGCCTGGCCGCGGGCTATGTTCTCGCCGCCGAGGTTGGTTATCCCGGCCGCTTCGGCCCGGTCCCACGGGGTGGCGCCGCTCGGGTCGGTGTGGCCGAAGAAGCCCTGCGCGGCCATGGCCTCGCTGAACTCCTCCGCCAGTCCGGTCAGCGCGCTGTCGGCGGCGACCGGGGTGCAGCCGGCCTTGGCCCGCTCCTCGTTGACGAGGCTGAGCACCTCGGCCCCGGCGGCGGTCGCCCGGGAGACCGTGACGGACCGGTCGGTCGCCGCCTGCGACTCCCGCGGTTCCTCCGCGGCCGTACGCGACGGGGTGGCCCCCGTCCTCCCGCTCGCGGTCGCCGCCGGCTGCTTCGGCTCGGCGGTGGTCTTCCCCGGCGAGGGCGAGGCGGCGGCGGACGGCGTCTTCGAGGCGGAGGCGCTGGGGGAGGCGGTGGTCTTCCCGGGCGAGGGCGAGGCCGAGCGGCCGGCGCCGGATTCGGCGGACTCCTCGTCGCCGGTGACACCGCCCGAGGTGCCGCCCTGCCCACTGGGCGTGCTGCCCGGCGAGTCCGCGGCCCGTACCGCGCCGCCGCCGCCCGGGCCCTGGCCGATCCGCAGGCCGTCGAGGCCGGGCACCGCTCCCGTGGTCACCGCGACCGCGCCGAGCGCGACGGCGGCCGAGACGCCCAGCAGGCCGACGCGGACCGGGGCCGAGCCCGCCCTCTTCCGGCGGCGCCGGAACCCCGGCCACCGGCCGCCGCCCACCGCCTCGGGGCCCTGCGCGCCGGCGGGGCCCCCGGGCGGCGGACCGTCGGAGGAGAAGGCGACCGTGGCGCCGGCCCGGTCGTCCGTGCCGAACAGGTAGGCGTCGCTCCTGGCGCGGGCCTCGGCGTACGCCTCCGGGTTCAGGTAGGGAGCGGTCCCCCGCGCGGGAACGTCCCCCGGGCAAGGGGCCTGCGGGTCGTGGTCCCGTGCTCCGGGACCGCCCGGCTGCGCGGCTCCTCCGGTGCGGCCGGCGGCGGAGCGTCGGTGGCGTCCCATGTACTGGCCTTCCTCGTCCTCGCGGTCGACTCGTCTCCTGATCCACACGAAACCCACACGGTCGGGTGAGTTTCGGATGAGATTCATTGGGTCGGGACGGTACCGCATGGCCCTGGGGGAGGAGGTGCTCACAGGGGTACCGGCCCGTTAGGTTGCCTCCATGAGCGAGGATGTACGGCTGGTCGCCTGGGTGCGCGGACACGTCCAGGGTGTGGGTTTCCGCTGGTTCACGCGGGCGAGGGCACTGGAGCTGGGCGAGCTGAGTGGTTTTGCTCTCAATCTGGACGACGGACGCGTCCAGGTGGTCGCGGAGGGGCCCAAAGGGCGCTGCGAGGGGCTCCTGGACTGGCTGCGCGGCGACGACACGCCCGGCCGCGTGGACGGCGTCACCGAGATCTGGGACACACCCCGCGGCGGCTACGACGGCTTCGCCGTCCGGTGACCCCCGGCCCCCGGTGGACTCCCGCAGGGCCGCCGGGGGCGCCCTCCGGGAGCCGCCCGGAGGGAAAAGGAGCAGGTGGTTGCCGAGAACCGCTTGCCATAACGGGCTCCGCACGGCAGGATCGGCGCCACGCCCCGACGGGCCCGCAGGAGTCGCAGCGCCGCCGTTCCCCGGCCGCGCGCGCCGGGCCATGCGTCAATACGGGGCGTGATCGTGTTGACCGTCAAACTTTTTGGTGAGACGCTGAAAGCCCCGCGCACCTTAGCTGTTTGGCATGGTTGAACGGCAGCAGGACCCGAAGTGCCAAGCATCGCGGGTGCGCGAATCCCTCACGACCCACACCGCATCGGTCGGTCACTCATTGTGGAGGACCATCCATCATGGCAAAGGCGCTTCTCGGTTACGTCGGCGGCTCCGACCCGCGACTCCTCGCCGAGATGCGACGGCTTCAGCAGCGTGTCCAGGACCTGGAATCCGAGCTCGTACGGATCCAGGCGGAGAAGGACGCGCTGGCGGCTGCCGCGTCTCACGACAGGATCATGGAGAGCGTTGACGCACACCAGGCGGAGCCTGCGCTGACCTGATCACTGCGACGCTCCACGAACAGCACCAGCAGTGGTCGGGCTGCCCGTACAGCCGCTCGGTTGCTCAGAATTGCAAGGGACGCTTCGGCGTCCCTTCTTTTTTGCCTCCCCCGCGGCGCCCTCGGCTTCTTCGGCGCCCTCAGCTTCTTTAACGTCTGGTGTGCCCTGCGCGTTCAACGGTGAAACCGCGGGGGTCCAAGCGTTCATGGAGTGGGACTCCTCCGGAAGGTAGAGTCCGGCGGCGTGCACCTGAAGGCCCTGACCCTGCGCGGGTTCAAGTCGTTCGCCTCGGCGACCACGCTCCGGTTCGAGCCGGGGATCACGTGCGTCGTCGGACCGAACGGCTCGGGCAAGTCCAACGTCGTGGACGCGCTCAGCTGGGTCATGGGCGAACAGGGCGCCAAGTCGCTGCGCGGCGGCAAGATGGAGGACGTCATCTTCGCCGGCACCACCGGCCGCCCGCCGCTCGGCCGCGCCGAGGTGTCGCTGACCATCGACAACTCCGACGGGGCGCTGCCCATCGAGTACGCCGAGGTCACCATCACGCGGATCATGTTCCGCAACGGCGGCAGCGAGTACCAGATCAACGGCGACACCTGCCGGCTGCTCGACATCCAGGAACTGCTCTCCGACTCCGGCATCGGCCGGGAGATGCACGTCATCGTCGGCCAGGGCCAGCTCGACTCCGTGCTGCACGCCGATCCCACCGGCCGCCGCGCCTTCATCGAGGAGGCGGCCGGCGTCCTCAAGCACCGCAAGCGCAAGGAGAAGGCGCTGCGGAAGCTGGAGGCGATGAAGGCCAACCTCGCCCGCGTCCAGGACCTGACCGACGAGCTGCGCCGCCAGCTCAAGCCACTGGGCCGCCAGGCGGCGGTCGCGCGGCGGGCCGCCGTCATCCAGGCCGACCTCCGTGACGCCCGCCTCCGGCTCCTCGCCGACGACCTCGTACGGCTGCGGGAGGCGCTGGCCGCCGAGATCGCCGACGAGGCCGCGCTCAGGGAACGCAAGGAGGCCGCCGAGCGGGACCTGGGCCGGGCGCTGCGCCGCGAGGCGCTCCTGGAGGACGAGGTGCGCCGGCTCACCCCGCGGCTCCAGCGCGCCCAGCAGACCTGGTACGAGCTGTCCCAGCTGGCCGAACGGGTGCGCGGCACGGTATCGCTGGCCGAGGCGCGGGTGAGGAGCGCCACCTTTGCGCCCCCGGAGGAGCGCCGGGGCCGGGACCCCGAGGACCTGGAGCGCGAGGCCGCCCGGGTCCGGGAGCAGGAGGCCGAACTGGAGGCCGCCCTGGAAGCGGCCCGGCGTGCCCTGGAGGACACGGTCGCCCACCGCGCCGAGCTGGAACGCGAGCTGGCCGAGGAGGAACGCCGCCTCAAGGACGCCGCCCGCGCCATCGCCGACCGCCGTGAGGGCCTCGCCCGGCTCAGCGGCCAGGTCGGCGCCGCCCGCTCCCGCGCCGCCGCCGCCCAGGCCGAGATCGAACGGCTGGCCGCCGCCCGCGACGAGTCCCGGGAACGCGCCGTCGCCGCCCAGGAGGAGTACGAGGCACTGAAGGCCGAGGTCGACGGCCTCGACGCCGACGACCACGAACTCGCCGAGCGGCACGAGGCCGCGAGGCGGCGGCTCGCCGAGGCCGAGGCCGCCCTCACCGCCGCCCGGGAGGCGGCCACCGCGGCCGAGCGCTCCCGCGCCGCGACCCAGGCCCGGCACGACGCCCTCGCCCTCGGCCTGCGCCGCAAGGACGGCACCGGTGCGCTGCTCGCCGCGCGGGACCGGCTGACCGGGCTGCTCGGCCCGGCCGCCGAACTGCTCACCGTCACGCCGGGCCACGAGGTCCCGCTCGCCGCGGCGTTCGGCGCCGCCGCCGACGCCCTGGCCGTGACCTCCCCGTCCGCCGCCGCCGACGCCATCCGCCTGTTGCGCAAGCAGGACGCGGGGCGGGCCGCGCTGCTGATCGACGGCGCCGGTGACGACGTACCGCACGCACCGCGGGAAGACGGGCCGCCGTACGCCGCCGACCTGGTGCGCGGGCCCGAGGGGCTGATGCCGGCGGTACGGCGGCTGCTGCGCGGGATCGTCGTCGTGGAGAGCCTGGAGGACGCCGAGGAACTGGTGTACGCGCGGCCGGAGCTGACCGCCGTCACCGCGGAGGGCGACCTGCTCGGCGCGCATCTCGCGCAGGGCGGATCGGCCGGGGCACCGAGCCTGATCGAGGTACAGGCGTCCGTCGACGAGGCCGCCGCCGAGCTGGCGGAGCTGGCCGTGCGGTGCGGGGAGCTGGCGGCGGCGCAGGAAGCCGCCGGGGAGCGGCGCCGGGAGTGCGCCGCGCTGGTGGAGGAGCTGGGGGAGCGGCGCCGGACCGCCGACCGGGAGAAGTCGGCCGTCGCCCAGCGGCTCGGGCGGCTCGCCGGGCAGGCCCGGGGCGCGTCCGGCGAGGCCGAGCGGGCCGCCGCCGCGGCCGGGCGGGCGCAGCAGGCGCTGGACCAGGCGCTCGCGGACGTCGAGGAGCTGGCCGAGCGGCTGGCGGCGGCCGAGGAGGCGCCGGCCGAGGAGGAACCCGACAGCTCCCGGCGGGACCGGCTCGCCGCCGACGGGGCCAACGCCCGGCAGACCGAGATGGAGGCCCGCCTGCAGGCCCGTACGCACGAGGAGCGGGTCAGGGGACTGGCCGGACGGGCCGACTCGCTGGACCGCGCCGCCCGCGCGGAACGCGAGGCACGCGCGCGTGCCGAGCAGCGGCGGGCCCGGCTGCGCCACGAGGCGTCGGTGGCGGGGGCGGTCGCCTCGGGTGCCCGCCAGCTGCTGGCGCACGTCGAGGTCTCCCTCACCCGCGCCGACGCGGAGCGCACCGCCGCCGAGGCCGCCAAGGCCCGGCGGGAACAGGAGCTGGCCGCGGCCCGCGCCGCGGGGCGCGATCTCAAGGCCGAGCTCGACAAGCTCACGGATTCAGTTCACCGGGGCGAGGTACTCGGCGCCGAGAAACGGCTGCGGATCGAGCAGCTGGAGACCAAGGCGCTGGAGGAACTCGGTGTGGAACCGACGGCACTGGTGGACGAGTACGGCCCGCACCAGGCGGTGCCGCCCTCGCTCCCCGCCCAGGGCGAGGAACTCCCCGACGACCCGGATCACCCGCGCAACCGGCCCCGGCCGTACCAGCGGGCCGAGCAGGAGAAGCGGCTCAAGGCCGCCGAGCGGGCCTACCAGCAGCTCGGCAAGGTCAATCCGCTGGCGCTGGAGGAGTTCGCGGCGCTGGAGGAACGGCACCAGTTCCTCAGCGAGCAGCTGGAGGACCTGAAGAAAACCCGCGCCGATCTGCTCCAGGTGGTCCGGGAGGTCGACGAGCGCGTCGAGCAGGTCTTCAGCGAGGCGTTTTGGGACACCGCCCGGGAGTTCGAGGGCGTGTTCGGCCGGCTCTTCCCCGGCGGGGAGGGGCGGCTGGTGCTGACCGATCCCGGCAACATGCTCACCACAGGTGTGGACGTCGAGGCCCGGCCGCCGGGCAAGAAGGTCAAGCGGCTGTCGCTGCTGTCCGGCGGGGAGCGGTCGCTGACCGCGGTGGCGCTGCTGGTGTCGATCTTCAAGGCGCGGCCGAGTCCGTTCTACGTGATGGACGAGGTCGAGGCGGCGCTGGACGACACCAACCTGCAACGGCTGATCCGGATCATGCAGGAGCTGCAGGAGGCGTCGCAGCTGATCGTGATCACGCACCAGAAGCGGACCATGGAGGTCGCCGACGCGCTGTACGGCGTGTCCATGCAGGGCGACGGCGTGTCCAAGGTCATCAGCCAGCGGCTGCGCTGACGGCACGGCCGCCATCGGGCCCACCGCCCGGCCCGTTCTGCGGCCCTTCTCGGAGCCCATCTCGGAGTACATCTTCAAGACTTGAACGCAGATGGATCATTGACCCCGCGCGTCCTTCTTGATTCTTCTGCGCGGAACGTCTCCTAGCTCACACCTTTCACCCTATTGACTTCGAAACTTGAAGGCATAGTCTCTGCAACGTTGCTTTTACCTTCAGGAACCTTCAGACGGTCCTCGAAGGGAGATCCACCCCGGCAGCGTTGCCGGTGGCCCGAGGAGTACACGTGACCAGCACTGCTGAGGCACCCAAGTCAGGAGCCAGAACGGCTCACCCCGATCATCTCGGGCACGTCATCTTCATCGCGGCGGCGGCCGCGATGGGCGGTTTCCTCTTCGGCTACGACAGCTCCGTGATCAACGGCGCCGTCGAGGCCATCCGGCACCGCTACGACGTCGGCTCCGCGCTGCTGGCCCAGGTCATCGCGATCGCGCTGATCGGCTGCGCCATCGGCGCCGCCACCGCCGGCCGCATCGCCGACCGCATCGGCCGCATCCGCTGCATGCAGATCGCCGCGGTCCTGTTCACCGTCAGCGCCGTCGGCTCGGCCCTGCCCTTCGCGCTGTGGGACCTGGCCATGTGGCGGGTCATCGGCGGCTTCGCCATCGGCATGGCCTCGGTGATCGGCCCCGCCTACATCGCCGAGGTCTCCCCGCCCGCCTACCGCGGCCGGCTCGGCTCCTTCCAGCAGGCCGCCATCGTCATCGGCATCGCGGTCTCCCAGCTGGTCAACTGGGGCCTGCTCAACGCCGCCGGCGGCGACCAGCGCGGTGAGCTGATGGGCCTGGAGGCCTGGCAGGTCATGCTCGGCGTCATGGTCATCCCGGCCGTCCTGTACGGCCTGCTGTCCTTCGCCATCCCCGAGTCCCCCCGCTTCCTGATCTCGGTGGGCAAGCACGACAGGGCCCGCCAGATCCTCGAAGAGGTCGAGGGCAAGAACGTCGACCTCGACGCCCGCGTCACCGAGATCGAGACCGGGATGCACCGCGAGGAGAAGGCCAGCTTCAAGGAACTCCTCGGCGGCAGCTTCTTCTTCAAGCCGATCGTCTGGATCGGCATCGGCCTCTCCGTCTTCCAGCAGTTCGTCGGCATCAACGTCGCGTTCTACTACTCCTCGACGCTGTGGCAGTCGGTCGGCGTCGACCCCACCGACTCCTTCTTCTACTCCTTCACCACGTCGATCATCAACATCGTCGGCACCGTGATCGCGATGATCTTCGTGGACCGCGTCGGCCGCAAGCCGCTGGCCATCATCGGCTCGGTCGGCATGGTCATCGGCCTGGCCCTGGAGGCCTGGGCGTTCTCCGCCAACCTGATCGACGGCAAGCTCCCGGCCACCCAGGGCTGGGTCGCCCTGATCGCCGCCCACGTCTTCGTCCTCTTCTTCGCCCTGTCCTGGGGCGTCATCGTCTGGGTCTTCCTCGGCGAGATGTTCCCCAACCGGCTGCGCGCCGCCGCCCTGGGCGTCGCCGCCGCCGCGCAGTGGATCGCCAACTGGGCCATCACCGCGAGCTTCCCGTCGCTGGCCGACTGGAACCTGTCCGGCACCTACGTGATCTACACGATCTTCGCCGGGCTCTCCATCCCGTTCGTCCTGAAGTTCGTCAAGGAGACGAAGGGCAAGGCGCTGGAGGAGATGGGCTGAGCCTCGCCGTCGAGGCCCCTCGACTCGAGGAGCCGGGCCAAGTCCCCGCTGCCCCGCTCCTCGACACCCGGAAGACGTACTGCCCGGTCCGACACACGGACCGGGCAGTACGTCTTTGTCCGCCGCGAGGACGGCCGCGGCCTTCCTGCCGCGGGAGGTGACCGCGGCCTTCCTGCCGCGAGGGGTGCCGCGATCAGGGCCGGGTGTGCGGTCGCCGGGCGGCCGGGTGAGGACGTCCGCACGACAGGCCGGGTACGCCGGACCGGGGCGGCGGCCAGTCCGCCCACCGCGCGGGAGGGCGGCGCGAGCAGCAGAGGACCGGTGAGCAGGGGTGCAGCCCCGTTGACCGCGACGAGCAGGGCCGTGACTCCGCTGACCACGGTGAGCGATCCGTGACTTCGTTGACCACGGTGGGCAGGGCCGTGACTTCGTTGACCACGGTGGGCAGGGCCGTGACTTCGTTGACCACGGTGGGCAGGGCTGTGGCTCCGTTGACCACGGTGAGCGATCCGTGACCTCGTTGACCACGGTGGGCAGGGCTGTGGCTCCGCTGACCACGACGAGTCCGCCGGCCCAGCCCGAGTCACGGTGCGAGCGGGCGGTTCACCCGGCGCCTCGGGACGCTCCCGCGCGGCCTCGGTCCACTGGCTGTGACCCGACGAGGGACAGGTCCGCAGCGTCGAGGGGCGGGCACGCCCCGCTCGGCCTGCGGCCGGGCCGCCCACACCACGGCCGCGGTGACCCGCGCACCTCGGCGGGCGCCCCGCTCACCCGGTCGCGGTCCGCCGTCGCCGAGCTGCCGCACCGGGCGGTGGCGGTCGTCGCGCCGGCGCCGGTCTTGCCGACCGAGCACGTTCCCCCGTACGGCCCGACCGCGCCCGGACCGTGCGCCGTCCGCCGTCATGGCTGCCCGCGTCCACGGAGCGGCTGACGCCCCTCCGCCCCTCCGGACGGTCCGGGCGCGGCGGCGGCGCGAGCCGTCGGCCGACCCGCCGATACGCCGGCCCGCGCCTCAGCGGGCCGGCGGCCGAGACTCCGCGCCCCGCTCCGCCGGGACCGTCACCGCGGGCTTGGGCAGCACCACGTACAGCAGGCCGGAGACCACGATCGTGGCCACCCAGCCGAGCCCGTACTCGCCGATGACGTTGTTGTCGGCCAGTGGGCCGGTGAACCAGTCCGACGCGGTGAACGTCAGGCCCGTCGCCAGACCCACGGCCCACGCGGCCACCGCGGCGGGCGAGAAGCCGCCCCGGTACCAGTACGCGCTGGTGCGCCCCGTGTCGGAGAGGGCCGCGCCGTCGTACTCCCGGCGGCGCAGCATGTCCGCGCCGAAGACGCCGACCCAGGCCGAGAAGGCCACCGCCAGCAGCGACAGGAACGCGGTGAAGGAGCCCAGGAAGCTGGTCGCCGCCAGCATCAGCACGCTGCCGAAGACGAGCGAGATCACCGCGTTCACCGAGACCGCCCAGTGACGCGGCACCTTGAAGCCGAGGGTCTGCGCGGTGAAGCCCGCCGAGTACATCGACATCGCGTTGATCAGCAACATGCCGATCAGCGCGATCAGCAGGTACGGCACCGCGATCCAGGTCGGCAGGATCTCCCCGAGGAAGGAGACCGGGTCGGCCGTCGAGGCCAGGTCCGGCGTGGAGACCGCCATGACCGCGCCCATCAGCACCATCGGCAGTACGACGATCCCGGCACCACCGACCGTCACTCCCACGATGCCCTTCGCCGACGCGGTACGCGGCAGGTAGCGCGTGAAGTCCGGGGCCGACGGGATCCAGCTGACCCCGCCCGCCGCGATCAGACCGATCCCCGTGATCATCGCGGCCACCGACCCGGCGGGCCGGCCGAAGACCGCCGACCAGTCGGTCTCCGTGACCAGATAGCCGAGCACCAGCACCGAGAAGGCGCCGAACAGATAGGCCGCGTACTTGTTGCACTTCTGCACGGCGTTGATGCCGAGCCCCGAGATCGCGAACGTGGCGATCACGAAGGCCAGCAGCGTCACCATGTCCAGCAGGGCGCCGGCCCGCACGCCGAACAGGATGTCCAGCACCGTCAGCAGCGCGTACGCGCCGGTCACCGCGTTGATCGTCTCCCAGCCCCAGCGCGCGACCCAGATCAGCGAACCGGGCAGCAGATTGCCCCGCTGCCCGAACACCGCCCGGGACAGCGCCATCCCCGGCGCCCCGCCGCGCTTGCCGGCGATGCCGATCAGCCCGACCAGTCCGTACGAGACGACGGGCGCGCACACCGCGACGACCACCGCCTGCCACAGGCCGAGGCGGTACGCCACGACCAGGCTCGCGCCCATCGTGAGCAGCAGCACGCTGATGTTGGCGCCGACCCAGGTCGGGAAGAGCCCGCGGACGCGGGCCGTGCGTTCGTGATCGGGCACCTGCTCGATGCCGCGGGTCTCCAGGCCGTGGGCGCCGTCGGTCGCGGCGGCGGTTTCGCTCATGTGGGGGTCCGTGCCTCAAGGGCCCGTGCCTCGTGGGGGAGGGGCGGGCGGCGGTCGGGTGATCTACGCGCGTCACTGCGGGCCCCGCCATCGTACTTTGCTCCCATCACGTCCCACCAGTGACCTTTGTCCCTTGGAGGAAGCGCCAAGAACGGTGTGCCGCGGGGCCCTGACGGACCGGGGCCATGGCCGATACTGGAGCCGTTATGGACATCGTCATCCTTGCTGTAGTCATCGCCGTGGTCGTGGTCGGCGCGATCGGCGGGCTGGTCGTCGGCAGCCGCCGTAAGAAGCCGCTGCCGAAGCCGCCGCCCGCCGCGCCCGACATCACCGCCCCTCCGGCCGAGCCGCGCGTCGGCGAAGAGGCCGAGACACCGCGCGACGAAACGCGCCGGACGATAGAGGAGGTCGACCTTCCGAGCGGCAGCGGCGCCACCCTCGCCGAGCCGCCCGTCGTCGAAGAGCTCGAAGTACCTCAGCTGGAGGTCCCCGAGCCCACCGCAGGCCGACTGGTCCGGCTCCGTTCCCGCCTCTCCCGTTCGCAGAGCGCGCTCGGCAAGGGCCTGCTCACGCTGCTCTCCCGCGAGCACCTCGACGAGGACACCTGGGAGGAGATCGAGGACACGCTGCTCACCGCCGACGTCGGCGTGCAGCCCACCCAGGAACTGGTCGAGCGGCTGCGCGAGCGCGTCCGCGTCCTGGGCACCCGCACCCCGGAGGAGCTGCGGGGGCTGCTGCGCGAGGAGCTGATCACCCTGGTCGGCCCCGAGATGGACCGCACGGTCAAGACCGAGCCTCCCTCCGGCAAGCCCGGCATCGTCATGGTCGTCGGCGTCAACGGCACCGGCAAGACCACCACCACCGGCAAGCTCGCCCGGGTCCTGGTCGCCGACGGCCGCAGCGTCGTCCTGGGCGCCGCCGACACCTTCCGGGCCGCCGCCGCCGACCAGCTCCAGACCTGGGGCGAGCGGGTCGGCGCCCACACCGTGCGCGGCCCCGAGGGCGGCGATCCGGCCTCCGTCGCCTTCGACGCGGTCAAGGAGGGCAAGGAGATCGGCTCCGACGTCGTCCTCATCGACACCGCGGGGCGGCTGCACACCAAGACCGGTCTCATGGACGAGCTGGGCAAGGTCAAGCGGGTGGTGGAGAAGCACGCCCCGCTCGACGAGGTGCTGCTCGTGCTCGACGCCACCACCGGCCAGAACGGTCTGATCCAGGCCCGGGTCTTCGCCGAGGTCGTGGACGTCACCGGCATCGTGCTCACCAAGCTGGACGGCACGGCCAAGGGCGGCATCGTGATCGCCGTCCAGCGGGAGCTGGGCGTACCGGTCAAGCTGATCGGCCTGGGCGAGGGCGCCGACGACCTGGCGCCGTTCGAGCCGGAGGCGTTCGTGGACGCGCTGATCGGTGACTGAGCCGATTCCCCTGCCCGCACCGGAAGCGCCCGCCCCCGAGGGGACGGGCGCTTCCGGGCGTCAGGGGACCGTCGTGGCCGGTACGGAAACACCTGCGGCCGGCCGGTACGGAAACACCCGCGGCCGGTACGGACAAGCCTGAAGCCGGCAGAGAAACGCCCGCGGCGGTACGGACAAACCTGAAGCCGGTACGGACAGCCCGGGGCTGGCACGGAAACGCTTGAAGCCGGTACGGACAGCCCGGGGCCGGCACGGAAACGCCCGCGGCCGGTACGGACAAGCCTGAAGCCGCCGTGGCTGTGCCCGCACCCGCGACCAGCACGCCCCCGAGGCCGCCGGCCGCCGCTCACCCCCGGGACCGGTGTGCCACGTACGCCAAGGTCCCCAGCAGCAGCCGCGCCTCCGGTGGCCGGGTCGCCGAGTCCAGGGCCGGTGGGCGCAGCCACCGCACCGGGCCCCGGCCGCCGCGGTCGGAGGGCGGGGCGGTGATGTACGCGTCCCGGCCGAGGCCGCGCAGGTCGAGGGCGGAGGGGGCGTCCCAGCCCAGCCGGTAGAGCAGCCGGGGCAGTTCGGCGGCGGCGCCGGGGGCGACGAAGAAGTGGGCACGGCCCTGCGGGGTCGCCGTGACCGGGCCGACCGGCAGCCCCATGCGCTCCAGCCGGGCCAGCGCCCGGCAGCCCGCGGGCTCGGCCACCTCGATCACGTCGAACGTCCGGCCGACCGGCAGCATCACCGAGGCGCCGGGGAACCGCGCCCACGCCTCGCTCACCTCGTCCAGCGTCGACCCGGCGGGCACCTCGGGCGCGAAGTCCAGCGGGTGCGCGCCCGGCGCCGGGCAGTCGGCGCGACCGCAGGAGCAGGCATCCGCGGCGGCCCGTGCCCCCGGCACCACGTCCCACCCCCACAGGCCGGTGAACTCGGCCACGGCCGTGCACTCCGACGGGCGGCCCCGGCGCCGCGCGGCGGTGCGGAGGTCGCGAATCCCCCGACTGCTGCCGATCGTGAAGCCCATGCCCCCTCCAACGGGTTCGGCGCACCGATGGTCACGAAACGAGTGTGCGCGGTGACTCTGTGTTCCCACCTCCCCAGTGCCGAGCGTTTCAGGCGGCGCCTGGAAGCACCTCGGGTGGTGCACCCGACGTCGCACGCCTCTAACGCGCTCCGTTGCACCCACCCCTGGGTGGCTGATGTCAAGTGAATCGCGAAGGCCACGCTGCGTGTTCACCCGAAGGGGTGGCGAATGGTGGCGTTTATGGAATCGCCATGGCTGTACGTGTGATCGTGGAATTACTTTGTGTTCATGGCGCCTGGGGGCACTTGCGCACGTGGGTATGCCGGAGGCAACTCGGCTTTCCGTTCGAAGAGTGACAACCCTGGGACGGACGGTCCGAACACCGGCATCCTGATAGGGCTTGGCGCACTCGGCGACAGGTGGTCTTGAGGGATGGGGGCGTTCCAGTGAGCGGCAACGGTGGCGGCGGAACGAGCGCTGGGGACGCCGGGCACGCCGGACCCACCGGCCCTGCTGGCCCCACCGGCCCCGCCGACAAGCGTCCCAACGAGTTGCTCACCTCATGGTTCGTGCGCAGCGGCTGGTCCAAGGGCGAGCTGGCCCGTCAGGTCAACCGCCGGGCCCGCCGGCTCGGTGCCAACCACGTCTCCACCGACACCTCCCGCGTACGCCGCTGGCTGGACGGCGAGAACCCCCGCGAGCCGATCCCGAAGATCCTCTCGGAGCTGTTCTCCGAGCGCTTCGGCGTCGTCGTGTCCGTCGAGGACCTGGGCCTGCGCACCAGCCGCCCGGTGCCCTCCGCGACCGGCGTCGACCTGCCCTGGACGGGCCCGCAGACCGTGGCACTGCTCAGCGAGTTCTCGCGCAGCGACCTGATGCTGGCGCGGCGCGGCTTCCTCGGGACCTCGCTGGCCCTCTCCGCGGGCCCGTCCCTCATCGAACCCATGCAGCGCTGGCTCGTGCCCACGCCCGCGCCCACCGCGCCGGAGCCCGAGCCGCTGCCCGCCGGGCGTGCCCGGGGCCGGCTGTCCAAGCCCGAGCTGGACCTGCTGGAGACCACCACCGTGATGTTCCGGCGGTGGGACGCCCAGTGCGGCGGCGGCCTGCGCCGCAAGGCGGTCGTCGGCCAGCTGCACGAGGTGACCGACCTCCTCCAGGAACCCCAGCCGGAGGCCACCCGCGTCAAGCTGTTCAAGGTCGCCGCCGAGCTGGCCGAGCTGGCCGGCTGGATGTCGTACGACGTCGGGCTCCAGCCCACCGCGCAGAAGTACTTCGTGCTCGCCCTGCACGCCGCCAAGGAGGCCGGTGACCGGCCGCTCGGCTCGTACGTGCTGTCCAGCATGAGCCGCCAGATGATCCACCTCGGCCGGCCCGACGACGCCCTGGAGCTGATCCACCTCGCTCAGTACGGCAGCCGGGACTGCGCGAGCCCGCGCACCCAGTCCATGCTGTATGCGATGGAGGCCCGCGCCTACGCCAACATGGGGCAGCCCGGCCGCACCAAGCGGGCCGTGCGGATGGCCGAGGACATCTTCGCCGAGGCCGACGAGTGGGACGAGCCGGACCCCGACTGGATCCGCTTCTTCTCCGAGGCCGAACTGCACGGCGAGAACAGCCACTCCTTCCGCGACCTGGCCTACGTCGCCGGGCGCAGCCCCGCCTACGCCTCCCTGGCCGAGCCCCTGATGCGCCGGGCCGTCGACCTCTTCGCCGAGGACGGCGAGCACCAGCGGTCGTACGCGCTCAACCTGATCGGCCTGGCCACCGTGCACCTGCTGCGGCGCGAGCCCGAGCGGAGCACCGCCCTGGCCACCGACGCCATCCGGACGGCCAAGAAGATCCGCTCCGAGCGGGTCAACACCCGTATCCGCAAGACGGTCGACGCGGCCGTACGCGACTTCGGCGAGCTGGCCGAGGTCGTCGACCTCACCGACCTGCTCGCCGCCGAACTCCCGGAGACCGCCGAGGCGGTCTGACCCCACCGGACCCCGGCCGCGGCCGGCCCTCCCGAACTGCCCGACTCGGCTCCCCCCCGCCAGGTCACCGGAGGGCCGGCCGCGGCCGGCCTGCGCAGGTCGCACCACGATAACGATCACCCGTACCGGATCAGGCAGTTCACCGACGCGTAACACGCACGGTGCCTTCGTCACGGCGGTGAAACAGCCAGGGGCGCCCAACGAAACCGCGCTGCGCCAGTCTCGTGGCGCATAACCGGCCCACCCCTCATTCCGCTCAGGCTTCCGCCCGCACGGGGCCGTACCAACGACGAGGAGACGCCGATGGCACCAGCCATCACCCTTGCCGCAGAGACGCCCACGCTCTCTGCCGCCAACACGGGGTTCATGCTCATCTGTTCCGCCCTCGTGATGCTCATGACCCCCGGCCTGGCCTTCTTCTACGGGGGCATGGTCCGGGTCAAGAGCACGCTGAACATGCTGATGATGAGCTTCATCAGCCTCGGCATCGTCACCGTCCTGTGGGTGCTGTACGGCTTCTCCATGGCGTTCGGCACGGACTCCGGCTCGGTCATCGGCTGGAACTCCCACTGGGTGGGCCTGAGCGACATCGGCCTGACGGAACTGTGGGACGGCTACACCATCCCGGTCTTCGTCTTCCTGGTCTTCCAGCTGATGTTCGCCGTCCTCACCCCCGCCCTGATCAGCGGCGCCCTCGCGGACCGCGTGAAGTTCACGGCGTGGGCGCTGTTCGTCGCCCTGTGGGCCACGGTCGTGTACTTCCCGGTCGCCCACTGGGTCTGGGGCGCGGGCGGCTGGGCCTTCGAGCTGGGCGTGATCGACTTCGCCGGCGGTACGGCCGTGCACATCAACGCCGGTGCCGCGGCGCTCGGCGTCATCCTCGTCATCGGCAAGCGGGTCGGCTTCAAGAAGGACCCGATGCGCCCGCACAGCCTGCCGCTGGTCATGCTCGGCGCCGGCCTGCTGTGGTTCGGCTGGTTCGGTTTCAACGCCGGCTCCTGGCTCGGCAACGACGACGGCGTCGGCGCGCTGATGTTCGTCAACACCCAGGTCGCCACCGGCGCCGCCGTCCTCGGCTGGCTCGCCTACGAGAAGATCCGCCACGGCGCCTTCACCACCCTCGGCGCCGCCTCCGGCGCGGTCTCCGGCCTGGTCGCCATCACCCCGGCGGGCGGCGCCGTCTCCCCGCTCGGCGCGATCGCCGTCGGCGTCATCGCCGGCGTCCTGTGCGCCATGGCCGTCGGCCTCAAGTACAAGTTCGGCTACGACGACTCCCTCGACGTCGTCGGCGTCCACATGGTCGGCGGCATCCTCGGCTCCCTGCTCATCGGCTTCTTCGCCACCGGCAAGGGCCAGTCCGACGTCGCGGGCCTCTTCTACGGCGGCGGCCTCGACCAGTTCTGGAAGCAGTGCGCCGGTGTCTTCGGCGTCCTCGCCTACTCCCTGGTCGTCTCCGCGGTCCTCGCCTTCCTGCTGGACAAGACGATCGGCATGCGGGTACCGGAGGACGTCGAGGTGGCCGGCATCGACCAGGCCGAGCACGCCGAGACCGCATACGACTTCAGCGGCGCCGGGGGCGGTGCCGCCCGCACGACGGCCGCGCCCGCGCCCGTCGTCGGCACCGAGAGCAAGAAGGTGGACGCATGAAGCTCATCACCGCCGTCGTCAAGCCGCACCGGCTCGACGAGATCAAGGAAGCCCTCCAGGCCTTCGGGGTGCAGGGCCTGACCGTCACCGAGGCCAGCGGCTACGGCCGCCAGCGCGGCCACACCGAGGTCTACCGGGGCGCCGAGTACACCGTCGACCTGGTCCCCAAGATCCGCATCGAGGTGCTGGTCGAGGACGACGACGCCGAACAGCTCATCGAGGTCGTCGTCAAGGCGGCCCGCACCGGCAAGATCGGTGACGGCAAGGTCTGGGCGGTCCCCGTCGAGACGGCCGTCCGGGTCCGCACCGGCGAGCGCGGCCCGGACGCGCTCTGACACGACGGACGAACAGGAGTCGCTGGGTGACGAGCACGGACGTGGCGAACGGAACAGAGGACTCGGGACCCAGCGGCTACGCGGCGGCCCGGCTGCGCCTCCTCACCGAGGGGGCACGGTCCGGGCCGCCGCGCCGTCGTGCCCTCTCCGGGCTGACCGACGACTGGCTCACCGGCCTCTTCGACACGGCGGCCGAGGGGCTGCGGGGCGTGTCGCTGGTCGCGGTCGGCGGGTACGGGCGCGGCGAACTGTCCCCGCGCAGCGACCTCGACCTGCTCCTGCTGCACGACGGCCACGACGACAAGGCGGTCGCCGTCCTCGCCGACCGCCTCTGGTACCCGGTCTGGGACCTCGGTCTCGCCCTCGACCACTCGGTCCGCACGCCGGCCGAGGCGCGCAGGACGGCCGGGGACGACCTCAAGGTCCACCTCGGTCTCCTCGACGCCCGCCACCTCGCCGGTGACCTCGGCCTGACCGCCGCGCTGCGTACGACGGTCCTCGCGGACTGGCGCAACCAGGCACCCAAGCGCCTGCCCGAACTCCAGGAACTCTGCGCCGAGCGCGCCGAACGCCAGGGCGAGCTGCAGTACCTGCTGGAACCGGACCTGAAGGAGGCGCGCGGCGGCCTGCGCGACGCCACCGCCCTGCGCGCCGTCGCCGCCTCCTGGCTCGCCGACGCCCCGCGCGAGGGCCTCGCCGACGCCCGGCGCCGGCTCCTCGACGTCCGCGACGCCCTGCACCTGGTGACCGGCCGGGCCACCGACCGGCTGGCGCTCCAGGAACAGGACCAGGTCGCCGCCGAGCTGGGCCTCCTCGACGCCGACGCCCTGCTCCGCCAGGTCTACGAGGCCGCGCGCCTCGTCTCGTACGCCAGTGACGTCACCTGGCGCGAGGTGGGGCGGGTGCTGCGGGCGCGGTCGGTGAGGCCCCGGCTGCGCGCCGTGCTGGGGGGCGGCAAACCCGCGCCCGAGCGCTCCCCGCTCGCCGAGGGCGTCGTGGAACAGGACGGCGAGGTGGTGCTCGCCCGCGCCGCACGCCCCGAACGCGACCCGGTGCTCCCGTTGCGCGCCGCGGCCGCCGCCGCGCAGTCCGGTCTCCCGCTCTCCCTGCACGCCGTACGCCGCCTCGCCGCCACCGTGCGCCCCCTGCCCACGCCCTGGCCCGCCGAGGCCCGCGAGCAGCTCGTCACCCTGCTCGGCTCCGGCCGCCCCACCGTCGAGGTCTGGGAGGCCCTGGAGGCCGAGGGCCTGATCACCCGGCTGCTGCCCGACTGGGAGCGGGTGCGCTGCCGCCCCCAGCGCAACGCCGTGCACGTGTGGACCGTCGACCGGCACCTCATCGAGACGGCGGTGCGCGCCTCCTCGTTCACCCGCCGCGTCCACCGCCCCGACCTGCTGCTGGTCGCCGCCCTGCTGCACGACATCGGCAAGGGCTGGCCCGGCGACCACTCGGTGGCCGGCGAGATCATCGCCAAGGACGTGGCCGTCCGCATCGGCTTCGACCACGCCGACGCCGCCGTCCTGGCCACCCTCGTACGCCACCACCTGCTGCTCATCGAGACCGCCACCCGGCGCGACCTGGACGACCCCGCCACCGTACGGGCGGTCGCCGAGGCGGTCGGCACCCAGAGCACGCTGGAGCTGCTGCACGCCCTCACCGAGGCGGACGCCCTCGCCACCGGGCCCGCCGCCTGGTCCGCCTGGCGCGGCTCCCTCGTCAGCGACCTGGTCAAACGGGTCTCGGCGGTGCTGTCGGGGGACCTGCCGCAGGACCCGGAGGCCGCCGCGCCCACCGCCGAGCAGGAGCGGCTCGCCCTGGAGGCGTTCCGCACGGGCGGCCCGGTGCTGGCGCTGCGAGCGCAGGCCGAGACGCCGGCCGAGGTGCCGGACGCGGCGTCGGGCTCGGCGGCGGGCGAGCAGGAGCCGCTCGGCGTGGAACTGCTGATCGCCGTCCCCGACCAGGCGGGCGTGCTGCCCGCCGTCGCCGGCGTCCTGGCCGTGCACCGGCTGACCGTGCGCACCGCCGAGCTGCGCTCCCTGCCGTTGCCGGACGGTGTCGACGGCTCCGTCCTGCTCCTCGACTGGCGGGTCGCCGCCGAGTACGGCTCGCTGCCGCAGGCCGCCCGGCTCCGCGCCGACCTGGTGCGCGCGCTGGACGGCTCCCTGGACATCGCCGCCCGCCTCGCCGAACGGGACGCGGCCTATCCGCGCCGCCGGGGCGTGGTCGCGCCACCGCCGCGGGTGACGGTCGCCCCGGCGGCCTCCCGCTCCGCGACGGTGATCGAGGTCCGCGCGCAGGACGCGCCGGGACTGCTGTTCCGCATCGGGCGGGCGCTGGAGGGGGCCGGCGTGCGGGTGCGCAGCGCGCACGCCGGCACGCTGGGGTCCAACGCCGTCGACGCCTTCTACGTGACCGGCGCCGAAGGCGGACCGCTGCCGGGGGAGGAGGCGGTGGCGGTCGCGCGCAGGCTGGAGGAACTGCTGCGGGGGTGACCTCCGGGCGCCGGACGCGTTCCCATGGCGTGGTCCCCGCCGACGCGGGGATGGTCCGCCGGCACAGCAGGTGCTCAAGATCGCCAACGGATGCTCCCCGCGGCTGCGGGGTTCGGGTCCCCGCCCGCACTCGAGCACAGTGGGCGGGGACGATTTGCTTGCGGGGCCGGATACCCTGGAGGGCAGCCCGAAACGCCCCCGACTCCGAGGACCTACGCCGCCGTGTTCGATACCCTCTCCGATCGCCTCTCAGCGACTTTCAAGAACCTGCGTGGCAAGGGGCGGCTGTCCGAAGCGGACATCGACGCCACGGCACGCGAGATCCGCATCGCGCTCCTCGAAGCCGACGTCGCGCTCCCCGTCGTCCGCGCGTTCATCAAGAACGTCAAGGAACGCGCCCTCGGTGCCGAGGTCTCCAAGGCCCTCAATCCCGCCCAGCAGATCATCAAGATCGTCAACGAGGAACTGGTCCAGATCCTCGGCGGCGAGACCCGCCGGCTGCGGTTCGCCAAGCAGCCGCCCACCGTGATCATGCTGGCCGGTCTCCAGGGTGCCGGCAAGACCACCCTCGCGGGCAAGCTCGGCCGCTGGCTCAAGGAGCAGGGCCACTCCCCGCTGCTGGTCGCCTGCGACCTCCAGCGCCCCAACGCCGTCAACCAGCTCAGCGTCGTCGCCGAGCGGGCCGGCGTCGCCGTCTACGCCCCCGAGCCGGGCAACGGCGTCGGTGACCCGGTCAAGGTCGCCAAGGACTCCGTCGAGTACGCCAAGTCCAAGGTCCACGACCTGGTCATCGTCGACACCGCCGGCCGCCTCGGCATCGACGCCGAGCTGATGCGGCAGGCCGCGGACATCCGCGACGCGGTCTCGCCCGACGAGATCCTCTTCGTCGTCGACGCGATGATCGGCCAGGACGCCGTCAACACCGCCGAGGCGTTCCGCGACGGCGTCGGCTTCGACGGTGTCGTCCTCTCCAAGCTCGACGGTGACGCGCGCGGTGGCGCCGCCCTGTCGATCGCCTCGGTGACCGGCAAGCCGATCATGTTCGCCTCCAACGGCGAGAAGCTGGACGACTTCGACGCCTTCCACCCGGACCGGATGGCCTCCCGCATCCTCGACATGGGTGACCTGCTCACCCTGATCGAGCAGGCGGAGAAGACGTTCAGCCAGGAAGAGGCCGAGAAGATGGCCTCCAAGCTGGCGTCCAAGAAGGGCCAGGACTTCACCCTGGACGATTTCTTGGCCCAGATGGAGCAGGTCAGGAAGATGGGCAGCATCAGCAAGCTGCTCGGCATGCTGCCCGGCATGGGACAGATCAAGGACCAGATCAACAACCTGGACGAGCGGGACGTCGACCGCACGGCCGCCATCATCAAGTCGATGACCCCGGCCGAGCGCCAGGACCCGACGATCATCAACGGCTCGCGCCGGGCCCGTATCGCCAAGGGCTCCGGTGTCGACGTCAGCGCGGTGAAGAACCTGGTCGAGCGGTTCTTCGAGGCCCGCAAGATGATGTCCCGCATGGCCCAGGGCGGCGGCATGCCGGGGATGCCGGGGATGCCGGGCATGGGCGGCGGCCCGGGCCGGCAGAAGAAGCAGCAGAAGAAGGCCAAGGGCAAGCAGCGCTCCGGCAACCCGATGAAGCGCAAGCAGCAGGAGCAGGAGGAGGCCGCCCGCCGCGCCGCCGCCGCGCAGAACGGCGGCGCCCTCGGCCTGCCGCAGCAGGGCGGCCAGGACTTCGAGCTGCCGGACGAGTTCAAGAAGTTCATGGGCTGACGGCCCGTCCGGCGGTACGTCGCTGGGGGCGCCCCCGGTGACGTACCCGCGCCGGCGTACGCGCCCTTCCTGCCGTGACGTCCCGGTACGGCCCGCCCGTTTCTCCCCGCCGCGCGGGGCCCCGAGCCGCTCCGGCGCACACGGGCACGCCCGGTGCGCCACCGAGGCCCCCGGCGGCGGGCGGCGGATGCGCGGCGGCCGGTGGAACCCGGTCCTCGCCGCGCCGGCCGGCCGTCTCGTCGCCGGCCTGGTGCTGTCCTTCCCCGACGGCGGCGGCGAGCCGGCCGTCCCGTACCCGGAGTTCAGCGCGCGGGCCGGCCGGGCGACGACGTCACCGTGACCGACGCCTGACCGAGGACGACGTCACGGTGACCGCCGGACCGCGTGCCGCGCGGCCGGCCGCCCCGGGGGTGAGGCTCTCGGCGCCGGACTCGGACAAGTACGCGTACGCCGAGGAGCACCCGCCCGCTCGGCCGGACCGCCGGCGTGCCCGGTGGTCCGGCGGCCGGGCACGCCGCCTGCGGCGTCGTCACCACCGGCTCCGGGAACGGCCTGGACCAGGTCACCGCTGGCCGGCGAGACGCCGGACGAGCCGGACGCCTCGCCGCCTCACCACGTCGCCGGGAACACCCACCGCGCCGAGGAGGCCCCGGAGGGCCGAGCGCGCGGGGCTCCCGCGCCGCGGGGGCCGCGTGGTCCGGCGCTCGCGTGCCTCAGGGCGTGCGCGCGATCAGGTACCGGAAGACGTTCGGCATCCACACCGTGCCGTCCGGCCGCTGGTGCGGATGAAGCGCCTCCTCCACCTCCTTGTCCACCTGGGCCCGGTCGGTGGCGCCGATCGCCGCGTCGAACAGACCGGTGGACAGCAGGCCGCGCAGCGCGCTGTCCATGTCGGCGTAGCCGAAGGGACAGGCCACCCGGCCCGAGCCGTCCGGCTCCAGACCGGCCCGCTGGGCGACCTCCTCCAGGTCGTCGCGGAGGGCGGGGCGCCAGCTGCCCGCACTGCGCAGCGGGTCCGCGAGCCTGGTGGCCACCCGCAGCACCGACGAGGTGGCGCACCGCTCCGGCGGCCCCCAGCCGGCCAGCACCACGGCCGCCCCGCGCTCGGCGAACGGGGTCGCCTCCGCGAGCAGCCCGGCCATGCCCTCCGCGTCACCCGCGAGGCACCCGATGGGTTCGAACGCCGTCACCAGGTCGAACGCCGGTACGCGCGCGTGCCGCAGCTCCTGGGGCGGGCCCTCGACGATCCGGGCGTCGCCGGGTGCCCGCGCGCCGCCGGGGGCCGGCGCGTCCCACGCCCGCGGCAGCAGGCGGTCGCGCGCCAGGGCCAGGTGCTCGGCCCGGCCGGCGTCCACCCCGGTGACCGCGGCGCCCCGGGCGGCGGCCATCAGCAGGGCCAGTCCGGAACCGCAGCCCAGGCCGAGCAGCCGGGTGCCGGGTCCCACGGCCAGCCGTTCGTAGACGGCCTCGTAGAGCGGTACGAGCATCCGCTCCTGGATCTCGGACCAGTCACGCGCGCGTGCACGCAGGTCCACGCGGGGTTTCGCACCCGCGTGAGGCAGGTTCTGCCGCACGAGCGTAGGTGTCATAGGTAAGCGCCCCAATCGCCGAGTGTCGCCGCTGTGCCCGATCGCTTCGAATACGTGGCCCCCGTGAGTCGCGCTCGCACTTCCCCCGTATGCCAGGAAACTCCGGGCTCGCCGTGGCGTCCAGTGGTGGAGGGGCCCGCTTCGGCCCGAATCCCGGGAAAGTGGCGAGATTTCACATTCCGGTAACCGCCGGCTCCGCTCCACGCCGACGGGAGGATTCCGGTCAAGGTCCACGAGCGGCGACCGGCGCACCGCGCCCGTGCGGCGTCCGGCCGCCCGGACGGGGGCGGTGCCGAACGCCCGTGACGCACCAGGTAACTTGGCCGTCATCGTCCGGGCGCGCGGAGGGACACGCTTCCGGCGCGAGGGCGGCCGAAAGGTCTCTTGCGCCCGCGCACACCACACGCGCACCGGCGCCTGGACACGGCGTACACGCCGACGCGTACGGTGGGCTACGCACCACCTTGGTATGAGCTGTGTGGCTTCTCCGCAGATCAGCGCACCCGTCGTCGTCGTGACGCATCAACGGATACTGACGGGTACGAGCAAAATATTTGGGATGCCCCGGAATAGGAACACAGGGGCACCCCGGGTCGTTGTCATTACGTGAGCACGACACCACCTGTTCTCGCCGCAGAGCTGGCGCAGGCGTGGGCCGATATTCAGCGGCACCACCCCGAGCTGCCCGATCTTGCCGCGCCCGAGTCCCTGATCGGAGAGTCGTCGTCCGCCTGCGGGCACGAACTCTCCTTCGAACGACTGCTCCATGAGGCAGTCCACGGCATCGCCGCCGCGCGCGGCGTCCGCGACACATCCCGCGCCGGCCGCTACCACAACCGCAGATTCCTCGCGATCGCCGAGGAGCTGGGCCTGGACCATCCCGAGGAGCCGCACCCGAGCAGCGGTTTCTCCCTGGTCACGCTCACCCCCGACGCCAAGCGCCGCTACCGTCCGACCATCGAGCGCCTCCAGCGCGCCCTGAAGGCGCACACGGCGGCGACCGCGACCGACTCCGCCCGCACCTTCCGCGGCCCGGCCGCCCGGCACGGCTCCTCCGGGGGCGGCGTACGGGTGAAGGCGGTCTGCGACTGCGGGCGCAACGTACGGGTCGTCCCGTCCGTCCTCGCCCAGGCCCCGATCGTCTGCGGCGGCTGCGGCAAGCCGTTCCGCATCCCGGAGGCGGTGGGCGCGGCGGCCGGGTGAAGGACGGCCGCCGCGGTGCCGCACCCCGGGGCCGGAAGCGGACCCCGGGGTGTGGCACAATGGCTAGCTGTACTCGACAGCCGCACAGGATCCCTCTCTCCTCCGGCTGACGCGTCCGTCGGGCACTCGGGTACCGCAACCCCACGCGGCATCCCCGCCGTGCCCAACCACGTCAATTCCAGGAGAACCCACTCCCGTGGCAGTCAAGATCAAGCTGAAGCGTCTGGGCAAGATCCGTTCGCCTCACTACCGCATCGTCGTCGCCGACTCCCGCACCCGCCGTGACGGCCGTGCGATCGAGGAGATCGGCAAGTACCACCCGACGTACAACCCGTCGGTGATGGAGGTCGACGCCGAGCGCGTGGCGTACTGGCTCGGTGTCGGCGCCCAGCCGACCGAGCCCGTGCTCGCCATCCTGAAGAAGACCGGCGACTGGCAGAAGTTCAAGGGCGAGCCCGCCCCGGCTCCGCTGCTCGTGGCCGCCGAGAAGCCGTCCCGTCCGTCCTTCGAGGCGCTCGGTGGCGACGACGAGGGCAAGGGTGAGGCCATCACCCAGAAGAAGAAGGCCGACAAGAAGGACGAGGCCGCCGCCGAGTCCGCGTCGTCCGAGGCCTGAGCATGCTCGAGGAGGCTCTCGAGCACCTCGTGAAGGGCATCGTCGACAACCCTGACGATGTGCAGGTCGCCTCGCGCACCCTGCGCCGCGGGCGAGTGCTCGAGGTCCGGGTCCACCCGGACGACCTCGGCAAGGTGATCGGCCGCAACGGCCGCACCGCGCGCGCCCTGCGCACCGTCGTGGGCGCCATCGGCGGCCGCGGTGTCCGTGTCGACCTCGTCGACGTGGACCACGTCCGCTGACGCTTCGCAACGCAGCACCGGCTCGGGCCGGGGAAGGCCGTTCAAGGGCCGTCCCCGGCCCGTAGTCGTGTCCGACATCAGGAGATCAAGCACCGTGCAGCTGGTAGTAGCTCGCATCGGCCGCGCCCATGGCATCAAGGGCGAGGTCACCGTGGAGGTCCGCACCGACGAGCCGGAGCTGCGGCTCGCGCCCGGCGCCGTCCTGGCCACCGACCCCGCCGCCACCGGGCCGCTCACCATCGCGGCCGGCCGGGTCCACAGCGGCCGGCTCCTGCTGCGCTTCGAGGGAGTCACCGACCGCACCGGCGCCGAGGCCCTGCGCAACACCCTCCTCATCGCCGAGGTCGACCCGGACGAGCTGCCCGAGGAGGAGGACGAGTACTACGACCACCAGCTGATGGACCTCGACGTGGTCCTCGCCGACGGCACCGAGGTCGGCCGGATCACCGAGATCTCCCACCTGCCCACCCAGGACCTCTTCGTGGTGGAGCGGCCCGACGGCAGCGAGGTGTACGTGCCGTTCGTCTCCGAGATCGTCACCGAGATCGACCTGGAGGAGCAGCGGGCCGTCATCGACCCGCCGCCGGGGCTGATCGACGACCGGGCCGAGATCGCCTCCTCCCGTGACGAGGACGCCGCCTCCTCCCGTGGCCGGGACGCCGACGCATGAGGCTGGACGTCGTCACGATCTTCCCCGAGTACCTGGAGCCGCTGAACGTCTCCCTGGTCGGCAAGGCACGCGCGCGCGGACAGCTCGACGTCCACGTCCACGACCTGCGCTCCTGGACGTACGACCGGCACAACACCGTCGACGACACCCCCTACGGCGGCGGCCCCGGCATGGTGATGAAGACCGAGCCCTGGGGCGACGCGCTGGACACCGTGCTCGCCGACGGCTACGAGACGGGCTCCCGCGCGCCCGCCCTCATCGTGCCCACGCCCAGCGGCCGGCCCTTCACCCAGGAACTCGCCGTCCACCTCTCCGAGCGCCCCTGGCTGGTCTTCACCCCCGCCCGCTACGAGGGCATCGACCGCCGCGTCATCGACGAGTACGCGACCCGGATGGACGTCTACGAGGTCTCCATCGGCGACTACGTGCTGGCCGGCGGCGAGGCGGCCGTCCTGGTCGTCACCGAGGCCGTGGCCCGGCTGCTGCCCGGTGTCCTCGGCAACGCGGAGTCCCACCGCGACGACTCCTTCGCGCCCGGCGCCATGGCCAGCCTCCTGGAAGGCCCCGTCTACACCAAGCCCCCGCACTGGCGCGGGCGCGGGATCCCGGACGTGCTGCTCAGCGGCCACCACGGGAAGATCGCCCGCTGGCGCCGCGACGAGGCCCTCAGGCGCACGACCACCCACCGGCCCGACCTGATCGAGCGCTGCGCCCCCGCGGCGTTCGACAAGAAGGACCGGGAGATGCTCTCCATCCTGGGCTGGGAACCGGACCCGGCGGGGGAGCCGTACGGCCGATTTTGGCGCAGGACGCCCGGCGTGGAAGAATAGGTCGCTGTTGTGCGCCCGTCCGGCGTGCGCCCCTGCCACAGGGGGAGACGACGCCCGCCCGGCTCGCACGGCACTCACTCATCGAAACACCTAGTTTCCGTTGATGACCTGTGGCATCAGCGAGGAAAGCAGACGAAATGTCTCACCTGCTCGACACCGTCGACGCCGCGTCGCTGCGCAGCGACATCCCCGCCTTCCGCCCGGGCGACACGGTCAACGTGCACGTCCGCGTCATCGAGGGCAACCGCTCCCGTGTGCAGCAGTTCAAGGGCGTCGTGATCCGCCGCCAGGGCTCCGGCGTGCGCGAGACCTTCACGGTCCGCAAGGTCTCCTTCTCCGTCGGCGTCGAGCGCACCTTCCCGGTGCACACCCCGATCGTCGAGAAGATCGAGCTCGTGACCCGCGGTGACGTCCGTCGCGCCAAGCTGTACTACCTCCGTGAGCTGCGCGGCAAGGCCGCGAAGATCAAGGAGAAGCGCGAGAGCTGAGCGCACTTCGAGGTCCGCGTCGGAGCCGGATAGCATCTGGCTCCGATGGACAGCGAAACACAGCCGACGGAGCGCGACCGCTCCTCCCACCCCTCCGACTCCGGGACACCCCCGGATCCGGAGGCCCGGGAGGGACGGTCGCGTTTCGCGCATCCGGGCGGACGGCCGCGTTCCGCGCATCCGGGCGGGGTCGCCGCGTGGGTGCCCGGCGGGTGGCTCACCCTGACCCCGCTGGTCTGCCTGGTGTTCCTGCTGCTGCTCTCCGCCTTCGTGCTCCAGCCGTTCCGGATTCCCAGCGGTTCCATGGAGCGCGCATTGAGGATCGGCGACCGCGTTCTCGTAAACAAGTTGGCGTACCGTTTCGGTGCCGGACCGCAGCGGGGCGACATCGTGGTGTTCGACGGCACCGGGACCTTCGGCGCCGGTGACTACATCAAACGGGTCGTCGGCGTGGGAGGGGACCACGTGGTCTGCTGCGACGAGGAGGGGAGGATCCAGGTGAACGGCCGGCCGGTCGACGAGTCCGCCTTCCTGTACCCCGGGGACAGCCCCTCCACGGTCCGCTTCGACGTCGTGGTGCCCGACGGCACCCTCTTCGTCCTCGGCGACCACCGCGCCGACTCCAGCGATTCCCGCGACCACCTCGGCTCGCCCGGCGGCGGCATGGTCCCGGTGGACGACGTGATCGGCCGCGCCGACTGGATCGTCTGGCCCTTCGGGCACACCACCGGCCTGGACCGTCCCGGCGCCTACGCGCGCGTGCCCGCCGCCGGGAACTCGGATGGGTAGCCGCGGCAAGCCCCGGGGGACGCCCAGCAGCCCCGCGGAGAACCTGCTGCCGACCGGCTCACGGCGTACGTCCGGCCCGTCCGGTCCCCCCGGCGGCGGTCGCGGCCGCGCCGAGCGGCGCAAGCTCCAGCGCAAGGTGAAGCGGCGCCGCCGGCGCAGCGCCGTCAGGGAGATACCGCTCCTCGTCGGGGTCGCCGTCGTGATAGCCCTGGTCCTGAAGACGTTCCTGGTGCAGGCCTTCGTGATCCCGTCGGGCTCGATGGAGCAGACGATCCAGATCGGTGACCGGGTGCTGGTCGACAAGCTCACGCCCTGGTTCGGCTCCGAGCCGCAGCGCGGGGACGTCGTCGTCTTCCGCGACCCCGGCGGCTGGCTCCAGGACGAGCAGACCACCACGAAGGACGACCCCGTTGTCGTCAAGCAGGTCAAGGAAGCCTTGGTCTTCATCGGCCTGCTGCCGTCCGACGACGAGAAGGACCTGATCAAACGGGTCGTCGGGGTCGGCGGTGACCGGGTCGAGTGCTGTGACACCCAGGGCCGGATCACCGTCAACGGCGTCCCCCTGGAAGAGGACGACTACGTCTACCCCGGCAACGCCCCCTCCGACACCCGGTTCGACGTGACCGTCCCCCAGGGACGGCTGTGGGTGATGGGCGACCACCGCGCCAACTCCGCCGACTCCCGCTACCACCAGGACACCGACTTCGGGACGGTCTCCGTGGACGAGGTGGTCGGACGCGCCATGGTGATCGCCTGGCCGTTCGGACGCTGGAGCACCCTGGAGGAGCCGGAGACCTTCGCTTCCGTGGCCGACGCGGCCTCCGCGACGACCGCCGCCCCCGCCCTGTCGCATAGTGTGGCCCCCGAAGATTCGAACGAGATGATCCAGCTCCCGACCCCTGCGGAACTCCCGCTCGTTATGGGAGTGGTGGGCCTGCGTCGCGCATGGGGCAGGCGGCGGCACGGAGTAAGGAGTTGGCGTGGGGGATGTGGCGGTGGGCGCACGGTCCGGACACGGTGGAGAGGAGGACCGCGGGCGCCCCGCGGATGCGGCCCCCCCGGTGACGGACGGAGCCCCGGCCCCCGGGAGCGGTGCCGGGACGGGCGGGAACGGCGGCGGCCCGGTGACGGACGGCCGGACGGGCGCGCGCGGCCCTAGCGGTCTGGACGGTCCCGGCGGTGGCGCGAACGGTCCGGGTGGCGCGAACGGCCAAGCCGGTCCGGACGGCCATGGCGGCCAGGACGGCCACGCTGGTGCGAACGGCCAGGACGGTCTCGCTGGTCCGAACGGTCTCGGCGGCGCGGACGGTTCCGGCAAAGGCCTGAACGGTCCTGGCGGCGCGGACGGCCCCGACGGCGGTCCGAGCGGTCCCGGCGGCGGTGCGGACGGTCCCGGCGGTGCGAACGGGGTCGGCGGCCGGCGTCCGGGCGGCACGCCGCCCCCGTCCGCCAAACCGGCCAAGAAGCAGCGCTCCTTCTGGAAGGAGCTGCCCATCCTGGTCGGCATCGCGCTGGTGCTGGCGCTGTTGATCAAGACCTTCCTGGTGCAGGCCTTCTCGATCCCCTCCGCGTCGATGCAGAACACCCTCACCATGGGCGACCGCGTCCTGGTCGACAAGCTCACGCCCTGGTTCGGCTCCGAGCCCGAGCGCGGCGAGGTCGTCGTCTTCCACGACCCGGCCGACTGGCTGGCGGGCGAGCCGACGGCCGAGCCCAACGCCCTGCAGGCGTTCCTCAGCTGGATCGGCCTGATGCCGTCCGCGGAGGAGAAGGACCTCATCAAGCGCGTCGTCGGGGTCGGCGGCGACACCGTCGAGTGCAAGGGCACCGGCCCGCTCAAGGTCAACGGCACGGCCCTGGACGAGACGTCGTACGTCTACGCGGGCAACACGCCGTGCAGCGTCGACGACCAGGGCGGCCAGTTCAAGGTCAAGGTGCCCGAGGGCTACCTCTGGGTCATGGGCGACCACCGGCAGAACTCGCGGGACTCCCGGTACAACCGGTCCGACAAGAACAACGGCATGGTCCCGGTGGACGAGGTCATCGGCCGTGCCGTCGTCGTGGCCTGGCCGGTCAACCACTGGAGCACCCTCCCGGTGCCGGAGACCTTCGACCAGAGCGCGCTGAACGACACGTCGTCGGCCGCCGGAGCCCTGACGGTGGCGCCCCAGGGCCTGGCCCTGGCCGGAGCCGTGCCGTTCGTCCTGTGGCGGCGCCGGCGGTCCGGCGCCGGCGGGACGCGCTGAAGCGCCCCGGTGGCGGGGGTCCGCGGGGCTGACCGTCCCGGGTCCGCCGGGTAGGGTGCCGATCCATGGGTGGCGAGAGCACGACAGGCACGGCCCCGCACGGGAGCGGCGCGGCCACGAGTCCGGCGGGCGGCCGGACCGGGCGGCGGCTGTCCGGGCTGGCCGTCGCGCTGGGCCTGGTGCTGTTCCTCGGCGGTTTCGTCTGGGGAGCGGTGGTCTACCGGCCGTACACCGTGCCCACCGACTCGATGACGCCGACCATCGGCGCCGGTGACCGGATACTGGCCCAGCGTGTCGACGGCACCGACGTACGCCGTGGTGACGTGGTCGTCTTCAAGGACGCGACCTGGGCCGACGCCCCCATGGTCAAGCGCGTGGTCGCGGTCGGCGGCGACACCGTCTCCTGCTGCCAGGACGGCAGGCTCAAGGTCAACGGCGAGGAAGTGGACGAGCCCTACCTGCCCTTTGGGACCGCGGCCGGGAGCAGCCGCTTCTCCGGTGTCACCGTCCCCGAGGGACGCCTGTTCCTGCTCGGCGACGAGCGCCGTACCTCGCTGGACTCCACCGCCCACCTGACCGACGCGGCCGGCGGCACCGTGGCGCGCTCCGCCGTGGACGCCCGGGTCGACGCCGTCGTCTGGCCGCTGGAGGGCATGCTGCCCCGCCCGTCCGGCTTCGCGGAACTCGGCGCCCTGTCCTCACCCGGGCCGCTGCGCCCGATCACCTGGACCGTGACCGGCGGAGCCGTACTGATCCTCGCCGGAGCCGCCTACGGGCCCCTGGCCGCGCGGGCGGCCCGCTCCCGCGCCCGGACGGGACCCGCCCGTGTCCGCTGAGACGGAGCGCGCCGGCCCGGCGGAACAGGGGCCGCGGGCGTTTGCTGCGGACACGTACACCGGCGGCCTGCGCAAAGTCGCCCGGGTCGTGCTCCTCGACCCCGAGGACCGCATCCTGCTGCTCCACGGCCACGAGCCGGACGATCCCGCCGACGACTGGTGGTTCACCCCGGGCGGCGGTGTCGAAGGCGACGAGACCCGCGAGGAGGCCGCCCGCAGGGAACTCGCCGAGGAGACCGGCATCACCGAGATCGAGCTCGGGCCGGTGCTGTGGCGGCGCCGCTGCTCCTTCCCGTTCGCCGGCCGCCGCTGGGACCAGGACGAGTGGTACTACCTGGCCCGCACCACCCAGACCGCGACCGCGGCCACCGCCCTGACCGAGCTGGAACGGCGCAGCGTGGCGGGAGCGCGCTGGTGGACGTGCCGGGAACTGGCCCGGGCCCGTGAGACGGTGTACCCGACCAGACTCGCCGAGCTGCTGCGCACGCTGCTCGACGAGGGTCCGCCGGCCGGGCCGGTGACCCTTGACACCGAAATCGTCTAGTGGTTCACGGACCTGGCGCACAATGGTGGGATCGCACGGCTGAAGGGGAACATGCCATGAGCGCCGAGGACCTCGAGAAATACGAGACCGAGATGGAGCTGAAGCTCTATCGGGAGTATCGAGACGTCGTCGGTCTGTTCAAATACGTGATCGAGACCGAGCGGCGCTTCTACCTGACCAATGACTACGAGATGCAGGTGCACTCCGTTCAGGGAGAGGTGTTCTTCGAGGTGTCCATGGCGGACGCCTGGGTGTGGGACATGTATCGGCCGGCTCGTTTCGTCAAGCAGGTGCGGGTCCTCACGTTCAAGGACGTGAACATCGAGGAGCTGAACAAGAGCGACCTGGAGCTGCCGGGCGGATGACGCACCCGTGATTCACCCGGACCGGTGACGGAGTTGTCCACAACCGGTGAGTAACCCACCGTGATCAACACGATCGGCCGGTCCGCGTGACCGTTGGCACCGGAGGTGGTGCCGACATGAACGCACGCAGTGCGATCGGCAGGTACGGCGAGACGCTCGCCGCCCGCAGGCTGGCCGAGGCAGGACTGAAGGTCCTGGAGCGCAACTGGCGCTGTGGCAGGACCGGTGAGATCGACATCGTGGCCCGGGACGGGGACGTCCTGGTCGTCTGCGAGGTGAAGACCCGCAGGGCGGGCTCGTTCGAGCACCCGATGGCCGCGGTGACCCCGGAGAAGTCGCGACGGCTGCGCGAGCTCGCCCAGCGCTGGATCCAGACCCACGGCGGGGTACCGCCGGGCGGTGTCCGCATCGACCTGGTGGGCGTGCTCCTGCCGCGGCGCGGCGCGCCGGTCGTCGAGCACGCGCGGGGGGTGGCGTGATGGCCTTCGCCCGTACGTGCTCGGTGGCCCTGGTCGGAGTCGAGGGCGTGGTCGTCGAGGTCCAGGCCGACCTGGAACCCGGCGTCGCGGCGTTCACGCTGGTGGGGCTGCCCGACAAGAGCCTGACGGAGAGCCGGGACCGGGTCAGGGCGGCGATGGTCAACTCCGGCGTCCCGTGGCCGCAGAAGAAGCTCACGGTGGGGCTGAGCCCGGCGTCGGTGCCCAAGAGCGGCAGCGGATTCGACATCGCGGTGGCGGCGGCCGTCCTCGGCGCCGCCGAACGGATCGACCCCCGGGAGCTCGCCGACATCGTCATGATCGGGGAGCTGGGGCTGGACGGCCGGGTGCGGCCGGTACGGGGCATCCTCCCGGCGGTCCTGGCCGCCGCGGACGCCGGGTACGAACAGGTGGTGGTGCCCGAGAGCGCCGCCGCCGAGGCGTCCCTGGTGCCCGGCGTCTCCGTGCTCGGTGTGCGCAGCCTGCGGCAGCTGATCGCCGTACTCGCCGACGAACCGGTGCCGGACGAGGAACCCGACCAGCAGGGCCGCCCCGACCCGCTGCTGTCCGGGCTGCGGGCGCCGGGCGCGGGCGTCGGGACGCACGGGGCCGTGCCGGGCGACCACGGGCACGACCTCGCCGACGTCGTGGGCCAGCAGGCGGCGCGCACGGCCGTGGAGATCGCCGCGGCCGGCGGCCACCACCTGCTCCTCCAGGGGCCGCCCGGTGCCGGCAAGACCATGCTCGCCGAGCGGCTGCCCGCGATCCTGCCCCGGCTCGGCCGCCAGGAGTCGCTGGAAGTGACGGCGGTGCACTCGGTGGCCGGTCTGCTGCCCACGGGCAGGCCGCTGATTGACACCGCGCCCTACTGCGCACCGCACCATTCCGCGACCATGCAGGCGCTGGTCGGCGGCGGTCCCGGCTTCGCCCGGCCCGGAGCGGTGTCGCTGTCGCACAGAGGCGTGCTCTTTCTGGATGAAACGCCCGAATTCGGCGGCCAGGCGCTCGACGCCCTGCGCCAGCCGCTGGAGAGCGGCCACGTCGTCATCGCGCGCAGCGCCGGCGTCGTGCGCTTCCCCGCCAAGTTCCTGATGGTGCTCGCCGCCAACCCCTGTCCGTGCGGGCGCTTCTCACCGAAGGACCAGCTCTGCGAGTGCTCGTCCGGCGCGATCCGCCGCTACCAGGCCCGGCTGTCCGGACCGCTGCTGGACCGGGTCGACCTGCGGGTCGAGGTGGACCGCGTCACCCGCGCCGGGCTGGCCGCGTGCGGCACACCCGGTGAGTCCACCGCCACGGTCGCCGACCGGGTGCGGTCGGCCCGGGAGCGGGCCGCGGCCCGCCTCGACGGCACCCCGTGGCGGACCAACGGCGAGGTCCCCGGGCACGAGCTGCGCCGCCGCTGGTACGCCCTGCCGGGCGCGCTGGACGAGGCGGAGCGCGGCCTGGAGCGGGGCACCCTCACGGCCCGCGGCCTCGACCGGGTGCTGCGCGTCGCCTGGACCGTCGCCGACCTCGTCGGTCACGCCCGGCCGGACGCCTCGGACGTGGCCCTGGCCCTGCACCTGCGCACCGGCGTGCCGCGTGGCACGCCCATGAGGATCGGGGCGACGGCGTGAGCGGCATGAGTGCGAAGGGGGCCATGGGCGCGGGTGAGGGCGCGGGCGCGGGTGAGGAGTGGGACGAGGCGCTGCTGGACCGGGTTTTCCTCACCCGGGTCATCGAGCCCGGGGACGAGACCGGCGGGCGGTGGGTGCGGGAGCGCGGGGTACGGGAGGTGGTCCGGCGACTGCGGCGGGGCGGACCCGTGCCGCCGGGCGTCAGCGACCGGCGCTGGGAGGGGCTGCGGGCCCGTGCCGAACAGGCGGACCCGCGCCGGGACCTGACCACCGCCGCGGCGGCGGGCGTGCGGTTCGTCGCACCGGGGCGGCCCGAGTGGCCCGGGCAGCTCGACGACCTGGGGGACGCCCGGCCCCTGGGCCTGTGGGTCCGCGGCCGGCCCAGCCTGCGGATGTGGGCGCTGAAGTCCGTCGCCCTGGTCGGCGCCCGCGCCTGCACCGCGTACGGGGCGCACATGGCGGCCACTCTCGCCGCCGACCTCGCCGAGCGCGGCTGGGTGGTGGTGTCCGGCGGGGCCTACGGCGTGGACGGCGCCGCCCACCGGGGCGCCCTCGGGGCCGGCGGCGCCACCGTCGCCGTCCTCGCCTGCGGGGTCGACCGGCCCTACCCGCGCGGCCACGCCGAACTGATCAGAAGGATCGCCGAACAGGGGCTGGTGGCCGGGGAGCTGCCGCCCGGAGAGCACCCGACGCCGAGCAGGTTCGTCCTGCGCAACCGGGTGATCGCCGCGCTGACCCGGGGCACGGTCGTCGTCGAGGCCGCCCACCGCAGCGGCTCCCTCGTCACGGCACGGGCCGCCCGGCGCCTGGGCCGGCACACGATGGGGGTACCGGGACCGGCCACCAGTGCCCTGTCCGCCGGCGTCCACGAACTGCTGCGCGACGACGCCGTCCTCGTCACCGACGCCGCCGAGATCGTCGAGCTCGTCGGTGACATGGGCGAACTCGCCCCGGACCGGCGCGGCCCGGTGCTCCCCACCGACCTGCTCGAACCGGGCGCCCGGCAGGTCCTGGCGGCGCTTCCGGCGCGCGGGACCGCGGCGCCCGCCGGGATCGCGCGCCGTGCCCAGACCTCGCAGGACGACGCGATCGCGAGGCTGTACGAGCTTCGAGCACTGGGTTACGTCGAACGACATGACGACGGCTGGAAGTTGACACGCCAGGCGATGATCTCAGCCCGCGTGGCTCGCGACCCGTGCTGACCGAGCGTGTTCGGCCGTCCGGGGGAACCCCTACGCCCTTGGGAATTCCCGCAGTTGAGGTATTCGAGTGATCACGCTGAGCGATGGCGGGGTGGGGGAAGAGTGTCGAGCGGAACGTATCTGCGCACCCTCCGGAGGCGTCTCTTCGCTCACCGCGACACTCCAGTCACGCTACGCTCACGAAGGCTCCCACCCAGACCCTCACACAGACAGGCACCATCCAGACGGCGGACCGACAGTCCACAGACGGCACCAGAACACGGCAGAACGGCACAAGGCGACGAATGCCCCAGCACACCTCCGGGCCCGGACGGGCGGCGGTCCCCCCAGCCGCCCGCGACGGTGGCAGCGTGCGGCCGCCCGCCCCCTCGACGCTCGACGAGCTGTGGCGGTCGTACAAGACGACGGGGGACGAACGACTGCGGGAACAGCTGATCCTGCACTACTCGCCCCTCGTGAAGTACGTGGCGGGCCGGGTCAGCGTGGGTCTGCCGCCCAACGTCGAGCAGGCGGACTTCGTGTCGTCCGGGGTGTTCGGGCTGATCGACGCGATCGAGAAGTTCGACCTGGACCGGGAGATCAAGTTCGAGACGTACGCGATCACCCGGATCCGGGGCGCGATGATCGACGAGCTGCGGGCGCTGGACTGGATCCCGCGGTCGGTGCGGCAGAAGGCCCGCAGCGTGGAGCGGGCCTACGCCACGCTGGAGGCGCGGCTGCGGCGGACCCCCTCCGAAGCGGAGGTGGCCGACGAGATGGGCATCGCGGTCGAGGAACTGCACTCGGTCTTCAGCCAGTTGTCGCTGGCCAACGTGGTGGCGCTGGAGGAGCTGCTGCACGCCGGCGGCGAGGGCGGGGGCCGGCTCAGCCTCATGGACACGCTGGAGGACACCGCCGCCGACAACCCGGTGGAGGTGGCCGAGGACCGGGAACTGCGACGGTTCCTGGCGCGGGCGATCAACACGCTCCCGGAGCGGGAGAAGACCGTCGTCACGCTCTACTACTACGAGGGGCTCACGCTCGCCGAGATCGGCAATGTGCTGGGGGTCACCGAGAGCCGGGTCAGCCAGATCCACACCAAGTCGGTTCTGCAACTGCGTGCGAAGCTGGCCGGATTCGGACGCTGACCCGGCCGGACGCGGCGAGGCGGGCCGGGTCGCCGATCGGCCGGACGGGGGCGGTGTCTCCCGTCCGGGGCGGTGCGTCCGTAAAGTGGTCGACGTGCCAAGGATTCGAGCGGCCTCCGTGGCCGAGCACCGGTCGATGCAGCGTGCCGCCCTGCTGGACGCGGCACGCTCCCTGCTGTCCGAAGGCGGGACGGAGGCGCTGACCTTCCCCGCCCTCGCCGAGCGGACGGGCCTCGCGCGGTCGTCCGTGTACGAGTACTTCCGGTCGCGGGCCGCGGTCGTGGAGGAGCTGTGCGCGGTCGACTTCCCGGTCTGGGCGGCCGAGGTGGAGGCCGCGATGGCCGCCGTCGACCGGCCGGAGGCCAAGGTCGAGGCGTATGTGCGCAAGCAACTGGAACTGGTCGGTGACCGCCGGCACCGGGCCGTGGTCGCCATCTCCGCCAGCGAGCTGGACGCCGGGGCCCGGGAGAAGATCCGGGCGGCGCACGGTGGGCTGATCGCGATGATCGTCGAGGCGCTCGGCGACATGGGCCACGCGCAGCCGCGGCTGGCGGCGATGCTGCTCCAGGGCGTGGTCGACGCGGCGGTGCGCCGGATCGAGCTGGGCGCGGCGGAGGACCCGACGGTGATCACGGACGCGACGGTGTCGATGGTGCTGAAGGGCGTGCGGGGCTGACCACCGGGCCGGCCCGCCGTTCCGAGCAGCGAGCGGATCACCGTGGCGGCCTGCGAGAACGTGCCGGGCCGCCTCTCGCCGAGGGCGGCCGCGCGCGCCTGACCGCGTGAGTGCGGGGTCGGCTGGATGTCTTTCGGTCACGACGAGCTCCGCTGGGACCTGGAGTGCGGGCCCGGCCCGGACGGCGCCTGGCGCGGCTGGTTCGGCGTACAGGTGCGCGCCGGCACCCCACGGCGCCTCGGGCTCAGTCCCGGCCGGCCCTCTTCCGGAGCCGCGGGGCCGTCCCCGCCCGGCCGGTGGCACGCCGCCGCCGGACGCGGGGCCCGTCGCACGGGCCCCTGACACGGCTCTGCGGTTCCACGGCTCTGCGGTTCCACGGCCCCGCGGTTCCACGGCTCTGCGGTTCCACGGCCCCGCGGTTCCACGGCCCCGCGGCTCCCGGGCCGGTGCCGGTCAGGGTGGTGGTACGCCCAGGACCGGCAGCAGCCGGGACGGGCCGCCGTCGAGCAGCCACGGCGGCAGCAGGGACAGCGGATCCAGGTAGGTGTCACCGGCCCGCAGGCCCCAGTGCAGGCAGCCGGCCGGACAGTGGGCGCCCGGTGCCTCCACCGTGCCGACCGGGTCGCCGGCCGCCACCACGTCGCCCTTCGCCACCGAGGCCCGTACCGGCTCGTACGTCGTGCGCAGCGGCGGCTCACCGGTGTCCGCCAGCTCCACCGAGACCACGCCCCGGCCCGCCACCCGGCCGGTGAACGCCACCCGTCCCGCCGCCACCGCCCGCACCACCGCACCGGGGCCGGCCGCCAGGTCCACCCCGCGGTGGCCCGGCCCGTACGGCGTCGCCGGAGGCGACCAGCCGCGCAGGACGGCGGGCCGTCCGCCGGTCGGCCAGTTCCGGGCGACGGCCGGGACCACGGGGCCGGAGGCCGCGCCCGGCGGCACGGACACCGGCGCGGCCCCTCCCTCCGGGAGCCCCGCGAAGAACAGGGCCGGCACCGCCAGCGACCACACCCATCCACGCGTCCAACGCCTCACTCGCATGCGGAAACCGTCCCCCGAACGGCCCGTTCCCCGCCCGGAGCTGTGGATTACTCGCCGGTTGTGGAGAGCGGCGTCACCCGGTGCTCCCCGGGTCCCGTACACTTCTGATGGCGATCCGGGTCACCGGGTCGACTTCGCACGCCCCGACACGAGACAGCACCAGGCCTCGTGTCAGCGCCCCTCGGTCCTCTGCGGCACGGCGCATCGCGGGCGTCAGGCGCGGGAGCCGTCCGGCATCCGCGGCACAACCGAGAAATTCAAGGAGATACGGCCATGGCCGTCGTCACGATGCGGGAGCTGCTGGAAAGCGGCGTCCACTTCGGTCACCAGACCCGTCGCTGGAACCCGAAGATGAAGCGCTTCATCTTCACCGAGCGCAACGGCATCTACATCATCGACCTGCTCCAGTCGCTGTCGTACATCGACCGCGCCTACGAGTTCGTCAAGGAGACCGTCGCCCACGGCGGCACGGTCATGTTCGTCGGCACGAAGAAGCAGGCGCAGGAGGCCATCGCCGAGCAGGCCACCCGCGTCGGCATGCCCTACGTCAACCAGCGCTGGCTGGGCGGCATGCTCACCAACTTCTCGACCGTCTACAAGCGTCTGCAGCGCCTCAAGGAGCTCGAGCAGATCGACTTCGAGGACGTCGCCGCGTCCGGTCTGACCAAGAAGGAGCTTCTCGTGCTCTCGCGCGAGAAGGCCAAGCTGGAGAAGACCCTCGGCGGTATCCGCGAGATGTCCAAGGTCCCCAGCGCCGTCTGGATCGTGGACACCAAGAAGGAGCACATCGCGGTCGGTGAGGCCCGGAAGCTCAACATCCCGGTCGTCGCGATCCTCGACACCAACTGCGACCCCGACGAGGTCGACTACAAGATCCCCGGCAACGACGACGCGATCCGCTCCGTCACGCTGCTCACCCGTGTGATCGCCGACGCGGTCGCCGAGGGCCTCATCGCCCGCTCCGGTGTCGCCACCGAGGGCAAGGGCGAGAAGGCCGCGGGCGAGCCGCTGGCCGAGTGGGAGCGCGACCTGCTCGAGGGCGAGAAGAAGGCGGACGAGGCTCCGGCCGAGGCCGAGAAGCCGGCCGAGGACGCCGCCGAGGAGGCCCCGGCCGCCGAGGCTCCGGCCGCCGAGGCCCCCGCCGCGGACGCCGAGCAGGCCTGACCCCTCACACCCTTCGGGTTCTGGACGGCGGGGGCCCACGAAGCCCCCGCCGTTTCGGCCCGTAGATCTTCAGACTTCGAGAGAGATTCCTGAATCATGGCGAACTACACCGCCGCCGACGTCAAGAAGCTCCGTGAGCTCACGGGCGCCGGCATGATGGACTGCAAGAAGGCGCTGGACGAGGCCGAGGGCAGCGTCGAGAAGGCCGTCGAGGCGCTCCGCATCAAGGGCCAGAAGGGCGTCGCCAAGCGCGAGGGCCGCTCCGCCGAGAACGGCGCCGTGGTCTCGATCATCGCCGACGACAACTCCTCCGGCGTCCTCGTCGAGCTGAAGTGCGAGACGGACTTCGTCGCCAAGGGCGACAAGTTCCAGGCCGTCGCCACCGCGATCGCCGAGCACGTCGCCAAGACCTCCCCGGCCGACCTCCAGGCCCTGCTCGCCTCCGAGATCGAGGCCGGCAAGACCGTGCAGGCGTACGTCGACGAGGCCAACGCCAACCTCGGCGAGAAGATCGTCCTGGACCGCTTCGCGCAGTTCGCCGACGGCTACGTCACCGCCTACATGCACCGCACGATGCCCGACCTGCCCCCGCAGATCGGTGTCCTCGTCGAGCTGGACAAGCCGAACGCCGAGATCGCCAAGGGCGTCGCCCAGCACATCGCCGCGTTCGCGCCGAAGTACCTCTCCAAGGAGGACGTGCCGGCCGAGGTCGTCGAGTCCGAGCGCCGCATCGCCGAGGAGACCACCCGCGCCGAGGGCAAGCCCGAGGCCGCCCTGCCGAAGATCGTCGAGGGTCGCCTCAACGGCTTCTTCAAGGACGCCACGCTGCTCGGTCAGCCGTACGCCCTGGACAACAAGAAGTCCGTCCAGAAGGTCCTGGACGAGGCCGGTGTCACCCTGAAGCGCTTCTCGCGCATCAAGGTCGGCATCTGAGTCCGTACCGCGACGGACGCCCGGCCCCGGTAGGGTCGGCAGCAGTCGTCCGCGCACCCGCGCGTCGCGGACGACAGCAGATCTGACGAGGAGGCCATTGCCGCGCAGGGATGAACCCAGCCCCCGGCAATGGCCTCCTTCGTATGTGTGACCCACGTAAAAGAGGCGAGATCTCCATGACCACCAAGGCCGAGAAGAGCGACGACGGCAAAGTGAGCGGCCGGTTTCTGCTGAAGCTGTCCGGGGAGGCCTTCTCCGGCGGCGGGGGCCTGGGCGTCGACCCCGACGTGGTGCACGCCATCGCGCGCGAGATCGCGGCCGTCGTCCGGGACGGCGCGCAGATCGCGATCGTCATCGGCGGCGGGAACTTCTTCCGCGGCGCCGAACTCCAGGTGCGTGGCATGGACCGCGCCCGCTCCGACTACATGGGCATGCTCGGCACCGTGATGAACTGCCTCGCCCTCCAGGACTTCCTGGAGAAGGAGGGCGTCGACTGCCGGGTGCAGACCGCCATCACCATGGGGCAGGTCGCCGAGCCCTACATCCCGCTGCGCGCCGTGCGCCACCTGGAGAAGGGCCGCGTGGTGATCTTCGGCGCCGGTATGGGCATGCCGTACTTCTCCACCGACACCACGGCCGCTCAGCGCGCCCTGGAGATCGACGCCGAGGCGCTGCTCATGGGCAAGAACGGGGTGGACGGGGTCTACGACTCCGACCCGAAGACCAACCCGGACGCGGTGAAGTTCGACGCCCTCGGCTACGGCGAGGTCATCACCCGGGACCTGAAGGTCGCCGACGCCACGGCGGTCACGCTCTGCCGTGACAACAAGCTCCCGATCGTGGTCTTCGAACTCCTGAAGGAGGGCAATATCGCCCGTGCCGTCAAGGGTGAGAAGATCGGCACGCTCGTGGGGGACCAGGACAGCCGTACCTGACCCCCTGGCCGGGGGATGGACAATGTCCTGCCGGTCGGGAACCGTGCAGGAAGAAGACGCGACGCAGCCGGCCGTCGCCCCGAGGGGGAACCGCGGCCGGGCCTACTCAAGACACGCAGGAGCAAGTGGTGATCGAAGAGAGCCTCCTCGAAGCCGAGGAGAAGATGGAGAAGGCCGTCGTGGTCGCCAAGGAGGACTTCGCCGCGATCCGCACCGGCCGTGCGCACCCGGCGATGTTCAACAAGATCGTGGCCGACTACTACGGCGCGCCGACGCCGATCAATCAGCTGGCCTCGTTCTCCGTGCCGGAGCCGCGGATGGCCGTGGTGACGCCGTTCGACAAGACCGCCCTGCGCAACATCGAGCAGGCGATCCGTGACTCCGACCTCGGCGTCAACCCGAGCAACGACGGCAACATCATCCGCGTGGTGTTCCCGGAGCTGACCGAGGAGCGCCGCCGCGAGTACATCAAGGTCGCCCGGGGCAAGGGCGAGGACGCCAAGGTCTCCATCCGCTCCGTGCGCCGCAAGGCCAAGGACGCCATCGACAAGCTGGTCAAGGACGGCGAGGTCGGCGAGGACGAGGGCCGCCGCGCGGAGAAGGAACTCGACGACACCACCGCGAAGTACGTCGCCCAGGTGGACGAGCTCCTCAAGCACAAGGAAGCGGAGCTGCTCGAGGTCTGATGAACGACTCTTCCTGGGGGGCGCCGCCACAAGCCGGGTACTGGGGGCCGTCCGAGCGGGGACCTGTCCAGGGGGCTGCCCCGGCGGGTCCCGCCTACGATGCGCAGTACGCGCAGCAGACTCGCCCCATGCCCATCGTGCCCGACGTACCCGACTTCGGCTCGGACCAGGATGACGACCGGGGGGCCGCTCGGCAGGGCGGTCCCCCGTTCCGCGACCAGACCTCTCCTCCGGCACCGGCCTTCACGGCGGGGCCGCAGCAGCAGAATCCGGAGCCCATGCAGGACGCCCCGCAGCCGGCACCCTCGCCGCCCTCGCCGCAGAAGAAGAGCGCGGGGCGCGACCTGGGTGCCGCGATAGGGGTGGCCCTCGGGCTCGGTGCGGTGATCGTCGCGTCGCTGTTCTTCGTCAAGGCCGTGTTCGTGGGCGTGGTCGTCGTCGCCGTCGTGGTCGGGCTGTGGGAGCTGACCAAGCGGCTCGACGAGCGCAAGGGCATCCACGCGCCGCTCGTCCCGCTGGCGGTCGGCGGCGCGGCGATGGTCATCGCCGGCTATGCGCGGGGCGCCAACGGCGCGTGGGTCGCCATGGCGCTGACCGCGCTCGCCGTCCTCGTATGGCGGATGGCGCGGCCACCGCAGGACTACCTGCGGGATGTCACGGCGGGCGTCTTCGCGGCGTTCTACGTGCCGTTCCTGGCCACGTTCGTCGCCATGATGCTGGCGGCGGACGACGGTCCGTGGCGGGTGCTCACCTTCCTGATACTGACGGTCGTCAGCGACACGGGCGCCTACGCGGTCGGCTGGCGCTTCGGCAAGCGGAAGCTCGCGCCGCGCATCAGTCCCGGCAAGACCCGCGAGGGCCTGGCCGGAGCGGTGGCCTTCGCGATGGCCGCGGGCGCGCTGTGCGTGCAGTTCCTGATCGACGACGGCGCCTGGTGGCAGGGCCTGCTCCTGGGCCTGGCCGTCGCGGTCAGCGCCACGCTGGGCGACCTGGGCGAGTCGATGATCAAGCGCGACCTCGGCATCAAGGACATGGGCACCCTGCTGCCGGGCCACGGCGGCATCATGGACCGCCTGGACTCGCTGCTGCCCACGGCGCCGGTGGCGTGGCTGCTGCTGGTGGTCTTCGTGGGGAGCGGCTGAACCGCGTCGGCGTTGACATACGTATCGCGGGCCCCGTCCTTTTCATGAAGGGCGGGGCCCGTGCCGTACCCGGGGCGGAAAAGGGAACGCCTTGCTCATACCGCTGCCGCGCCGATTCCCAAGGCTTGTGCCTGGGTCACGCGCATTCGGGAATGTCGCCGTTGTGTCCGGCCGGCTCGGTGAATCCGCTGTACGACCAGCCGGTGTATTCGTCGTCGCGTGAGCTGCGCAGATCAGCCTCGGTGTGCGGTTCCCTCGTCGGCCACCTGACCTTCAGCCAGACGGTGGTGTCGAGGCCCTCTCCGGGCTGGAAGCCGGTGTCCTTCCAGCACAGGACCCAGAGCGTGTCGTGTAACCGGGCGAGCCCGATCTGCGCGGCGGCCTCGGGGCCGGGGCAGTCGTCCTCGGCACAGGTGCGCACCTTGAGGCCCTCGTCACCGCGGTCCGTCACGGTGTCGACCACCTTGTACCGCCACGGGCCGGTGCCCTCGGGTGCCTGGTCCGTGCGGTAGACGGTCCTCGGGGTGGGCTCCGTCCCCACCTCGCAGTTGGTGTTCTCACCGGGGCAGCCGACGCGCGGCCCGTCACCGTCCCCGTCGACCTCGGTCCGGTCCCGGTTGTCGTCCCGGTGGACGGTCGTGGTCGGCGCCTCGCCGGGACCGTCGTCCTTGGCCAGATTGGCGCCGGCGACGGCCAGGCTGCCCGCCGCGGCGATACAGGCCGCGCCGAGCGTGACCTTGTGCGCCTTCTTCAGTTTCTTGATCTTCTCGAAGACCACGGTATTCCGTCCGTTCTCCTGAAGGAGCGAGTGACCGCCGAAAGGCGCTCTCCTCCTCAGTGAACCACCGGCGAAAAAGCCGCCCCCGAATTGATGGTCCGGCCATTCTTTCCGTCTGTACGGTCCGCGCGCATTGCGTAACCGGATTGACAAAAAACACCTGTGACGATGCCGAAATCGCGCATGCTGACCAGTAGGTAACCGTGCGCACCGTGACCCTCCTATGTGCCACACCTCACAAGGGCACCACGGCGGTCCGCGGTGGCCCGGCCGGTGTCGGAAGGCCACCCCGTCGATCTGCGACACTGGTACTGCCATGCCTAAGCCCGGAGAACTCACTTTCGTCGCCCCGCGCGGAGCCAAGAAGCCGCCGCGGCATCTCGCCGACCTCACGCCCGCCGAGCGCAAGGAGGCGGTCGTCGCGGCCGGTGAGAAGGCGTTCCGCGCCAAGCAGCTCTCGCAGCACTACTTCGCGCGGTACGCGCACGACCCGGAGCAGTGGACCGACATCCCCGCCGGTGCCCGGGGAAAGCTGCGGGAGGCGTTGCTGCCCGAGCTGATGACCGTCGTGCGGCATCTGTCGACCGACGAGGGCACCACCCGCAAGACGCTGTGGCGGCTGTTCGACGGGACGCTCGTCGAGTCGGTGCTCATGCGGTACCCGGACCGGGTGACCATGTGCATCAGCTCGCAGGCCGGGTGCGGCATGAACTGCCCGTTCTGCGCCACCGGGCAGGCGGGGCTCGACCGGAACCTGTCGACCGCCGAGATCGTGCACCAGATCGTGGACGGCATGCGGGCGCTGCGGGACGGAGAGGTTCCCGGGGGGCCGGCGCGGCTCAGCAACATCGTGTTCATGGGGATGGGCGAGCCGCTCGCCAACTACAACCGCGTGGTGGGGGCCATCCGGCGGCTCACCGACCCCGAGCCGGACGGTGTCGGGCTGTCGCAGCGCGGGATCACCGTGTCGACGGTCGGTCTCGTGCCGGCCGTCCACCGGTTCGCCGACGAGGGCTTCAAGTGCCGGCTCGCGATCTCGCTGCACGCCCCCGACGACGAGCTGCGCGACACCCTCGTGCCGGTCAACACCCGGTGGAAGGTGCGTGAGGTGCTGGACGCCGGGTTCGAGTACGCCGCGCGGTCGGGGCGCCGGCTGTCCATCGAGTACGCGCTGATCCGGGACATCAACGACCAGGCGTGGCGGGGTGACCGGCTCGGGCGGCTGCTCAAGGGCAAGCCCGTGCACGTCAACCTCATCCCGCTCAACCCGACGCCGGGCTCGAAGTGGACCGCCTCGCGGCCCGAGGACGAGAAGGCGTTCGTGGAGGCCATCGCGGCCCACGGTGTGCCGGTGACCATCCGGGACACCCGCGGGCAGGAGATCGACGGGGCGTGCGGCCAGCTCGCCGCGAGCGAGCGGTAACCTGATCGACGTAGGACATCCGTAGGACATCAGAGAAACACATCTTCAATATTCCGACAGGGGAGCGCCACAGCGCTGAGAGTGCGGCACCGGCCGCAGACCCTCCGAACCTGGCCCAGGTCATTCTGGGTAGGGAGATCGGTCATCACTCGAGCTGTTGCGCCCTGCCCGGGGTCCCGACGAGGGGTTCCGGGCAGGGCCGCGTCTTCTCCTGGCCCACCCCAGGAGGAATTCAGTGAGCATCACCAAGAAGGCCACGGTCCTGGTCGTCGGGCTCGGTCTGGTCACGCTGTCCGCGTGCGGGTCGTCGTCCGGCGACGGGGCGTCCGGCGACACGAGGACCGTGACGCTGGTCAGCCATGACTCGTGGGCCGTGTCCAAGAGCGTCATCGCCGCCTTCGAGAAGCAGTCCGGGTACCGGGTGAAGGTCCTGGAGGACGGCGACGCCGGGCAGGCGGTCAACAAGGCGATCCTGACCAAGGACAACCCGCAGGGCGACGTCCTCTTCGGCGTCGACAACACGCTGCTCTCCCGCGCCCTCGACAACGGCCTGTTCCAGCCGTACGAGGCGAAGGGACTGGACCGGGTCGACGAGCGGTACCAGCTCGACGCCGAGCGGCACCGGGTCACGCCCGTCGACTACGGCGACATCTGCGTCAACTACGACAAGGCGTACTTCAGCGAGCACGACATCGACCCGCCGGCCTCCTTCGCCGACCTGACCGAGCCCGCGTACAAGGACCTCCTCGTCACCGAGAACGCCGGGACCTCCTCGCCGGGGCTGGGCTTCCTGCTCGGGACGGCCGCCGCGTACGGGGATGGGGGCACCTCCCGCTCGAGCGAAGCCGAGAGCGGGGGAGGCTGGCAGGGGTACTGGAAGAAGCTCAAGGCCAACGGGGTGAAGGTGGTCGACGGCTGGGAGCAGGCGTACAACGAGGAGTTCTCCGGGTCGGCCGGGGGCAGGAAGGCCGGCGGGGACCGGCCGCTCGTCGTCTCCTACGCCTCCTCCCCGCCGGTGGAGGTGGTCTACGCCGATCCGCAGCCGAAGACCGCGCCCACGGGGGTGGCGACCGGCACCTGCTTCCGGCAGACCGAGTTCGCCGGGCTGCTGAGCAAGGCGAAGAACCCCGAGGGCGGCAAGGCGCTGATCGACTTCCTGATCAGCGAGAAGTTCCAGGAGGACATGCCGCTGAACATGTTCGTCAACCCGGTCGTCGACGGCGCCGAGCCGCCGGCCGTCTACACCGACAACATGCCGGACGTCGCCGACCCGCGGACCATGGCCCCGGCGAAGATCGCCGAACACCGGGACGACTGGGTCACGTCGTGGACCTCGCTCGTACTGAAGTAGCCGCGCGGCGGCGGTCGAACGGGGCGCGACTGGCCCTGATGGCGGTGCCCGTCGCGTTCTTCGCCGTCTTCTTCGCCTACCCCGTCGCCGCGATCGTCGGCCGGGGCCTGAAGGACGGCGACGGCTGGCACCCGGGCCGGATCGGGGAGGTGGTGGCCGCCTCCGCCGTACGGCACGTGCTGTGGTTCACCACCTGGCAGGCACTGGCCTCCACGGCGCTCACCCTGCTGGTCGCGCTGCCGGGCGCGTACGTCCTCGCCCGGCTGGACTTCCCCGGCAAGCAGGTGCTGCGGGCGGTGGTGACGGTGCCGTTCGTGCTGCCGACGGTCGTGGTCGGTACGGCGTTCCTGGCCCTGGTCGGGCGCGGCGGGCTGCTCGACGACCTGTGGGGGGTGCGGCTGGACACCACCGTGTGGGCCATCCTGCTGGCGCACGTCTTCTTCAACTACGCCGTCGTCGTCCGCACCGTCGGCGGTCTGTGGGCGCAGCTCGACCCGCGGCAGGAGGAGGCCGCGCGGATGCTGGGCGCGTCGCCGTTCGCCGCCTGGCGCCGGGTCACCCTGCCGGCGCTGGCGCCCGCCGTGGCCGCCGCCGCGCTGATGGTGTTCCTGTTCACCTTCACCTCCTTCGGCGTCGTGCAGATCCTCGGCGGGCCCGCCTTCGCCACCCTGGAGGTGGAGATCTACCGGCAGACCTCGCAGCTCTTCGACCTCTCCACCGCCGCCGTGCTGACGCTGGTCCAGTTCGCCGCGGTCGCCGCGATCCTCGCCGTGCACGCCTGGACGGTGCGGCGGCGGGAGACCGCGCTGAGGCTGGTGGACGCCTCGGTCACCGCGCGCCGGCCGCGCGGCGCCGGGCAGCGGGGGCTGCTGGCAGGGGTGCTGGCCACCGTCGCCGTACTGATCCTGCTGCCGCTGGCCGTGCTGGTGCGGCGGTCGGTGGACGGCGGTCTCGGTCATTACCGGGCGCTCACGCACGAGGACGGCGGTACCTTCCTCGTCCCGCCGATCGACGCCGTCGGCAACTCCCTCCAGTACGCCGTCGCCGCCACCGCCGTCGCCGTGCTCGTCGGCTCACTGGCCGCCTTCGCGCTGGCCCGCCGGGACGCGGGCCGGCTCGTGCGCGGCTTCGACGCGCTGCTGATGCTGCCGCTCGGGGTGTCGGCGGTGACCGTCGGCTTCGGGTTCCTGATCGCGCTGGACGAGCCGCCGCTGGACCTGCGGTCGTCCTGGATGCTGGTGCCGCTCGCGCAGGCACTGGTCGGGGTGCCCTTCGTCGTACGGACCATGCTGCCGGTGCTGCGGGCGGTGGACGGGCGGCTGCGGGAGGCGGCGGCCGTGCTCGGGGCGTCGCCCTGGCGGGTCTGGCGGGAGGTGGACCTGCCGCTGGTGCGGCGGGCGCTGCTGGTCGCGGCCGGGTTCGCGTTCGCGGTGTCGCTGGGGGAGTTCGGGGCGACGGTGTTCATCGCGCGGCCCGACAACCCGACGCTGCCGGTGGCCGTGGCACGGCTGCTGGGACGGCCGGGGGACGTCAACTACGGGCAGGCGATGGCCCTGTCGACGATTCTGATGATCGTGTGCGCGGTGGCGCTGCTGGTGCTCGAGCGGCTGCGCACCGACCGGAGCGGGGAGTTGTGAGCATGCTGAGCCTTGAGGGGGCCACGGTCCGCTTCGGTGGGCGGGCCGTGCTGGACGCCGTCGATCTGAGGGTCGCCGAGCACGAGGTGGTGTGTGTGCTCGGGCCCAGCGGCAGCGGCAAGTCGACGCTGCTGCGGGCGGTGGCCGGGCTCCAGCCGCTGGACGCCGGGCGGGTGCTGCTGGACGGGCGGGACCAGGCGGGCGTACCCGCGCACCGGCGCGAGGTCGGGCTGATGTTCCAGGACCACCAGCTCTTCCCGCAGCGGGACGTGGCCGGCAACGTCGCCTTCGGGCCCCGGATGCGGGGCGCGTCGCGTGACGAACAGCGGGCACGGGTCACGGAACTGCTGGAGCTGGTCGGGCTGCCGGGGGCCGCGGGGCGGTCCGTGGCGGCGCTGTCCGGTGGCGAGCAGCAGCGGGTGGCGCTCGCGCGGGCGCTGGCGGCCCGGCCCCGGCTGCTGATGCTGGACGAGCCGCTCGGCCAGCTCGACCGGTCGCTGCGGGAGCGGCTGGTGGTGGAGTTGCGGGAGCTGTTCGGCCGGCTGGGTACGACGGTGCTCGCGGTGACGCACGACCAGGGCGAGGCGTTCGCGCTGGCCGACCGGGTCGTGGTGATGCGCGACGGGCGGATCGCCCAGCAGGGCACGCCGCTCGACGTGTGGCAGCGTCCGGCCGACGCGTTCGTCGCCCGGTTCCTCGGCTTCGACAACGTCGTCGAGGCGACCGTCACCGGTCAGGTCGCCGGCACCCCGTGGGGCAAGGTGCCGGTGCCCGAGGGCGGTCCGCAGGGCACGCGGCCGGTGCTGGTCCGGCCCGCCGGCGTCCGGCTGGTGGCGGCGGGCGAGGGGCTGCCCTGCAGGGTCGCGGCCCGCACCTTCAAGGGCACCCATGTCGCCGTGCACCTCCAGCCCGAGGAGCCCGAGGGGCCCGGTGAGCCCGGAAGCGCGCCCCGGCTGGAGGCGGCCTGCGCGCTGCGGGCCGCGCCGGAGATCGGGGAGCGGGTCGGGGTGGAGTTCGACGTGGCGGAAATCGTCGTGCTCGGGTGACCGCCCGCTCGTAGGGCGGGCGCATGACGCTGCTCGCACACGACCGCTACTGCGACGAGATCACTCGTCAGGCCGGGCGGTTGACGCAGCTGCTGACCGCCGGCGCCGACCTGGGCGCCACCGTGCCGACCTGCCCGGAGTGGACCCTGGAGGACCTGGTCCGGCACGTCGGCCGGGCCCTGCGCCGGACGGAGCACACCGTCCGTACCCGCGCGCGGGCGGAGATCCCCATGGACCAGGTGCCCGGCGTCGAGGGGCCCGGGACCCGGGGGGACGCCGCCGCACTGGCGGAGTGGTTCGCGCGGTCCGCCGCCGCGGTGACCGGCGTGCTGCGGGCGGCCGGACCGGACGCGTACGCCTGGTCGTGGAGGGGAAGCACGACGCCGCGTTCTGGGCCCGCCGGATGTGCCACGAGCTGATCGTGCACGGCGTGGACGGGGCGCTCGCGGCGGGCCGCGCGCCCGGGGCGCCGGCTCCCGAGGTGGCCGCCGACGCGCTGGAGGAGTGGCTGGAGATCGTGGAGTTCGTGCAGCGGGCCCTGCCCGACGGACCGGCGAAGGACCTGCGCGCCCCCGCCCCCGGCCGCGGCATCCGGCTGCACGCCACCGACACCGACCCCGCGCTCAACGCCGACTGGCTGATCGGCCTCACGCCCGGCGGCGTCATCCGGCGCCGCGGCCACGAGGCGGCGACGGAGGTGACGGGGGAGACGGAGGTGACGGAGGTGACGGCCGCGGTGCGCGGTCCACTGGCCTCCGTGCTGTACCTCTCCTACCGGCGGCTGCCGCTGGACGCGCCGGACCTGGAGGTGGCGGGCGACCGGGAGCTGCTGGAGTTCTGGCTGGCGAAGGCGGGCTTCGGCTGACCCGAGGGCCGGCTCGACAGCCGGCTCGACAGTCGGTCCGGAGCCGGCATGACGGTGGCCCGTCCCCCGGAGAACCTGGAAAAAAGGGGGAACGGGCCACCACTCGTACTGACGTGACGTCAGCTCTCGCTCTTCGCGCCACGGCGGCGCATGCCGAAGAACACCGCGCCACCGCCGACCACGACCAGGGCGGCCGCGATCCCGGCGATCACGCCGGTGTTGGAGTTGGCGCCGGTCTCGGCGAGGTTGGAGTCACCGGCCGCGGGCGACGGAGCGTTGCTCGCGGTGTCCTCCGCCGGGACGGTGGACCCGCTCTCCGAGGCGGCCGGGGTCGACGGGGACGGGACCGGGGTCTCGGACTCCTCCTCGGCCGGGGTCGAGGAGGACTCGGACGGCGTCGGCGTCGGAGTCGGGGACTCCTCCTCCTCGCCGCCGCCACAGGCGGTGGCCGGCGTGACGAGGTTCGGCTTGATGTCCTCGTCCACGTACGGCGCGGCCTTGACGTGGACGCGGTACTCCGTGCTCGGCTTCCAGTCCTCGGTGAAGGTGATGGTGGTGCCCTCGCGGGACCCCTTCACCTCCTGCTCGCCGACCTTCTCCTCGCCGCCGTCGCTCTGGCGGAAGACGGTGACGACGGCGTTGACGCCAGCGGCGTCCACGTCGGTCACGGTGATGACGCCCTTGGTGCCGTCGCACGTGGCGTCGGCGCTGAACTCGCCGATGTTGCAGGCGAGCGCGTTGCCGGCGGCACCGACGGCCAGGGCGGCCGCGGCGGTCGCCACACCGAGGGCACGAACGCTACGGCGGGACGCCGCACTTCTGAGTATGGGCAGGGGCACGTTGGTCCTTTACCGGATGCTGGGTGCGGGGGGTTGCCCGGGACCGGTGGTCACACTTTCGCGACACCGCGGCCCCAGGAGACTCACAGGTCTATTGGCAGTACACCGGCAGTGTCAACGCGAAAGCACCGGAAGGGCATTGGCTTTGCCCTCTTATTAACCTCGAATAAGTTTCAGCGCCGCCGGCGCCTCCTCGATCCGGTCGACCAGGGCGATCCGCGACTCCATCGACCGCCCCCGGGCCAGTGCCCGCAGCAGCGGCCAGGTCGGCAGCCGCTCGGTCCAGTGCGCCTCGTCCACCAGCACCATGGGCGTGGGCTCGCCGCGCGACTCGTAGTAGTTGGGCGTCGCGTTGTCGAAGATCTCCTGTACGGTCCCGGCGGCACCCGGCAGGAAGACGACCCCCGCGTTGGAGCGGGCCAGCAGGCCGTCCTCGCGGGTGGCGTTGGCGAAGTACTTGGCGATGTGCGCGGCGAAGGCGTTCGGCGGCTCGTGACCGTAGAACCAGGTCGGGATGCCGACCGAGGCGCCGCCGTCCGGCCAGCGCTCGCGCACCTCGAAGGCGGCCCGCGCCCACTCCTCGATCGACGGCGTGAAGGAGGGGGCCTTGGCGAGCAGCAGCAGCGCCTCCTCCAGCATGGCGTCGGCGAACGGGGCCGCGTAGGCACCGAGGTTGGCCGCCTCCATGGCGCCGGGACCGCCGCCGGTGGCCACGGTGAAGCCGGCACGGGCCAGTTCGCGGCCGAGCCGGGCCGCGCCGGCGTACGCCTCGGTGCCGCGCGCCATCGCGTGGCCGCCCATGACGCCCACCACCGGGGCGCCGGCGAGGAGTTCGTCGACCGCGTCGGAGACGGCGTCGTCGTGGACGGCGCGCAGCATGGAGGCGAAGACGTCGCCGTCCGCCTTGGTCCGCTGGAACCAGGCGTAGGCCAGCGCGTCCGGTGTCGTCCCGTAGCCGTCGGACAGACCGGCGTACAGGTCGTCGGGGGAGTAGACGCAGGCGCGGTAGGGATCGAAGGGCAGGCCGGGCACGGGCGGGAACACCAGGGCTCCGGCGGCGCGCACGGCGGTGGCGGCCTCGTCGTCCATCGGGCAGCCGAGGAAGACGGCGCCGTCGGCCTCCACGGTCAGCAGGACGTCCGTACGGTCCGTCAGGTCGACGGCCTGGACGCGGTGGTGCGCGAGGCCCGCGCCGCGGGCGAGGACCTCGTCGAACTCGGCGAGGCTCTCTATCTCACGGTCGTGGGCGGCATGGTACGGCTGGGCGGGTGTCAGGTCATCCACCCGCCCAGCCTAGGGGGCTTCTGCCGGATGCCCGGGGCAGAAGGAGCGGCGTGCGGCGAGAGCGCGTGCCGGGCGTCGCGCCGCCGCGGGGATCCGTCAGAAGCCCCCTGGGCGCGGGCGGCTGTCAGCCCTCCACCGCGGCCGGGTCCATCCACACGACCTCCCAGGTGTGGCCGTCGAGGTCGTCGAAGGCGCGGCCGTACATGAAGCCGTGGTCCTGGGTCTCGCCGGTGGGCGTGCCGCCGGCCGCGAGCGCCTTGCCGACCAGCTCGTCGACCTTCTCGCGGCTCTCGGCGCTCAGCGCGAGCAGCACCTCGCTGTTCTTCCGGGAGTCGATGATGTCCTTCCTCGTGAACACGCCGTACTTCTGCGGGGTGTGCAGCATGACCACGATGGTGTCGCTGAGCGGGATCGAGGCGGTCGAGTCGTCGCTGAACCGGGGGTCGATCGTGTACCCCAGCGCGGTGAAGAACCTCTTGGCGGCGTCGAGGTCGCCGGTGGCCAGGTTCACGAAGATCATCTGCTGGTACATGCGGGCCTCTCCCGTCGGTGTCGTGCCGTTCGCAGGGGCAGACCCGGGGCGGGGCCCGGACTCATCGCCGGCCGGGAGACTTTTTCGATTTTTTCCGAACGGTCTTTCACGAACGGTCCAGTGGCAGCGCCGCCAGCTCCGCGACCGCCAGCGTCAGCGGGCCGAAGGCGACCAGCAGGACGACGGCGCGCAGCGCTGCGGCACCGCGCAGCACCGCGGCAGGCGCCCCCAGCCGCAGCAGCGCTGACGTGGTGTCGGCGCGGGTGTGCTTGGCCTCGACGGCGGTGATCAGCAAGGTGGCCACCGCGCAGCCCGACACCAGGAGGGCACCGAGGGTGCTGAGCGGGCCGAACGCCGATCCGTCCGCGCCGCGCAGCACCGCCGCCGCGTACGCCGCCGAGGCGACCGCGCAGACCACGCCCAGGGGGCGGCCGAGACGGTGCGCCTCCGCCATGAGGCCCCGGCCGGCCAGCAGCCGCAGCGCACCCGGGCGGACCGCCTGGAGCAGGCGCCCGCACAGCTGGGTGAGGCCGGGTCCGGCGAGCACCAGGCCGAGGGCGGTCAGCGCCCAGCCGGCGAGCACGCCGGCGGAGGGGGCGCCGGTGGCGCCGGCGCGGTCCGCCATGGTCTCGACGGCCAGACCGGCGGCCAGGACGGCGATGCCCCAGGGGAGGCCGGTGGCGGGGGTGGGGGCGGTGACGGTGACGGGGGTGGTGGCGGGGGCGGCCCACGGTGCGGTGTCCGGGGAGTGAGGGGCGTCGTCGGCCGGGGAGCCGGGCGTGGGCCGGGTGTGTGCGGCGGTGGGTGCGGGGGACCGCACGACGGTGTGTGCGGGGGGTTGCGCGGGGGCGTGTGCGGGGGACCGCACGACGGTGTGTGCGGGGGGTTGCGCGGGGGCGTGTGCGGGGGGTTGCGCGTCACCTGCCGCGCCGTCGCCCGTGGTGGTCCGCGCGCCGCCCGCCGGGCCGCTGTCCCTGACGGCCGGGGCGTGGCCCGCCGCGGCCAGGACCCCTCCCGCCGGCGCGGGAGCGCCGCCCGCCGCAGCCGTGGCGGTGTCCGGCGCGTCCGGGGCGGTGGCCGGGACGAGCGGGGAGCGCGCGGAACCGGTGCCCTCCGGGGCGCGGGCCGTCCGGGTGGCCGCGGCACCGGCGGCGACCATCGCCCGGCGGGCGCCGAAGCGGCCGTACGCCCCGAAGGTCTCCCGCGCCGCCGTGCCGTACGCCCCGAAGCGGCCGTAGCGCCGCTCCGCGCCGCCCGCCGGGGCGGAGCGGGGTTCCGCACGCGGACGCAGGGCCACGGCCACCGCCGCCGACGCCGCCACGGGCACCAGCGCCAGCAGGGTCAGGACCGCCGGGAACGGCAGGGACAGGCCCACGGCGCAGGTGTCGGCGAGGGCGCCGGTGACGGGCCGGCCCGTCAGATCGCCGCGCAGCCGGAGGAAGACGAGCAGCGCCGTGACCGAGCCGAGGACGCAGGACACGGCCGTGGTGGCCGCCGACGCGGCCATCAGCCGGCCCGGTCCCAGGCCGACCGCCGACAGCCCGGTACGGGGCCGGGTGCCGGGGTCGGTACGGGCCACCGCGACCGCCAGGTGCACCGCGGCGGCGAGCGGCGCGGCGCACCAGGCCAGGCGGAGGGCGGAGGCGCCGACGGTGTCCGGGTGGGTCAGCGCGTGGCCGAGGGAGCACAGCAGCAGGAAGCCGGTGCCCGCCGACGCGACCGCCACCAGCAGCCGGCGCAGCCGCACGGCGAGGCCGACGGCGAGGGTCAGACGGAGAGCGAGCACGCCGCCCGGCCTTCCGTTCCGGCGGGACCGGACGTTCCCGCGCTCTCCGCGCTCTCCGCGCTCTCCGCGCTCTCCGCGCTCTCCGCGCTCTCCGCGCTCTCCGCGCTCTCCGTGTCCGCCGTGCCGTCGGTGGCCGGGGGCAGGTGCAGGGTCCTGACCCGGCGGCCGTCCAGCAGGGTCACCGTGCGGTCGGCGAGGGCGCTGCCTCGCGGTCCGTGGGTGGTGAGCACGACCGTGACACCGTGCGAGCGGGCCGCCGTGGTGAGGGTGCGCAGGACCTGGGCGCTCTCGGCGCGGTGCAGCGGGGCGGCCGGCTCGTCGGCGAACAGCACCGAGGGGACGACGGCGAGCGCGCGGGCCACGCAGACCCGCTGCCGCTCGGACTGCCGCAGCCGGTCCGGCCGCAGCCGCGCCTTCCCGTCGACGTCGAGGCGCTCCAGCCACTCCAGGGCGGCCCGCCGGGCCCGGCGCCGGCCGGTGCCGCGCAGCATCAGGGGGAGGGCGGCGTTCTCCCAGACGGTCAGCTCGGGTACGAGCACCGGGGCCGGGTCGATCCAGCCGAACCGGTCGCGGCGCAGCCGCTCGCGGGCGAGCGGTCCCAGGGTGTGCACGGCGACGCCGTCGAACCACACCTCGCCGCGCTGCGGCCGGACCAGTCCGGCCAGGCACCGCAGCAGCGCCGTCTTGCCGCTGCCGCGCGGGCCGCGCACGGCGAGGACCTCGCCCTTGCGGACGCCGAGGGAGACGCCCTGGAGCGCGGGGGAGCCGTCGCTGTGCTCGAAGTGCAGGGAGCTCGCCCGGATCACGTCGTCGTCCGGGCTGTCCGGGTTGTCCGGCTGGGCCGCCATCGGCGTACACCTCGTTCTGATCCGTTTCCCCGCCGCCCGTGCCCCTTCCGGGCGAGCGCGGGCGGGGCCCATCGGTCAGTGGCACGCTAGGTACTTCCCGGAGCCGGTCCGGACAGCACACAGCCCCGGGCCGCCGTTTCTCACTCGAACGGTCGGCACCGGGGCCGTTGATCACGAGGTCATGAGGTCATGAGGTCATGACGTCAGCTGGTCACAGCTTGGTCCACGCCTCCGTCAGCGTCGCGCGCAGGATCTGCTCGATCTCGTCGAACGTCTCCTGGTTCGAGATCAGCGGCGGGGCGAGCTGGACGACCGGGTCGCCGCGGTCGTCGGCACGGCAGTACAGGCCGTTGTCGAAGAGGGCCTTGGAGAGGAAGCCGTACAGGACGCGCTCGGTCTCCTCCTCGTCGAAGCTCTCCTTGGTGTTCTTGTCCTTGACCAGCTCGATGCCGTAGAAGAAGCCGTTGCCGCGGACGTCGCCGACGATCGGCAGGTCGAGGAGCTTCTCCAGGGTGGCGCGGAAGGCGCCCTCGTTGTCGAGGACGTGCTGGTTGAGGCCCTCGCGCTCGAACAGGTCGAGGTTGGCGAGGCCGACGGCGGCGGAGACCGGGTGGCCGCCGAAGGTGTAGCCGTGCAGGAAGGTGTTGTCACCCCGGTAGAACGGCTCGGCCAGCCGGTCGGAGACGATGCAGGCGCCGATCGGGGAGTAGCCCGAGGTCATGCCCTTGGCGCAGGTGATCATGTCCGGGACGTAGCCGAACTTGTCACAGGCGAACGTCGTGCCCAGGCGGCCGAAGGCGCAGATGACCTCGTCCGAGACGAGCAGGACGTCGTACTGGTCGCAGATCTCGCGCACCCGCCGGAAGTAGCCGGGCGGGGGCGGGAAGCAGCCGCCCGCGTTCTGCACCGGCTCCAGGAAGACGGCGGCGACCGTGTCCGGGCCCTCGAAGAGGATCTGCTGCTCGATCTGGTCGGCGGCCCAGCGGCCGAACGCCTCCGGGTCGTCGCCGTGGAGCGGCGCGCGGTAGATGTTGGTGTTCGGCACCTTGTGCGCGCCCGGCACCAGCGGCTCGAAGGGGGCCTTCAGGGCGGGCAGGCCGGTGATGGACAGGGCGCCCTGCGGGGTGCCGTGGTAGGCCACGGCCCGGGATATCACCTTGTACTTGGTCGGCTTGCCGGTCAGCTTGAAGTACTGCTTGGCGAGCTTCCAGGCGGTCTCCACCGCCTCGCCGCCGCCGGTGGTGAAGAAGACCTTGTTCAGGTCGCCGGGGGCCTCGTGCGCCAGGCGCTCGGCCAGCTCGACGGCCTTGGGGTGGGCGTAGGACCACACCGGGAAGAAGGCCAGCTCCTGCGCCTGCTTCATGGCGGTCTCCGCCAGCTCCTGACGGCCGTGCCCGGCCTGGACCACGAACAGGCCGGCGAGGCCGTCGAGGTAGCGCTTGCCCTTGTCGTCGTAGATGTGGGTGCCCTCACCACGGACGATGGTGGGGACGGGCGCGTTCTCGTACGACGACATGCGGGTGAAGTGCATCCACAGGTGGTCGTACGCGGCCTTGCTGAGGTCCTTGGGGCTGTCGGTGCTCACGGTTATCGGGTTCCCCACATGTAGGTCTGCTTCTTGAGCTTGAGGTAGACGAAGCTCTCGGTGGAGCGCACGCCGGGGACGGCCCGGATGCGTCGGTTGATGACCTCGAGGAGGTGGTCGTCGTCCTCGCAGACGATCTCCACCATCAGGTCGAAGGAGCCCGCGGTCATCACGACGTACTCGCACTCGGACATCGCGGCCAGCGCGTCGGCGACCGACTCCACGTCGCCCTCCACGTTGACGCCGACCATCGCCTGGCGGCGGAAGCCCACGGTGAGCGGGTCCGTGACGGCGACGATCTGCATCACGCCCTGGTCGAGCAGCTTCTGCACGCGCTGGCGCACGGCCGCCTCGGACAGGCCGACGGCCTTGCCGATGGCGGCGTACGGCCGGCGGCCGTCCTCCTGGAGCTGTTCGACGATCGCGAGGGAGACGGCGTCCAGCTGGGGACTGCCGTGCCGGGACTCGCGGGAGCCCTTCTGGTCTGCGCTTCGACTGGCCACGGCTTCACTGTGCACGACGTCTCGTCGGTTCCGCAAGGCCGGATCGATGAAATCCGTTGTTCAAAAGCATTTCGGATGCGGATTTCGCAACTCGCGGGGGAGCGGGGGTGTTGAAAACGTCGGCGCTCTGATTAGTGTGGGTGTCTCAGCCATGAGACATCCACGACTTGGAGGGCCGGCAGTGAGCACCGAGCTGCGTCGTCTGCGCAATTTCATCGACGGTGAGTTCCGGGACGCCGCCGACGGACGGACCACCGAGGTGGTCAACCCCGCCACGGGCGAGGCGTACGCGACCGCGCCGCTGTCCGGGCCGGCGGACGTGGACGCGGCCATGGCGGCCGCCGCGGCGGCCTTCCCGGCCTGGCGGGACACCACCCCGGCCGAGCGGCAGAAGGCCCTCCTCAAGATCGCGGACGCGTTCGAGGAGCGGGCCGAGGAACTGATCGCGGCGGAGGTGGAGAACACGGGCAAGCCCATCGGGCTGACCCGCACCGAGGAAATCCCGCCGATGGTCGACCAGATCCGCTTCTTCGCGGGCGCGGCGCGGATGCTGGAGGGGCGCGGCGCCGGCGAGTACATGGAGGGCCTGACCTCCTTCGTGCGCCGGGAGCCGATCGGGGTCTGCGCGCAGGTCGCGCCGTGGAACTACCCGATGATGATGGCCGTGTGGAAGTTCGCCCCGGCGCTGGCGGCGGGCAACACGGTCGTCCTCAAGCCGTCCGACACCACGCCGGCCTCCACGGTCCTGATCGCCGAGATCATCGGCTCGGTGCTGCCCAAGGGCGTCTTCAACGTCATCTGCGGCGACCGCGACACCGGCCGGCTGATGGTCGAGCACCCCACCCCGGCGATGGCCTCCATCACCGGGTCCGTGCGGGCCGGCATGTCGGTCGCCGAGTCGGCGTCCCGGGACCTGAAGCGGGTCCACCTGGAGCTGGGCGGCAAGGCGCCGGTCGTCGTCTTCGAGGACACCGACATCGCCAAGGCCGTCGAGGACATCGCCGTGGCGGGCTTCTTCAACGCCGGGCAGGACTGCACGGCGGCGACGCGGGTGCTGGTGCACGAGTCGATCCACGACGAGTTCGTGAGCGCGCTGGCGAAGGCCGCGGCCGAGACCAGGACCGGTCAGCCGGACGACGAGGACGTGCTGTACGGGCCGCTCAACAACCCCAGCCAGCTCGAACAGGTCGCCGGGTTCATCGAGCGGCTGCCCGCGCACGCCCGGGTCGAGGCCGGCGGACACCGGGTCGGTGAGAAGGGCTACTTCTACGCCCCGACCGTCGTCTCCGGGCTGAAGCAGGACGACGAGATCGTGCAGCGCGAGGTCTTCGGGCCGGTCATCACCGTGCAGGCGTTCCGTGACGAGGAACAGGCCGTGGAGTGGGCCAACGGCGTGGAGTACGCGCTCGCGTCCTCGGTGTGGACCAAGGACCACGGGCGGGCGATGCGGATGTCCCGGCGGCTGGACTTCGGGTGCGTGTGGATCAACACGCACATCCCGCTGGTCGCGGAGATGCCGCACGGCGGCTTCAAGAAGTCCGGGTACGGCAAGGACCTGTCGGCCTACGGGTTCGACGACTACACGCGGATCAAGCACGTGATGACGTCGCTGGAGGTGTGACGGGCGGCCCGGTCCCGTCCGCGCTGGAGGTGTGACGGGCGGCCCGGTCCCGTCCGCTTCCGTGCGGCCCGGCCCGCCGTGGGGGCGGGCACCTGCGGGAACACGGGCGCCCCCTGGCGGCCCGGGCGGACCCTGAGCCGTCACGGGGCGCGTCGTGCCGGTCGTCACCGGACCGGCACCGTCTCCGGCCCGGGCGGCCGGAGAGCGGTGCTCAGTTGAAGACCAGGACGTCGGTGCGCATCGCCAGCGGGCTGTTCCAGCCGATGCTGATCTTGAACGTCACCACTCCGTTGCCGGGAGCGATGCTCGACACCTGGAAGGGTGCCGCGCCGACGAGCCGGTTCCCGCTGCCGTCGATCTCGGAGGCGGTGATGACGACTGTCGAGTCGGTCCCGATGACGTTCCAGGGGATCTGGAGGTTGTGCGTCCCGTTTCCGGGGCTCCAGGTCCACCAGGCTCGCCAGATGGCGCCGACGTTGCCGCCGATCGCCGTCGTGACGCCCTGGTCCTCGTCGACTGCCCGGGAACTGCCCGCGATCTGCGGCGCCTCGGAGCTGGAAGCTTCTGCTGCGGCCATGACGGCTCCTCTTGCGGCGGAGAAGCCCCCATGACTTCTCCGAACACTTCGAGTGTCCGTCCGTGTTCGCAGCGTAACAATCGCTCGTGCGGGTGAAACTCCGGCGTGTCGCCGGGTCATCGGGTCACCGTGTCGCCTGCGTGAACGCCGTCCGCGGCTGCCGCCCGCGCGGCGGCGCGGCGCCCGGCGGACCCGGCCCCCCGCGCCGTCCGGCCGGAGCCGTCGCGAAGGGGCCGGCCAACCGCGGACGGGCCCGATCCCCGGCACGGGCCGGGAACAGGCTCACGCGCCGCGCGTCCCGCCGCGTGTCTGTCCGCGCAGGGCGCACAGCACGTCGATCCGGTTGGTGGTGATCGAGTCGACGCCCAGCGCGATCAGCCGGCGCATGGCACGGCGGGTGTCGGGCGTCCAGACCGAGAGCAGACAGCCGTCGCGGTGGACGCGCTCGGCCAGCGCCCGGTCCACCAGCGCCCAGCGGTAGTTGAGCCAGCGCGGCCGGACGGCGTCCAGCAGGGCGGGCCGGGGCGGTGCCAGGGTCGTCCAGGTCAGCGCGGTCTCGGCGGCCGGGTCGGCCGCGCGGACGGCGAGCATGGCGGCGGCCCCCGCGCAGTAGTACACGCGGTCGCCCGCGCCGCACTCGCGCACCACGTCCACGATCCGGCGGACCGCGCGGGCACCGGGCGTGCCGGGCAGGTCCACCATCACCCGGTGCCCGTCGGTCGCGGCGAGGGCCTCGGCCAGCGTGGGCACCCGTCCGTCCGTCAGCTCCCGCACCTCGGCGGCCGAGAGCGCGGACAGCGGCCGGTCCCGCTCCCACAACCGCGTCAGCGTCTCGTCGTGCAGCAGCACGGGCACGCCGTCCCGGGTCAGCCGTACGTCGACCTCCACCGCGTCCGCGCCGCGGCGCAGCGCGGAGCGCAGTGAGCCGACCGTGTTCTCGCGCGAGCGGTAGGGATCACCGCGGTGCGCCACGGCGGTGACGGTGGTCTGGGTGGACGGGTCGGTCATGGCAGCGGGTCTCCGGCAGGGCGTGACGGGGAGGGAGCGGGCGGGGGTCAGGACTCGCGGAGCCAGGCCGCGGTGTAGGCGTCGATCTCCTCCCCGATGCGGGTCTTGCCCGCCGCGTCGAGGAAGGAGGCGTCCACCGCGTTCTTCGCCAGCCCGGCGAGCCCGCGCTCGTCCAGGCCGAGCAGGCGGGCGGCGACGGCGTACTCGTTGTTCAGGTCGGTGCCGAACATCGGCGGGTCGTCGGAGTTGACCGTCACCAGGACCCCGGCGCGCGCGAACTCCTTGATCGGGTGCTCGTCCAGGGTGCGCACCGCGCGGGTGGCGATGTTCGACGTCGGGCACACCTCCAGCGGGATCCGGTGCTCGGCGAGGTGCGCCAGGAGTTCCGGGTCCTGCGCCGAGCTGGTGCCGTGTCCGATCCGCTCGGCGCGCAGGTGGGTCAGCGCGTCCCAGACCGTCTGGGGCCCCGTGGTCTCCCCGGCGTGCGGCACCGAGCGCAGCCCGGCGGCGACGGCCCGGTCGAAGTACGGCTTGAACTGCGGCCGGGGCACGCCGATCTCGGGCCCGCCGAGCCCGAAGGACACCAGGCCCTCGGGCCGTATCCGGTCGTCGGTGGCCAGCCGGGTCGTCTCCTCGGCGGCCTCCGGACCGGCCTCGCCCGGAATGTCGAAGCACCAGCGCAGCACGGTCCCGAACTCCGCCTCGGCCGCCTTGCGGGCGTCCTCGATCGCGTCCATGAAGCCGCGCTCGTCGATGCCGCGCCGGACGGAGGAGAAGGGGGTGAGGGTCAGCTCGGCGTACCGGACCCGCTGCCGGGCCAGCTCCCGGGCCACCTCGTACGTCAGCAGCCGGACGTCCTCCGGGGTGCGGATGAGGTCGACCACCGACAGGTAGACCTTGATGAAGTGGGCGAAGTCCGTGAACGTGAAGTACTCGGCCAGCGCCTCGGGATCGGCGGGGACCTGCGAGTCGCGGTGCCGGGCGGCGAGTTCGGCGACGATCCGGGGAGAGGCGGAGCCGACGTGGTGGACGTGCAGTTCCACCTTGGGCAGGTCCGCGATGAAGGCACTCAGATCGCGCGGGGCGCCGGGGCTGACGAGGTGCTCGGGGCGCGGGCCGTCGGGAGTCCGCGTCTGCGCGCTCTGCGCGCTCTGCTCGGTGTGCTCGGTCAAGGGGTTCCTCCCCGGAACGGGGCGCCCGGCGGCGGGTGGCGGCCGGCGGGGCGCGGGTGATCGGCTGATCGTGACTCGGGATCATCGTAGGCCGGGGACCCGCCGGGACGGCGCGCGCCGTAGCATGACGGCACGTTCGAACAGAGGGGACCCGCGCATGTCCGACGACGCGCAGACGCCGGAAGCCGACGCGCACGGACCGACAGCGTCGCCCGGTGCGGAGCGAGGAGACACGGCCGGCGCGGTGGACCGGTCCGAGGCCGTGCCGGGCGGCGGCGGCAAGGCGTGGCCACCGCCGGTCAACGACTCCCCGGAGGCGTCCGGCGGCTTTGGCCCGCACGCTCCCGTGCCGCGCGACGCGACCCCGTGGCCGTCCCCGTCCGCCCCCGAGCCGGACCACCAGACGGTCACGTCCATACCCACCCTGGGCGACCACCCCGCCGACGCGGCCCCGACGCCGCCGCCCCAGCCGTGGGCGGCCCCGGCCGGTCAGCCGGCGCCCGCGGCACCCGCGCCCGCGGCACCCGCGCCCGCGGCACCCGCGCCCGCGGCACCCGCGCCCGCGTCGCCTCCCTCGGTGAACGACGCGGCCAACCCCTTCGCGGCGCCGACGCCCACGCCCGCGTACGGCCAGGGGCCCGCCCCCGCCGTCCCCCCGCCCCCGGTCGCCCCCGACGGGCGGGGCCAGGTTCCCTACGGCTACCCCGGTGGCTACGGGTATCCGGCTCATGGCGCCGGTCATGGTGCCGGTCATGGCGCCGGTCACGGTGGCGTTGCGCAGGCGCAGGGCTACTACGGCTGGCAGGGCGTGGGGCCGTTGCCGCCGAGGAACGGGATGGGCACGGCCGGTCTCGTCCTCGGGATCATCGCGGCCGTGGGCTTCTGCATGTGGCCGTTCGCCATCCTGCTGGGTGTCCTGGGCGTGATCTTCGGCGCGGTCGGGCGGGCGCGGGCGCGCAAGGGCGAGGCGACCAACTCCGGCCAGGCGCTGGCCGGCATCATCTGCGGGGCGTTCGGCATCGCACTGGGGGTCGGCTTCGCCGTCCTCATCCTCACGAGCGCGTAGGCCCGCCGGCGGGGCGGGGCGGGACAGGCACTGGCCGGGGGTGTCCCGGTGCCCGGTGCCCGGCGTCGCGGCGGGACGGGCGGCGCGGCCCGCCCCCGCCCGCCCTACCGCCCCCCACCCCTCCGCAGCCTCTTCCGCGCCTCCATCAACGCGAAGCCCAGCAGGTTCGCGCCCCGCCACCGCTCCGGATCCCCCGCCCCCTCCTCCGCGGCGGTGAGGCCGATGCCCCAGACCCGGTCCACGGGACTGGCCTCCACCAGCACCCGGTCCCCCGTGCCCAGCAGGAACTCCCGCAGCGCGGTGTCCGTCGCGAACTTGTGCACGCTGCCCTCGACGACGATCCCGAACCGCTCCCGTTCCCATGTCGCCTCGTCGAAGCCCCGCACCAGCCGCCCCGCCCTCTTCGCCTCGGCGGGATGCCCCGCCTCCAGCACCCGGCGCTCCGCCTGCGCGTCGCAGAACAGCCGGGCCTTGCCGGCCATCATCCAGTGCTCGGCCGTCGCGTACCTCACCCCGTCCACCGTGAACGGCGACGGCCACCACTGACTCAGGCAGCCCGCCCCGACCCGCCCGCCCGGCCCCGGCCGGTGTCCCCAGAAGAAGAGGTACTTGACCCGCGCCCCCGCCCGGACCGCCTCGGTCAGCGCCTCCCTGCTGTCCAGCACCCCTGTGATCCCTCCCATGCACGCCACTGTCGCACGCGCCACTGACACCGTGTCCGTCCTTTTCCATGACGGCTCGACACCCAGCCGACAGATTCCGTTGCGTAACCAAATGGCAACAACGGAATCACTTGTTGGAGGTCCACTGCTCTGTCAGGATCGGCAATCACATCGAGTCCGAGCCACGCCGGATCCCGTCACGGGGTCACCGAGGAGAGCCGACATGCGCCACCCGGGCGACGCCACCCAGGACCGCTTCCCCGCCCAGAGCCGCTTCGCGGACGGCGCCCAGTACATCGCGGGCCGCCTGACCCACGGCACCTCCGGCCGCACGCACACCGTCACCGACCCGGCCACCGGCGCCCCGGTCCTCACCTACCGCCTGGCCGGCCCGGCCGACGTCGACGCGGCCGTCGCCGCCGCCCGCGCCGCGTTCCCCGCCTGGGCGGCAGCCACCCCGGCCGAACGCTCCGACACCCTGCACCGTCTCGCCGCCGTCCTCGCCGACCGGGCCGAGGACCTCGCCCGCGCCGAGTCCCTGCAGTGCGGCAAACCGCTCAAGCTCACCCGCGAGTTCGACGTGCCCGGCACCCTCGACAACACCGCCTTCTTCGCCGGCGCCGCCCGCCACCTCCAGGGCCGGTCGGCCGGCGAGTACTCCGGCGACCACACCTCCTACGTACGCCGCGAACCCATCGGCGTCGTCGGCTCCATCGCCCCCTGGAACTACCCGCTCCAGATGGCCGCCTGGAAGATCCTCCCGGCCGTCGCCGCGGGCAACACCGTTGTGCTCAAGCCCGCCGAGACGACCCCCCTCACCTCCCTGATGTTCGCGCAGGCGGCCACCGAAGCCGGCCTCCCCGACGGCGTGCTCAACATCGTCACCGGCACGGGCCCCGAGGCGGGCGAACACCTCGTGGCCCACCCCGACGTCGCGATGACCTCCTTCACCGGCTCCACCGCCGTGGGCAGACGGGTCGCCGAGATCGCCACCACCACCCTCAAGCGCCTCCACCTCGAACTCGGCGGCAAGGCCCCCTTCCTCGTCTTCGACGACGCCGACCTGGAGGCGGCGGCGCACGGCGCGGTGGCCGCCGCCCTCATCAACACCGGCCAGGACTGCACCGCCGCCACGCGCGCGTACGTGCAACGCCCGCTCCACGCCGCGTTCGTGGAACGCGTTGCCGCCCTCATGGAGACCGTCCGCCTCGGCGACCCCTTCGCCCCCGGCACCGACCTCGGCCCCCTGGTCAGCCACGCCCAGCGCGACCGCGTCGCCGGTTTCGTCGACCGGGCGCGCGGCTACGCGCGCGTGGTGACCGGCGGAGAGGTTCCCCAGGACGACGGCCTGAAGGACGGCGCCTACTACCGTCCCACCCTGATCGTCGACGCCGCCCAGGACAGCGAGGCCGTCCAGTCCGAGATCTTCGGCCCGGTCCTCGTCGTCCTGCCGTTCGACACCGACGACGAGGCCGTCCGGCTCGCCAACGACACCCCGTACGGCCTCGCCGCCTCCGCCTGGACCCGGGACGTGTACCGCGCGGGCCGTGCCACCCGCGAGATCCAGGCCGGGTGCGTGTGGATCAACGACCACATCCCGATCATCAGCGAGATGCCGCACGGCGGGTACAAGGCGTCCGGCTTCGGCAAGGACATGTCCGCCTACTCCTTCGAGGAGTACACCCAGCTCAAGCACGTCATGTTCGACAACACCGCGGTCGCCGCGAAGGACTGGCACCGCACCGTCTTCGGGGACCGCTGACCCGGAGACCGCTCGCTCCGGGGGCCGCTCGCTCCGGGAGCCGCGGACCTCGGGACCACGCACCTCAGGGACCGCCGATCCGGGACCGCCGATCCGGGACCGCCGATGCGGGACCGCCGATCCGGGACCGCGGACCTCAGGGACCGCCGATCCGGGACCGCGGACCTCAGGGACCGCCGATGCGGGACCGCGGACCTCAGAGACCACACACCTCAGGGGCCGCTGAGAAAACCACCCAGGCCGCCGACCACGGCCGGCCCAGCTGACCGCAGCCGACCGCAGCCGAAAGGGCACCACGCGCATGGAGCAGTACGAGCCGGACCGTCTCTCCCCGGCCCAAGTGGCCGCCATGCGGCGCAGCCTCCGCACCGGCAGGGCCGCCCTGGCCCGCCGTTCACTGCTGCGCGCCTTCGCCGCGGGCGCGCTCACGGCCGGCGGCGCCACCGCGCTGAGCGCCTGCGGCATCCCCGCCGCGGGCACCACCGGCGGCGGCACCTCCGCGACCGACCACTCGGCGAAGGAGAGGAGAGTCGACTTCTCCAACTGGACCGAGTACATGGACGTCGACGACAGCGGGAGGAGACACCCGACCCTGGAGGCGTTCACCGAACGCACCGGCATCGAGGTCACGTACACCGAGGACATCAACGACAACAACGAGTTCTTCGGCAAGATCAAGCCGCAGCTCGCCGCCGGCCAGGACACCGGCCGGGACCTGGTCGTCCTCACCGACTGGCTGGCCGCCCGCCTCATCCGCCTGGGCTGGGCGCAGAAGCTCGACCCGGCCAACCTGCCGCACGCCTTCGCCAACCTCTCGCCCCAGTTCCGCACCCCCGACTGGGACCCGGGCCGCGCCTACTCCTATCCCTGGCAGGGCATCTCCACCGTCATCGCCTGCAACAGGAAGGCGCTCGACGGCATCGAGGTGACGTCGCTCTCCGACCTCCTGGACAACCCGAAGCTCAAGGGCCGTATCGGCCTGCTCACCGAGATGCGCGACACCATGGGCATGGCCCTGCTCGACCTGGACAAGGACCCGGCCCGCTTCACCGACGACGACTACGACGCGGCCGTCGCCCGGCTCCAGAAGGCCGTGGACAAGGGCCAGGTCCGCCGCTTCACCGGCAACGACTACACCGCCGACCTCAGCAAGGGCGATTTCGCCGCCTGTCTGGCCTGGGCCGGCGACGTCGTCCAGCTCAAGGCGGACAACCCGGACATCGACTTCCTGATCCCCGACAGCGGCTACCTCACCTCCAGCGACAACCTGCTGGTCCCCGGCAAGGCCCGGCACAAGACCAACGCCGAACGGCTCATCGACTACTACTACGAGCCGCAGACCGCCGCCGCACTCGCCGCCCACATCAACTACGTCTGTCCCGTCGACGGAGTGAAGGACGAACTGGCGAAGATCGACCCGGACGCGGCGGAGAATCCGCTGATCATCCCTGACCAGGCCATGCAGGCCAAGTCCCGTGCCTTCCGCTCGCTCAGCTCGGAGGAAGAGACGGTCTACGAGGCCAAGTTCGCGAAGCTCACGGGGGCGTGACCCACATGACCGACGAAAAGGGCGGCGACGTCCGCCTCACCGGCATAGGCAAGACCTACGGCTCCTTCACCGCCGTGCACCCGCTGGACCTGACCGTCCCCCAGGGTTCCTTCTTCGCCCTGCTCGGCGCCTCCGGCTGCGGCAAGACGACCACCCTGCGCATGATCGCCGGCCTGGAGGAACCTTCCTGCGGGACCGTCCACCTCGGCGACCAGGACGTCACGCACCTGCCGCCGTACAAGCGCCCGGTGAACACCGTCTTCCAGTCCTACGCCCTCTTCCCGCACCTCGACGTCTTCGAGAACGTCGCCTTCGGCCTGCGCCGGCGCGGCATCAGGTCGGTCAAGAAGCAGGTCGGCGAGATGCTCGACCTGGTCCAGCTCGGCGACCAGGCCCGCAAGAAGCCGCACCGGCTCTCCGGCGGCCAGCAGCAGCGCGTCGCCGTCGCCCGCGCGCTGATCAACCACCCCAGGGTGCTCCTCCTCGACGAACCGCTCGGCGCCCTCGACCTGAAGCTGCGCCGCCAGATGCAGCTGGAGCTCAAGCGCATCCAGACCGAGGTCGGCATCACCTTCGTGCACGTCACCCACGACCAGGAGGAGGCCATGACCATGGCCGACCAGGTCGCGGTGATGAACGCCGGCCGCGTCGAGCAGCTCGGCACCCCCGCCGCCCTGTACGAGAACCCGCGCACCACCTTCGTCGCCAACTTCCTGGGCACCTCCAACTTCATCGAGGCCGAGGTGGACGCCCGCAGCGGCGCGGACCTCGTGGTGAGGGCGGGCGGCTGCCGGCTGGCCCTCCCCGCCGACCGGTGCGGCGCGGCCACCGCGGCCGGCGGCAGGGTGCTGGTCGGCGTCCGCCCGGAGAAGGTCGCCCTCGTCCCCGCCGCCGACGCCGGCACGGTCCCCGAGGGCCGCAACCGCATCACCGGCACCGTCGCCGACGCGAGCTTCCTCGGCGTCTGCACCCAGTACGTCGTCGACAGCCCCGTCTGCCGCGCCTTCGCGGTCTACGTCCAGAACATCGACCGCGACCCGCGGCTGGTGCCCGGCGCCGAGGTCGTCCTGCACTGGAACCCGGCCCACACCTTCGCCCTGGACGCCGCCCAGTCCGCCCAGGACGGCACAGAGGCCGCGGGCGTGGAGGAGGACGCCTGATGACCGCCACCCTCACCGAGGCGCCCCCGGCCGCTGCGGCGGACGGCGGGCCCCCGCGCCGCCGGGGCCGCCTCACCCCGTACTGGCTGCTGCTCCCCGGCGTCGTCTGGCTGCTCGTCTTCTTCGTGCTGCCGATGATCTACCAGGCGTCCACCTCCGTGCAGACCGGCTCCCTGGAGGAGGGGTACGAGGTCACCTGGCACTTCGCCACCTACTGGGAGGCGCTGTCCGCGTACTGGCCGCAGTTCCTGCGCTCGGTCACCTACGCCGCCGCCGCGACCGCGCTGTGCCTGCTGCTCGGCTACCCGCTGGCCTACCTGATCGCGTTCCGCGCCGGCCGCTGGCGGAACCTGATCATGATCCTGGTGATCGCCCCGTTCTTCACCAGCTTCCTCATCCGCACCCTCGCCTGGAAGACGATCCTCGCCGACGGCGGCCCGCTCGTCGGTGCCCTGGACACCCTGCACGTCCTGGACGTCACCGGCCGGCTCGGCTGGACGGCCGGCGACCGGGTGCTCGCCACCCCGCTCGCGGTGGTCTGCGGCCTGACCTACAACTTCCTCCCGTTCATGGTCCTGCCGCTCTACACCTCCCTGGAGCGCATCGACGGGCGGCTGCACGAGGCGGCGGGCGACCTGTACGCGAGACCCCTCACCACCTTCCGCAAGGTCACCTTCCCCCTCTCCCTGCCGGGCGTCGTCTCCGGCACGCTGCTCACCTTCATCCCCGCCGCCGGCGACTACGTCAACGCCGACCTGCTCGGCTCCACCGACACCCGCATGGTCGGCAACGTCATCCAGACCCAGTTCCTGCGCGTCCTGGACTACCCCACCGCCGCCGCGCTCTCCTTCATCCTCATGGCCGCGATCCTCGTCATGGTCACGTTCTACATCCGCACGTCCGGCACGGAGGACCTGGTGTGATGACACCCTTCGTCAACTGGCTCAAACGCAATCTGGTCGTCCTCGCCGGACTGCTGACGCTCGCCTACCTCCTGCTGCCGAACGTCGTCGTCACCGTCTTCTCCTTCAACAGACCCGTCGGCCGTTTCAACTACGCCTGGCAGGAATTCTCGACGGACGCCTGGCAGGACCCGTGCGGGGTCGCCGGTCTGTGCGGCTCCCTCACCCTCAGCCTCCAGATCGCCCTCTGGGCGACGCTGGGCGCGACCGCGCTCGGCACCGCGATCGCCTTCGCGCTCGTCCGCCACCGCTTCCGCGCCCGCTCCGCCGTCAGCTCGCTGATCTTCCTGCCGATGGCGATGCCCGAGGTGGTGATGGCCGCCTCGCTGCTCACGCTCTTCCTCAACATGGGCGCGCGACTCGGCTTCTGGACGATCCTCATCGCCCACATCATGTTCTGCCTGAGCTTCGTCGTGACGGCCGTGAAAGCCCGCGTCATGTCGATGGACCCACGGCTGGAACAGGCCGCCCAGGACCTCTACGCCGGCCCCTTCCAGACCTTCCTGCGGGTCACGCTCCCCGTCGCCGCCCCCGGCATAGCGGCCGGCGCGCTGCTCGCCTTCGCGCTCTCCTTCGACGACTTCATCATCACCAACTTCAACGCGGGCTCGACCGTGACCTTCCCCATGTTCGTCTGGGGCTCGGCGCAGCGCGGAACGCCCGTGCAGATCAACGTCGTCGGGACGGCCATGTTCGCCGTCGCCGTCCTGCTCGTCCTCGTCTCGACGGCCGTCGGCCGTCGCCGGACCCGACCGAAAGCATGACCCCGTAGGGAGTTGACATCATGGCCCCGAGCGCCATGACCCGTTGGACCAGGTCTCTTTCCGACGCCCAGCCGGTGCCGTACTGGCTGGACGACCCCGGCCGCCCCCGCCCCGAGCCCGCCCTCACCGGCGCCGAGAGCTGCGACCTGCTGGTCGTCGGCGGCGGCTACAGCGGGCTGTGGACCGCGCTGCTCGCCAAGGAACGCGACCCCGGTCGGGACGTCGTCCTGCTGGAGGGCCGGGAGGTGGGCTGGGCCGCGTCCGGCCGCAACGGCGGTTTCTGCGCCGCCTCCCTCACCCACGGCCTGGCCAACGGCCTCGCCCGCTGGCCCCGCGAGATCCACCGGCTGGAGGAGCTGGGCGCCCGCAACCTCGACGCCATCGAGGAGGCCGTCACCCGGCACTCCCTGGACTGCGACTTCGAACGCACCGGTGAGATCGACGTCGCCACCGAGCCCCACCAGGCACGGGAGCTGCGGGACTGGTACGAGGAGGTCCGGCGCGCGGGCCTCGCCGGGCACATCGACCACCTCGACGCCGACGCCGTGCGGCAACAGGTCGACTCGCCCACCTTCCGGGCGGGCCTGTACGACCGCCGGGGCGTCGCCCTGCTCAACCCCGCCAAGCTCGCCTGGGGCCTGAAACGGGCCTGCCTGGCCCTCGGCGTCCGCGTCCACGAGCACACCCCCGCGCTCACCCTCAGGCCGTACGGCGCCGCAATGGCCGTACGCACCCCCTACGGCCTGGTCCGCGCCCGCACCGTCGCGCTCGGCACCAACGTCTTCCCCAGCCTGGTCCGCCGGGTCCGTCCCTACACCGTCCCGGTCTACGACTACGCCCTGATGACCGAGCCGCTCACCGCCGGGCAGCTCGCCTCGATCGGCTGGCGGGGCCGCCAGGGGCTGGCCGACAGCGGCAACCGGTTCCACTACTTCCGGCTCTCCGCCGACAACCGCGTCCTGTGGGGCGGCTACGACGCGGTCCACCACTACGGGGGCCGGGTCCGCGCCGAGTACGACGACCGGCCCGAGACCCACGCCAAGCTGGCCGGACACTTCTTCACCTGCTTCCCGCAGCTGGAGGGCGTCCGCTTCACGCACGCCTGGGGCGGGGCCGTCGACACCTGCTCCCGCTTCTCGGCGTTCTTCGGCACGGCCCACCGGGGACGGGTCGCCTACGCCGCCGGGTACACCGGCCTCGGGGTCGGCGCCACGCGGTTCGGCGCCGAGGTGATGCTGGACCTGCTGGCGGGGGAGCGCACCGAGCGGACCGCGTTGGAGATGGTCCGCCGCAAGCCGCTGCCGTTCCCGCCCGAGCCCTTCGCCTGGGCCGGCATCGCGCTGACCAAGTGGTCGCTGGCCCGCGCGGACGCGCACGACGGCCACCGCAACCTCTGGCTGCGCACCCTGGACCGGCTCGGACTGGGCTTCGACAGTTAGCCCGCGGTCAGGGGCCGCCGGCGGTCAGGGCGCGGTCGGGGCGCGGTCGGGGCCGCCGGTCCGGTGGCGGTCCGTCGGGAGGCGGCCCGTCAGCAGGCGCAGGCAGAACAGGAGCGTGCCGAACAGGCACCAGCTGGCCACCACGTCCAGCGGCCAGTGGTAGCCGCGCCGGACCAGACCGTAGGAGACGGCGAGGACGAGCGCCGCGCCGGCCGGGACCAGCCACCGGCGGAGGGCTGCCGAACGCAGCAGGGGCAGCAGCACCACCACCGCCGCGCCGTAGGCGACGACGGCGGTGGCGGTGTGGCCGGAGGGGTAGTAGCCGGTGGCCGGTTCCACCGCCGGGGTGCCGGGGCGGCCGGTCCACGCCTTCAGGGGGACGACCAGGGCCGGTACCAGTGCCATCAGCAGCGCCGCGGCGACGGGCGGCAGCCACCACCGGTCCGTGCCGGCGGACCGCCCGCGCCGGGCCGCGTACACCAGCGCGGCCGCCAGCACGGGCAGCGCGACCTGGATGTCGCCGAGGTCGGAGAGGACTTCGGAGAACCGGTCCGGACGGACCAACGCCCCGCTCAGCCGCTCGTCCACCCGGATCAGCGGGCCGTCCGCGACGACCTGCCAGGTGATCAGCGCGAAGAGGAGGAGGGGGAGCCCGATGCCCGCCAGCAGGAGGAGGGGGGAGCGGGAGGGGGAAGAGGCCGGCCGCCCCGGAACAGGGGGGGAGGTTCCGAGGCGGCCGAACGGACCGGAACGTCGCGCGCCCCGGGGGGTCTGGGACGTGCGACCGTCCGATCGGTGAGGAGACCCGAAGCGAAAGGCTCCGGTTGTGTGCGCGAAGGCACGACCAGGCCGCGGCTGGGGAGGCCCAGACCTGGCGTCACCCGCGGTTCCCCGCGGGCGGGGTGTATCTCTCATCTGCGTAGAACCTACGACAGGGAACGGGCCCGAAGAAGGGGCATCCGCCTCCTGCCATCCACCCCGCACACCTTCTTCACACGCTCTGCCGTTCACGGGAGCGGGCGGGCAGCCGAGCGGGCGAGCAGGCGAGCGGGCGGCGGCCCGGACGCGCGCGGAGCGCGGAGGAGGGGAGTCAGAGGCGCCCCAGGGCCCGCTCGATGATGTCCAGTCCCTCGTTCAGCAGGTCCTCGCCGATCACCAGCGGCGGCAGGAAGCGCAGCACGTTGCCGTACGTGCCACAGGTCAGGACCAGCAGTCCCTCGGCGTGGCAGGCCCCGGCGAGCGCGGCGGCCGCCTCCGGGGCCGGCTCCTTGGTGGCGCGGTCCTTGACCAGCTCGATGGCGATCATGGCGCCGCGGCCCCGGACCTCGCCGATGACCTCGTACTTCTCGGCCATGGCGGCGAGGCGGGACTTCATGATCGCCTCGATGTCCCTGGCCTTGGCGTTGAGGTCCAGCTCCTTCATCGTCTCGATGGCGCCGAGCGCGCCCGCGCAGGCCACCGGGTTGCCGCCGTAGGTGCCGCCGAGGCCGCCGGAGTGCGCGGCGTCCATGATCTCGGCGCGGCCGGTGACCGCGGCGAGCGGCAGACCGCCGGCGATGCCCTTCGCCGTCGTGATCAGGTCGGGGACGATGTCCTCGTCCTCGCAGGCGAACCACTGGCCGGTGCGGCAGAAACCGGACTGGATCTCGTCGGCGACGAAGACGATGCCGTGGTCGGCGGCGAACCGCCGGATCGCCGGCAGGAACCCCTTGGCCGGTTCGATGAAGCCGCCCTCACCGAGCACCGGCTCGATGATGATCGCGGCCACGTTCTCCGGTCCGACCTGCTTGGTGATCTGGTCGACGGCCTGCGCGGCGGCCTCCGGTCCGGCGTTCTCGGCACCGGTCGGCCAGCGGTAGCCGTACGCCACCGGGACGCGGTACACCTCGGGCGCGAACGGCCCGAAACCGTGCTTGTACGGCATGTTCTTCGCGGTCAGCGCCATGGTGAGGTTGGTGCGGCCGTGGTAGCCGTGGTCGAAGACGACGACCGCCTGCCGCCCGGTGTGCGCGCGGGCGATCTTGACGGCGTTCTCGACGGCCTCGGCGCCGCTGTTGAACAGCGCGGACTTCTTGGCGTGGTCGCCCGGGGTCAGCTCGGCCAGCGCCTCGCAGACCTCGACGTACCCCTCGTACGGCGTGACCATGAAACAGGTGTGGGTGAAGTCGGCGAGCTGCGCCGAGGCCCGGCGGACGACGGCCTCGGCCGAGGCGCCGACCGAGGTGACGGCGATGCCGGAACCGAAGTCGATCAGCCGGTTGCCGTCGACGTCCTCGATGATGCCGCCGTCCGCCCGCGCGGTGAACACCGGCAGCACGGAACCCACGCCCCGCGCGACCGCGGCCGTGCGGCGGGCCTGCAGCTCCTGCGACTTCGGGCCGGGTACGGCGGTGACGAGGCGGCGCTCCTGCGGGAGTGCGGTCATGCGGGGCTCCTGGTGGTTCTCCGGACGCTTGCGTTCTTTTCCCGCAGGCTAGGCGCGGCGGACAGGGGTGGGCATGCTCCATGTGGGTGGTGTCGGCCGGCCGGATTGTCCGCGGTGGACAGAGACGTCCACGGGCCCGGTGGCCCCCACCCGGCCGCGTAAGCGGTGAACGCCTGTGCAGGGGCGTTAGATTGACTGGCGACGGTGGACGGAACGGCTGCTCAGGGGGCAGAGGCGATGGACAGCGACGGGAAGCGGGACGTGCGGGGGGCGCGGGCGAATCCGGTGCCGCCCGCGATGCCGCCGACGCGGCCCGTGGTGCCGCCCCGGCCGGCCTGGGCACCGGATGCGCCACCGGCGCCGGGTGCGGGCCAGGTGCCGGTGCCGGGCACGCCGCCGGTATCCGCACCGGGTGCGCCCCCCGTGCCCCAGCAGACGCCCCGGTCCCCCTCCACCGTCGCCGCCTGGCTCGACGCGGACCGGCCGGAGGCCCGGCCCGGGATCTGGCGGCAGGGCTACCGCCCGCCCGAGGAGGCCGTGGAGAAGCTCGCCCCGGTGACGGTCGTCGGCATGCTCATCCCGCTGGCGCTGGCGATCGCGGTGTGGTCGTTCTGGCGGCGCGGGGTCGTCCCGTACCAGTTCGTCCTGTTGCGGATGTTCACGCCGGACGACTGGTGGTGGAGCGGCACGAAGGCCACCCCCAAGCCGGTCGAGGGCGAGGCGGTGACGATGCCGGGGGCGCACGCCGCGCTCGTCTACGACGGCCTGTTCTTCGTGGTCCTCGTCCTCGCGGTGGCCGTGCTGGGCAGCTGGCCCGCCATCGCCCGCCACTACACGGGACGGCGGCCCCAGCCGGCCCGCGCCCTGATCGCCGCCGTCCTCGCCCTGATCGCCCTCAGCCTCGTCTTCCCCGAGGCCTTCCCGGGTGCCGGGTGGGACCCGGTACCGGTCGTGGGCCCGCTGCTGTCCCTGACCGTGCTGGTCACCGGCAGTTACGAGCTGATGGCCTCCGTCCTCTACACGGACGCGCTGTACGCGGTCGTCACCCTGCTCGTGCTGTGGCCGTTCGCCCGGCTCGGCGGCTGGTGGCCGTACGCCCGGAAACTGCTCGCCGCCCGCCGGTCCTCCGGCGCCCCCAGCGCCGTTCCCGTGGCCGAGCGGCCCCGCTCCCAGTGGCCCGCCCTGCGCGACATCGGCCAGCACGAGGCCGCCGAGCTGCTCACCGCCGAGGTCGCCGGCGGCCGGATGAACGACGTCGACTGCACCCGCGTCGAGCACGCCTTCCACCTCGCCCGGCGAGGCGCCGGCCTCGACGCCTTCCGCGACACCGTGCTGCGCCAGGGCGGCGCCGCCTGGACCCACCCGTCCGGCGCCCGCGACCTGCCCCGCCGGACCGCTCGCCACGACCTGCTCGCCGGCCAGGTGCGCATCGGCCGCTGGGCACCGGCCGAACGCGCCCCGCGGCCCTACCACGACGCCGGCGCCGCCCTCGGCCCCGAGGTGCTCGGCACCTCCCTGCTGGCCATCGGTCCCTCCGGCGCCGGCAAGACCCGCACCCTCGTCGAACCGGTGACCGAGGCCCTCGCCCTCCAGGCGCTCACCGGACGCTGCGCCGTCGTCGCCGTCTCCGCCGCGGGCAGCCCGCTCGGCGCGGACGACGCCTTCGACGTGATCGTGCGGATCGGCGACCCGTCCTCCGCCTACGACCTCGACCCCTACGCCGAGTCCGACGACCCGGACGAGGCGGCCGCCCTCCTCGCCGAGGCACTCGCCGGTGACCTCGAACCGGCGGGCGCCCAGGGCGCCGCCACCGTACTGGCCCAGCTCCTCGGTCCCTTCCGCGCGGTGCACGGCCGCTTCCCCGCCCTGCCGGAACTGCGGGAACTGCTGGAGGGCGGCGACGGTGCGCTGACCCCGCTGCGCGAAGCGCTCGTCGCGAGCGGGAACGACGTCATGGTCCGCGAACTCGACGCGCGGCTGCGGCAGACCGGCACGCCGGGCGACGCGGGCCGGGTCCTGGCCGACCGGCTGGGGCTGCTGAACCGGCCGGTGTTCGCGGACTTCTTCGGCGGGGGCGGCCGGGGCCGGCCCTTCTCCCTGCGCGCGGTCGCCCACCACCCGCTGCGGGTACGGATCGACCTGCCCGAGCGAGGCCACGAGGAGGCGGGCCGGCTGATCACCCGGCTGGTCCTCGCCCAGTTCCACGCCGTCGTCCGGGAGAACGGGCGCAGCCACTTCGCCGGCCTGGTGCTGGACGACGCGACGGGCACCGTCACCGCCGAGTCGGTGCGCCGCATCCAGCGGCTACGCGGACAGAACGCGGGCGTGCTGCTCGCGCTGCGGACCATCGCCGACGTCCCCGAGGCCCTGCACGGCCCGCTCTACGGCGCGGTCGGCTGCCGGATGGCCTTCTGCGGCGTCACCACCTGGGACGGCAGCCGGTTCGCGCAGGCCTGGGGCACCGAGTGGGTGGAGACCACCGAGATCGCCAAGCACACCGTCTTCGCCGACCAGCCGATGACCCGGGCCCTCCACGCCCTGCGCAAGCTGGTGACCGGCAAGGCGGTCACCACGGACGCGGTCACCGTGAAGCAGGTCGAACGCGAACGCTGGTCCGCCTCCGAGCTGGCGCACGCCGTGCCGCCGGGGCACGCCGTGCTGTCGTTGACGACCGTCAAGGGCGAGCACGCGCCGCCCCTCCTGGTGGATCTGCGGGGCTGACCGTCCCGGCCGCCGCGCCGGGACCGTACAGTGAGGCAGAATCGACAAGGGCCGTTCATACGCCGCGGCCAAGACCTCATTGGACGCACACCACCGACGCGGAGTTGCCGGACCCATGCCCCCGACCCTCGCCTCGCTGGTCCACCACTCCGCGCTGAAGCTGACCGTGCGGGCGGGCCGGGACCGCCTGGACGTGCCCGTGCGCTGGGCCCACGCCAGCGAGCTGGCCGACCCCGTGCCCTACATGGAGGGCGGGGAACTGCTGCTGATCACCGCGCTGAAGCTGGACGCCGAGGACCCGGAGGCGATGCGGCGGTATGTGAGGCGGCTGGTCGGCGCGGGTGTGGCCGGGCTCGGGTTCGCCGTCGGGGTGCATTACGAGGACGTCCCGGCCGCCCTCGTCGACGCCGCCGAGCAGGAGGGGCTGCCCCTGCTGGAGGTGCCGCGCCGCACCCCGTTCCTCGCCATCAGCAAGGCCGTCTCCGCCGCGATCGCCGCCGACCAGTACCGGGCGGTGACCGACGGCTTCGCCGCCCAGCGGGAACTGACCAGGCGGGCCCTCGCCGACGGCCCGGAAGGGCTGCTGGCCGCGCTGGCCGCCGAGGTCGACGGCTGGGCGGCGCTGTACGACGCCTCCGGCGAGGTGGTGGCCGCGGCACCGGAGTGGGCCGGCCGCCGCGCCGCCCGGCTCACCGCGGAGGTACGGCGGCTGCGGGAGCGGCCCGCCCCCGCCTCCGCGGTGGTCGGCGGCGCGGAGACGGGCGGGGACACCGACCGGGTCGAGCTGCACTCCATCGGCACCTCCCGCAGGCCCCGTGCCGCCCTCGCCGTCGGCACCGCCACCACCCTCGGCACCGCCGAGCGCTACGCCCTGCACTCGGCCGTCGCGCTGCTGACCCTGACCACGGAACGCTCCCGCTCCCTGCACGCCGCCGAACAGCGGATCGGCACGGCCGTCCTCGGCATGCTGCTGGCCGGGGAACCCGACCACGCCCGGACCGTCGCCGGCGACCTGTACGGCGCACTGCTCGACGCGCCCTTCCGGCTGGTCGTCGCCGAATCGGTGCCGGCCGGCGGCGAGCCGCCCGGCGCCCTCGCCGAGGTCGTCGAGGCCGCCGCGGCCCGGGCCGGCGAGGCGGTGCTGGTGGTGCCGCAGGGCGAGCGGCTGGTGGTGCTGGCCGCCGACGGGGGAGCGGCGGTCGCCGCCTGTACGGAGTACGCGGCGGCGCTGGAGGCGGGGCGGACGGTGCCGGACGCCCCCGTCGGCGGTGACGAGGAGGCCTGGGCCGCCGGACTGTCGGCGCCGTCCGGGCCGATCGGCGCCTCGGCCGCGTACAAGCAGGCCGAGCAGGCGCTGTCGGTGGCCCGGCGGCGCGGCCGGATCTGCGTGGAGCACGAGCGGCTCGCGGCCGGCTCGGTGCTGCCGCTGCTCGCGGACGACGCCGTGCGCGCCTTCGCCGACGGGCTGCTGCGCGCCCTGCGCGACCACGACGCGACCGGCCGCGGCGACCTGGTCGCCTCGCTGCGGGCCTGGCTGTCGAGGCACGGCCAGTGGGACGCGGCCGCCGCCGACCTGGGCGTCCACCGGCACACCCTGCGCTACCGGATGCGGCGCGTCGAGGAGATCCTCGGCCGCTCCCTCGACGACCCGGACGTACGGATGGAACTGTGGCTGGCGCTGAAGGCGACGGCGGCCCACTGACGCCGAGGCGCCCTCCCGAGGCGCCCCCCGGGGCACCGCCCCGCCGCACCGGCCACCGACACACCGGGGCGTGGCCGTCCCGGCGTGTCAGGGACGGGTGTCCCGGCGCGTCAGGGACGGGTGTCCCGGCGCGTCAGGGGCGGCCGTCCCGGCACGTCGGGAATGGCCGTCCCGGCACGTCGGGGTCTGGCCATTCCGGCGCATTGCCCCGCCGTACTGCTACACACCGGACAAGCGATCCCCCGCCGTCCCGCCCCTACCGTGGACCCCGCACCACAGCACACACCCCCGACGGGAAGGGCCGGAACCCGACATGACCTCCACCCACGCCTTCTGGCTCGCCGGCCGCCAGGCCACCGGCGAGGACAGCTTCGACGTCACCTCCCCGTGGGACGGCCGCCTCGTCGGCGCCGTGAGCGTCCCGAGCCAGGCGCAGGTCGAGGAGGCGGTGGCCGCCGCCCACGCCGTACGCGACGAGTTCGCCGCCACCCCGGCGCACGTCCGGGCCGCCGCCCTCGACCACGTCGCCCGGCGCCTGGCGGAGCGCACCGAGGAGATCGCGCGGCTCATCTCCGCCGAGAACGGCAAGCCCGTCAAGTGGGCCCGCGGCGAGGTCGGCCGGGCGGTCTCCGTCTTCCGGTTCGCCACCGAGGAGGCCCGCCGCTTCAACGGCGGCGAGGCCCAGCGCCTGGACACCGACGCGGGCGGCCAGGGCCGGCTCGCCCTCACCCGCCGCTTCCCCAAGGGCGCCGTGCTCGGCATCGCGCCGTTCAACTTCCCGCTGAACCTCTGCGCCCACAAGGTCGCCCCCGCGATCGCGGCGGGCGCCCCGATCATCCTCAAGCCGGCCCCGGCCACCCCGCTCTCCGCCCTGCTCCTCGGCGAACTGCTCGCCGAGACCGAGCTGCCCGCCGGCTCCTGGAGCGTCCTGCCGGTCCCCAACGACCGGATGCCCGCCCTGGTCCAGGACGAGCGGCTGCCGGTCATCTCCTTCACCGGCTCCGAGCAGGTCGGATACGCGATCATGGACTCGGTGCCCCGCAAGCACTGCACCCTGGAGCTGGGCGGCAACGGCGCGGCCGTCGTGCTGGCCGACTGGTCGAGCGACGAGGACCTGGACCGGGCCGCGCAGCGCATCGCCGCCTTCTCCAACTACCAGGGCGGCCAGTCCTGCATCTCCGTGCAGCGCGTGATCGCCGACGCCGCCGTGTACGACCGGCTGCTGCCGCGCATCGTCGCCGCCGTCGAGGCCCAGGTCACCGGCGACCCCTCCGACGACAGGACCGACGTCGGCCCGCTGGTCAGCGAGGCCGCCGCCCAGCGGGTCGAGGCGTGGGTACGGGAGGCCGTGGCGGACGGCGCCACGCTCGCCACCGGCGGGCGGCGCGACGGCGCCTCCTACGCGCCGACCGTCCTCACCGGACTGCCGGCCGGCACCACCCTCGCCCGCGAGGAGGTCTTCGGCCCGGTCCTCAGCGTGCAGAAGGTGGACGGCGAGGCGGAGGCGTTCGCCGCCGTCAACGACTCCAAGTACGGCCTCCAGGCGGGCGTCTTCACCCACGACCTGAAGGCCGCCTTCCGCGCCCACCGCGCCCTGGAGGTCGGCGGCGTGGTCATCGGCGACGTCCCCTCCTACCGCGCCGACCAGATGCCGTACGGCGGGGTCAAGCAGTCCGGGGTGGGCCGTGAGGGCGTGCGGTTCGCGATGGAGGACTACACCTACGAGCGGGTCATGGTGCTCACCGGCCTCGCGCTCTGACGGCACCGGCGACGGCGGGGCGCGCGGCCCCGCACGCCCCGCCGTCGCCGTCGGTCTCCGGGCGAAAGGCCCTGATCAGGCGGAGAACCCGATCCCCGCCAGCCGCACCGGCCCGCGCAGCCCCACCCGCAGGTCGTGCACGCCCTCGGCGGTCAGACCGGTGGTCAGGGAGACGTAGTCGTACGGGCCCGAGGTCGGCGTGTCCGTCGACAGCACGGCCCGCACCGGACCGCCGTCCAGGGACAGTTCGACCACGCCCTCGCCCGCCACCTCGACCGTCACCGAGGTCACGCCGGAGCCGAAGTCGCAGGCACGGTAGAGGAGTTCGCCGGACTTGTCGGCCGTCGGCGCCACCGCGTCGCCCGACTCCTTGGTCCGGTCCACGATCCGCGTACCGCTCTGCTCGTCGAAGTCGGCCGCCGGCAGACCCCGTTCGCGCACCGGGCGCGGCGCGGCCGGCTCCCCGTCCAGGGTGAGCGTCGTGCGCAGCCGGACGTCCTCGCTGGAGGCGCCCACCAGCAGCGCGTACGGACCGGGCTCCAGCCGCCACCGGCCGTGCGCCACGTCCCAGTACGCGAACGCGGACAGCGGGACGGTGAAGGAGACCTCGGCACAGGCGCCCGGCGCGAGGGTCACACGGCGGTGGGCGAGCAGCTCGCGGCGCGGGCGCGGCACCGACGGCTGCTCGGCCCGGGCGTACAGCTGGACCACCTCGTCGGCGGTGACGTCCCCGGTGTTGGTCACCGTGCAGGAGACCCGCACCGACCCGTCGCCGGCCTTTGCGCGCAGGCCGCCGTAGCCGAACGACGCGTACGACAGCCCGTGCCCGAACGGGAACAGCGGCGTCCCCTCGAAGTACAGGTACGTCTGCCGGGAGCCGACGATGTCGTAGTCGAGCAGGTCGGGCAGGTCCCGGTCGTCGGCGTACCAGGTCTGCGGCAGGCGTCCGGCGGGGGAGACGTCACCGGCCAGGACACGGGCCAGGGCGGTGCCGGCCGCCTGGCCGCCGTGCGCGCTCCACAGCACCGCCGGGAGCGGCCCGGCGTCGACCGCGTACGGGTAGGAGGAGACCAGCGCCAGCACCGTGCGCGGGTTGGCGTCCCGGGCGGCGCGCAGCAGCCGTTCCTGGTGGGCGGGGAGCCGCAGCGTCGTGCGGTCCTCGGTCTCCCGGCCGTTGATGTGCGGGTCGTTGCCCGCCACCACCAGCACCACGTCGGCTCCGGCGGCGGCCCGCGCCACCGCCTCCTCGCCGCGCTCGGCGACCTCCAGCGCGAAGACCTCCCCGCCGGAGGCGGCAACCTTCACGCCGTCGGCGGTCACCGATACGTGGTGCCCCGTACCCACGTGCCTGAGGAGGTGGCCGTCACCGTGCGGTTCCAGCCGGAACGTCTCCCGCACCACCCAGCCGCCCGGCTGGTCGGCCGAGGCGCGCAGGTACCCGTCCTCGGCCACCGACAGGTACCGCCCGTCCGGCGCGCGCAGGGTCAGCACGCCCTCGCCCCAGTCGACCAGGGCGAGTTCGGTGCCGTCGGCGTCGGTGGTGAGCGGCGGCAGATCGGTGCGGCCGGCCAGCAGGGCCGGGTCGAGGGCGCCCTCGGCCACCGCCGCGGGGGCGTCGTCGCCGGCCGGCGGGACGTGCAGGAACGTACCGGCCGAGGTGCGCAGCCGGACCCGGTCCACGCCCTCCGCGAACTCGACGTGCTCCGCGCCGAACCGCTCGTACACGCCCTCCAGCGGGGTGGAGCGGTGGAGCAGGCTGCCGCTGTACCAGTCCAGCTTGCACTCGTCGGCGAGGAGTCCGACGACCGCGAGGCGGCTGTTGGGGGCCAGCGGCAGCAGGCCGTCCTCGTTCTTCAGCAGGACGATCGCCTGTTCGGCCGCCTCCTGGGCCAGCGCGCGGTGTTCCGGGGTGTCGAAGGCGCCCGCCTCCTGGTGGCCGTCGAACTCGCCGAGGCGGAAGCGGACCGAGAGCTGCCGGCGCACCGCCGTGTCGACGTCGGCCTCGGTCAGCAGGCCCCGCTCCAGCGCGCCGCGCACCCGTGCGGTGATCTTCGTCGGGTCGGTGCCGTGGTCGGTGAAGCTGTCGACCCCGGCCTTCAGCGCGGCGGCCGTCGCCTCCTCGTGGGTGTCGAAGTAGTGCTCGGAGTCGACCAGGTTGGAGGGGGCGCCCGCGTCCGAGCAGACCAGCAGCTCCTCGTCGGTCCAGGTGCGCAGGTGCTCGGCCAGGTAGGGGGAGACGTGGTTGGGGCGGCCGTTGACCAGGTTGTAGGCCGGCATCACCCCGGCCACCGCGCCCGCCTCGACCGTCTCCCGGAAGGCGCGCAGGTCGTACTCGTGCAGGACGCGGGGGCGCACCGAGGAGGACGCGGTGTCGCGGTCGGTCTCGTTGTTGTGCGCGAGCCAGTGCTTCAGCACGGGGGCGGTGCGCCAGTGGGCCGGATGGCCGCCGCGCAGGCCGCGGGTGTAGGCGGTGGCGATCGCCGAGGTCAGCCGCGGGTCCTCGGAGTAGCCCTCCTCGTTGCGGCCCCACAGGGGGTGGCGCAGCAGGTTGACGACCGGGGCCCAGACGTTGAGGCCGACCCGCTCGTCGCGGGCGCGCATCGCGCGGACCTCCGCGGAGACGGCGTCACCCACCCGTCGGACCAGCTCCTCGTTCCAGGTGGCGCCGAGACCGACGGCCTGCGGGAACACCGTCGCCGGGCCCATCCAGGCCACGCCGTGCAGCGCCTCCTGGCCGGTGCGGAAGGCGGCGACGCCCAGGCGGTCCACGCCCGGCGCGAACTGGTGCAGAAATCCGATCTTCTCGTCGAGCGTGAGCCGCGACAGCAGGTCGTCGACGCGCTCCGCGACCGGCGTGCGCGGATCGCGGAAAGGCGGTGTGGGCGGCGTGGGTGCGGTCACGTGGGATTCCCCTTGCGATGTGCGGTGATGCGCTTCCGAAGCGGCTTTCGAAGCGCTTCGATGCTCATTCGGCGAGGGCCGGGTGTCAAGACACGGCAGGACGCCTCGCCCACCCGCACAGCTCGCTCATGGCCTCTCCGGTGGTCAGGAAAATGCCCGCACACCTCCGAGGAATCTTGCAAGCGACTCTTGTGCCCACCCTCGTGTTCACTTAACCTCGCTGCAACATCGAAGCGCTTCGACGACGTTGTCCGGCGGTCTTCCCCGACGGCCTTCCTCGACGGACGTCACGGTGCTTTGACCGGTGGGCACCGCCTCCCGCTCCGCCCGCTCCACCCCAGCTCAGCGAGTTCCACTCAAGACACCGCAGCCGACGGCCACCGCCGGGTGTCCTGGTGCGCCATGAAGGGTTGACGCAATGACGCCGAACGCCGCCTCCGCCGCCTCCGCGCCGAGCCGGAGAAGTTTCCTCGCCTCCTCGGCGGTCGCCGCCGCAGCGGTGGCGGGCGGGATGCCCCTGCTGAGCGCCTGCGGCGGCTCGGGCGGCGGCTCGCGCGAGGGGACGACCGCGGGCAAGGACGCGGCGAAGCTGCTGCCGGCGTACGTGGCCAGCAACGTGGTCACCCCGGACATCCCGTCCAAGAACGGCTCGTCGCTGGGCTTCACCAGCAAGCTCGACCTCGCCGGCCTGAAGACGTCGGTGCCGAAGAAGCTCGGCAAGGGCGGCAAGGTCACGATCATGTCGCCGTTCTGGGGCTCCCCGCCCAAGGCGGACAACGCCTACTACACCGCGATGAACGACCTGATCGGTGTCGACGTCGTCTGGCAGAACCAGGACGGCAACACCTACGACGAGAAGCTCGGCGCGGTCCTCGCCTCCAGCGACGTACCCGACGTGGTGGTCGTACCCGGCTGGAACATGGGCGGCAAGATACCCAGCGCCATCATCAGCAAGTTCGCCGACCTCGGCCCCTACCTCTCCGGCGACGCCGTCAAGGACTACCCGAACCTCGCCGCGATCCCCACGGACGCCTGGCGGCGTGCCATCTTCGGCGGTGCCCTGCGCGGCCTGCCCATGCCGGCGTCGTACGTCGTGAACGTGGTACCGCTGTACCGGAAGGACATCTTCGACAAGGAGGGGTACGAAGTCCCCACCTCCGCCGACGAGTTCATGGCCCTGGCCAAGGACATCACCAACGCCAAGGCCAAGCGCTGGGCCTGCCTGGACATGAAGTGGACCGCGTTCAACGCCTTCGGTGTGCTGCCCGGTGACGAGAAGCCGCTGGGCTGGACCATGGTCGACGGCAAGATGACCTTCCGCGGTGAGACCGACGAGTACCTGGAAGCGCTGGAGTGGACCCGCAAGCTGTGGGCGGCCGGTCTGGTCCACCCCGACGTGGACAGCATGAGTGACGCCGGCCCCACGTTCGCCTCCGGCGAGGTGCTGATCTACAACCAGGACATCTCGCAGTGGTACAGCCGCAACGCCGAACAGGCCGGGCAGAAGTCCGGCTTCGAGTGCGGGGCGATGGACATCTTCGGGTACGACGGCGGCGATCCGGTGCTGTGGGCCCGCCAGCCGGCGAGCATCTTCGCCTTCGTCAGCAAGGACGCCTCCGAGTCGGTCGTCAAGGACGTGCTGGCCGTCGCCAACGTCACGGCGGCGCCGTACGGCACCAAGGAGCACATGCTCACCAACTACGGCGTGGAGGGCACCCACTACACGGTCGAGGACGGCCTGCCGGTCAAGAACGACAAGGGCAACAGCGAGGTCATCAACGCCTATGTGATGGTCGCCAGCCCCGCCTCCACCATCGCCCACCCCGATCTCCCCGACGTCGCCCGCGGCCAGGTCGAGTGGCAGCAGCGGATGGGGGCCTTCACCAAGAAGTCCTCCTTCTACGGCATGCAGATCACCGAACCGACCCGGTACACCAACCTCTCCAACGACTTCGAGCAGTTGGAGGACGACATCGTGCGCGGTCGCAAGAAGATCAGCGACATGCAGCAGGCGGTCTCCGACTGGAAGAGCAAGGGCGGCGACAAGCTCCGCGACTGGTACAAGAAGCTGCTCGACGAGAACGGCTCGGCGGCGAGCTGACCGGCGCGGGCGAGGCGAGGAGAACGGCCGTGTCGAACAGCACGGTGCCTCGGAGCAGGACCGAGGCCGAGAAGAAGCCCCCGGCGGTGCCCGACGGCACCACCGGTCCCGAGAAGGCACCCTCCGGGAGACTGAGCCTGCGCCTGCGCTTCAGACGCGACCGCGTCCTGGTGCTGATGACCCTGCCGGCCGTACTGCTGCTCCTGGTCTTCAACTACCTGCCGATCCTCGGCAACGTGGTCGCTTTCCAGGACTACGACCCGTACATCAGCGACAACGGCATCGTCTCCATGCTGAACAGCCCCTGGGCGGGGCTGGAGAACTTCGAGCGCATCTTCGCGGACTCCGCGTTCTGGAACTCCGTACGCAACACGCTGCTCCTCTTCGTCCTCCAGCTCGTGCTGTTCTTCCCGGTCCCCATCCTGCTGGCGCTGCTCATCAACAGCGTGATCCGGCCGAGGGTGCGGGCCTTCGCGCAGGCCGTGCTGTACCTGCCGCACTTCTTCTCCTGGGTGCTGGTCATCGCCGTCTTCCAGCAGCTCTTCGGCGGCGCGGGCATCCTCTCCCAGGTACTCAGGCAGCACGGGTACGACGGGCTCGACATGATGAGCGACCCGGACACCTTCGCGCTGCTGGTCACCGCGCAGGGCGTCTGGAAGGACGCCGGCTGGGGGATCATCGTCTTCCTCGCCGCGCTCGCCTCGGTCAGTCCCGACCTGTACGAGGCCGCCGCGATGGACGGCGCGGGCCGCTGGCGCCGCATGTGGCACGTCACCCTGCCCGCGCTGCGTCCGGTGATCGCCCTGCTGCTGGTGCTCCGCGTCGGCGACGCGCTCACCGTCGGCTTCGAACAGATCCTGCTGCAACGCGACGCCGTCGGGCCCGGCGCGGCGGAGGTGCTGGACACCTTCGTGTGGTGGAACGGCGTCCGCAACCAGGACTTCGGCTACGCGGCGGCCGCGGGCCTGATCAAGGGCTTCGTCAGCCTCGGACTGGTCCTGGCCGCGAACAAGGTGGCCCATCTCATGGGTGAGCAAGGGGTGTACAAGAAGTGACCGCCCTCATGGAGAAGACGACCACGCGACACCGCTGGTCGGCCCCGCCCCGGCCGGTGTGGGAGGAGAAGCCCACACCGGCCGGTCTGGCCGGCAAGGGCCTGGTGCTGGCCCTGGCCTGCCTGGCCATCCTCTTCCCGCTGTGGATCGTGATCGTCACCAGCCTGTCGTCCAGGAAGACCATCGACGAGGCCGGCGGGCTGGTGATGATCCCCCAGGACATCACGTTCGTCGCCTACCAGGAGCTCCTCAGCGGCGGACAGGTGACCCGGGCCGCCCTGGTCAGCGTCGGCATCACCCTCGTCGGCACCCTCTTCTCCATGACCGTCTCCGTACTGTGCGCCTACGGCCTGTCCCGCACCGGCTCGCTCGGCCACCGCTGGATCCTGATGGTCCTGCTGGCCACCATGTTCTTCAGCGCCGGCCTCATCCCGACCTACCTGCTGGTGCAGTCCCTCGGCCTGACCGACACCTACCTCGCGCTGATCCTGCCGAGCGCGGTCAGCGTCTTCAACATCCTGGTGCTGCGCGGCTTCTTCATGGGCATCTCCCAGGAACTGATCGACAGCGCCCGCATCGACGGCGCCGGCGACTTCCGCATCCTGTGGCAGATCGTCATGCCGCTCTCCCGCGCGGTCCTCGCGGTGATCACCCTGTTCTACGCCGTCGGCTACTGGAGCGCCTGGTTCAACGCGTCCCTGTACCTGAACGACCAGGACATGATGCCGCTGCAGAACGTCATGATCCAGCTCGTGCAGAAGCAGGAGGCGCCGGTCGGCCTCGGCCAGGCGATCAAGACGGGCGAGCTGTCCGGCCTGGCCGTGCAGATGGCCGTGATGGTCATGGCGCTGCTGCCGGTGGCGGTCCTGTCCCCGTTCGTCCAGCGGCACTTCAAGAAGGGCATGCTGACCGGGGCGGTGAAGGGATGAGCCAGAGCCCGGACCTCGCCGCGGTGACCCGCGGCCGGCTCCTGTTCGGCGGCGACTACAACCCCGAGCAGTGGCCCGAGGAGACCTGGCAGGAGGACGTACGCCTCATGCGGGAGGCCGGCGTCAACTCCGTCACCGTCGGCGTCTTCTCCTGGGCCCGGCTCGAACCGAGCCCCGGCTCTTACGAGTTCGGCTGGCTGGACCGGGTGATGGACCTGCTGCACGCGCACGGCGTCGGCGTCGTCCTCGCCACCCCCACCGCCTCGCCCCCGCCGTGGCTGGGCCGCCTGCACCCGGACACCCTGCCCGTGGACGAGGACGGCCACCCCGAGCACTGGGGCGGGCGCCAGCACTTCTCCCACTCCAGCGCCGTCTACCGCCGCCACGCCGCCGCCGTCACCGAGGCCCTGGCCGCCCGCTACGCCGGCCACCCCGCCCTCACCATGTGGCACATCAACAACGAGTACTGCACCTACGACCACGGCGACGAGGCCGCCGCCCGCTTCCGCGCCTGGCTCCAGCGCCGGTACGGCACCCTCGGCGCCCTCAACACCGCCTGGGGCACGGCGTTCTGGAGCCAGGGCTACGGCGACTGGCAGGAGGTCCTGCCCCCGCGCCGCACCCACTACCTCAAGAACCCCGCCCAGGTGCTGGACTTCCGGCGCTTCACCTCCGACATGCTCCTGGAGTGCTACACCGCCGAACGCGACATCGTCCGCCGGCACACCCCGCACCTCCCGGTCACCACCAACTTCATGCCGCTCTTCTTCGGCCAGGACGGCTGGCGCTGGGCAGAGGAGGAGGACATCGTCTCCGTCGACCTCTACCCCGACCCGCGCGACCCGCTCGGCGCGCAGGAGGGCGCCCTGGTCCAGGACCTCACCCGGTCCCAGGCCCGCGGCGGCCCCTGGATGGTCATGGAACAGGCGACGGGCGCGGTCGGCTGGCGCGACGTCGACCAGCCCAAGCCGCGCGGCCTGAACCGCCTGTGGTCGCTCCAGGCCGTCGCCCGGGGCGCGGACGCCGTCTGCTACTTCCAGTGGCGGCAGTCCCGGCAGGGCGCCGAGAAGTTCCACTCCGCGATGGTCGGCCACGCCGGCCCGCGCGGCCGGGCCTTCCAGGAGGTCAAGCGCCTCGGCGCCGACCTGGCGGCCCTCGCCCCGCACGTCGGCGGCACCCGCGTCACCGCCGACACCGCCGTCCTGCACGACTGGCACTCCTGGTGGGCCGGCACCCAGCAGGCCACCCCCTTCGAGCGGGCCGGCCTGCCCGTCGTCCTGCGCGCCTGGCACCGCGCCCTGTGGGAGGCCCACCTCACCACCGACCTCGCCCACCCCGAGCACGACCTGAGCCGCTACCGCCTGGTCGTCGCCCCGCAGCTCTACCTCCTCACCGACACCGCGATCGACAACCTCGTCTCGTACGTCCACGGCGGCGGCACCCTCGTCTGCGGCTTCCTCACCGGCGTCGCCGACCAGGACGACCGGATACGCCCCGGCACCATGGACGCCCGCCTGCGCGACCTCCTCGGCATCCGCACCCTGCACGAGTGGTGGCCCCTGGCCGAGGGCGAGACCGCCGGCTGCGACGGCTTCCGCGGCACCCTGTGGTCGGAGGAACTGGAACCCGACGGCACCGCCGACGAGACCGTCCCCTACCGGGGCGGCGAACTCGACGGGCTGCCCGCCGTCCTGAACAAGGGCCGCGCCTGGTACGTCTCCACCCTCCCGGAACCCGACGCGCTGCGCGGCCTGCTCGCGGGCGTCGCCGCCGACGCCGGGGTCCGCCCGGCCCTGGACCGCGTCCCGGCGGGCGTCGAGGCGGTCCGCCGCGGCGACCTGCTGTTCCTGCTCCACCACGGCCGCGACCCGGTCACCGTCGAGGTCCCCGGCACCCACCGCGACCTGCTGACGGGGGAGACGGTCACCGACCGCACCGAGCTGGGCCGGTACGGCGTACGGGTGCTGGCGGCGCCGTGACCTCCCCGAGCACCGGCCCGGTCCACGGCACCTGGGAGCCCGCCCCCGCCGCCCGCTGGGAGGACGCCTTCCTCAGCGGCAACGGCCACCACGGCGCCCTGGTCCTCGGCGACCCGCACGACGACCGGGTGATCGTCACCCACCACACCCTCGTCCGCCCGGGCGGCGGGGAGCACGCCCGCCCCCCGGAGCTGGCCGCCGCCCTGCCCGCGCTGCGAAAGCGGCTGCTGGCCGGTGACGTCACCGCCGCCGAGGAGTTCACCGACGGCCGCCCGCTGCAGTGGGTACAGCCCTTCCACCCCGCCTTCCAGCTCCGGCTGCGCCGCCCGCCCGGCGCCGGCCACCCCTACCGCCGCACGGTCGACTTCACCACCGGCGAGACCACCGCCACCGCCGGCGGCTGGACCAGCCGCGTCTTCGTCTCCCGCGCCGACGACGTCGTCGTCCAGCAGGTCACCGCCGCGCACCTCACCCTCGACGCCGCCCTGGACCACCGGCTGCCCGGGGTGCCCGCCGCGCTCGGCGTCGGCCACGGCGCCGTCCGCACCCCCGAGGGCGCCGTCCTGAGCCTGCGTGCCCGCTACCCGGACAGCGACCGGGCGTACACCGGCGTCACCGTGGCGGCCGTCACCGGTGGCAGCACCGCGCTGGTCCCGCCGGGCCTGCGCGTGGAGGGGGCCGAGTCGCTGCTGCTCCTGACCCGGGTGCGCCGGCACACCGGGGAACTCGACGTGCACGCCGAGTCCCGCGCCCTGCGCGACCTGCTGACCGGCCGCGCCTACGAGGACCTCCTCGACCGCCACCTGCGCCACCACCGCACCGCCTACGACCGCGTCACCCTGGACCTCGCCGCCACCCCCGCCGACCGCGCGCTGCCCGGCTCCCAACTCCTCGGCCGCCCCGGCAGCCCGGCCCTCCTGGAGCGCCTCTTCGCCGCCGGCCGCTACCACCAGCTCTCCGCCTCCGGCCTGTTCCCGCCCCGCCTCACCGGCCTGTGGACCGGCGACTGGGACACCGCCTGGTCCGGCGCGTTCACCACCAACGCCAACCTCAACCTCCAGACCGCCTCCGCCGCCGCTGCCGCCCTCCCCGAGGTCACCGAGGCGCACGCCGCCCTGGTCCACCGGCAACGGGACCACTGGCGGGAGAACGCCCGCGCGCTCTTCGGCGCCCGGGGCATCGTCGCCCCCTCCCACACCGACGGCGAGAACGGGCACGCGTACCACTTCAGCCGCGAATACCCCCTGCACCTGTGGACGGCCGGCGCCGACTGGCTGCTCAAGCCCCTCGTCGACCACGACGAGACGCACGGCACCCGCGACCCCCGCACCGCCGAGGCCCTCGCCGAAGTCGCCCTGTTCTACGAGGACTTCCTCACGGAGACCGAGGACGGCCGTCTGACGGTCGTCCCGTCCTACTCGCCGGAGAACCGCCCCGCCAACGCCAGTTGGGGCACGGTCGACGCGGCGATGGACCTCTCGGCGGCCCGGCACGCCCTGCGGACCGCCGCCGACTACCATCCCGAGCACGCCGCCCGCTGGCGCGCGCTGGCCGACCGGCTGCCGCCGCACCGGATCAACGCCGACGGCGCCCTGGCCGAATGGGCCCGGGAGGGCCTCGACGACACCTACGACCACCGCCACCTCAGCCACCTCTACGGCGTCTGGCCGCTGGAGGAGATCACCCCGTACGACACCCCGGAGCTGGCGGCGGCGGCCCACCGCGCCCTGGAACTGCGCGGCGCCGAGAACGACTCGGCCCACGGCCACCTCCACCACGCCCTGGTCGCGGCCCGGCTGCGCGACGGCGAGCGGGTCGCGCGCGCCCTCGGCGCGGTGCTGGCGGGCGACTACTTCCACGCCTCCCTGATGAGCGCGCACTATCCGCACCGCGACGTCTACAACGCCGACGCCGCGCACGCCCTGCCCGCCGTGCTCATCGAGGCGCTGGTGCAGTCCACCCCCACCCGCCTGGTCCTGCTGCCCGCCCTGCCCGCCGCCCTCCCGGCGGGTGAACTGCGCGGCGTGCGCACCCGGTTCGGCGCCGTGCTCGACCTCACCTGGTCCCCCGGGGCCGCCACCGCCGTCATCCGGCCCGGCCGCACCGTACGCGTCGAACTGAGGACTTCCTCCGGCGCCGAGCCGCTCGACCTCACCGCCGGAGAAGACCGCGTCCTCCGCCTGGAGACGCGGTGACCGCACCGTCCCCCCACCCATGGAAGGGAACGACCATGGCACGACGCACACCGCTCAGACTCCCCAAGGCGCTGCTGGCCCCCGCCCTCGCCCTCGGCGTCACCGCCGGCCTGGCCGCCGCCCCCGCCCAGGCCGCCGTCTGGAACTCCTGCGACCAGTGGGGCAACACCACCCTGAACGGCTACATCCTCTACAACAACATCTGGGGCTCCGGCGCCGGCAGCCAGTGCATATGGGCCAACTCCGGCACCAACTGGGGCGTGCGGGCCGACCACCCCAACACCGGCGGCATCAAGTCCTACCCCAACTCCAAGAAGGTGATCAACAAGCCGATCACCTCCCTGACCTCCCTGACCAGCAGCTACAACGTCACCGTCCCGTCGGCCGGCGCGTACAACACCTCGTACGACATCTGGGACACCGACTACGACTACGAGATCATGCTCTGGGTCAACTACAACGGCGCCGTCGGCCCGCTCGGCACCTCCCAGGGCAGCGCCACCCTCGGCGGCCACACCTGGAACGTGTACAAGGGCAACAACGGCGCCAACGAGGTGTACTCGTTCCTGCGCGCCTCCGACTCCACCGCCGGGACCGTCGACATCCTCCCGATCCTGAAATGGATCAAGGACACCAAGGGCTGGATGGGCAACGAGACCATCGGTGACGTGCAGTTCGGCTACGAGATCACCTCGTCCGCCGGCGGCCTGGACTTCGTCACCAACAACCTGACGGTCAGCGGCGGTTGAGCCACCCGTCCTCCGGGTCAGGGGCCGGTCCACCCGGGGGCCGGCCCCGTGCTCGCCCGCACCGTCAGCTCCGGCGGCAGCAGCACCACCTCGTCGCTGCCGCGCCCGCCGAGCTTGGCCACCAGCTGCTCCACGGCGCGCCGGCCCATCTCCTGCGCGGGCACGGCGACCGACGTCAGCCGCACCGACGCCTGCGCGGCGACCTGCTCGGGGCAGACCGCCACCACCGACACGTCCTCGGGCACCGCCCGCCCCTGCTGCCGCAGCAGGGCGAGCAGCGGCTCCACCGCCGCCTCGTTCTGCACCACGAACCCCGTGGTGCCGGGCCGCTCGTCGAAGATCCGGGACAGGGTCAGGGCCATCGCGTCGTACCCGCCCTCGAACGGCCGGTGCAGCAGCCGCAGCCCCAGCTCCCGGGCCCGGGCGCGCAGCCCCTCCAGGGTGCGCTCGGCGAACCCGGTGTGCCGCTCGTAGACCGCCGGCGCCTCGCCGATGACGGCGACGTCCCGGTGCCCCAGCGAGGCCAGGTGCTCGGCGCACAGCGCGCCGGTCGCCCGGAAGTCCAGGTCCACGCAGGTCAGCCCGGAGGCGTCGGCGGGCAGCCCGATCAGCACCGACGGCTGCCCGGTGGCGCGCAGCAGCGGCAGCCGCTCGTCGTCGAGCTCGACGTCCATGACGATCATCGCCTCGGCCAGCCCGCTGCCGGTGACGCGGCGCACCGCGTCGGGGCCCTCCTCGCCGGTGAGCAGCAGCACGTCGTACCCGTGGGCGCGCGCGGCGGTCGCCACCGCGATGGCGATCTCCATCATCACCGGTACGTACATGTCGGTGCGCAGCGGGATCATCAGCGCGATGATGCGCGACCGGCTGCTGGCCAGGGCGCGGGCGCCGGCGTTCGGGTGGTAGCCCAGCTCCCGGATGCTCTCCTCGACCCGCTGCCGGGTGGTGGTGGAGATGGACCGCTTGCCGCTGAGGACGTAACTCACCGTGCTCGCCGAGACTCCGGCGTGCTGGGCGACCTCGGCGAGGGTGACCATCCGGCTCTCCAGGCGGTGTGAAGCGCTTCGACGAGCGCGGGCAACGGATCAGGGTAAGGCGGGGTGATCCGACAGTAGTCCCAGCAAGGGCGGGGTGTCCATATGCGGTCCTGTGTGTCGAAGCGCTTCGACACGTCCCCGGAGGAGATGGGGCGACGCAGGGGCGTCGCCCGGCCCGTCCCCGTTCGGCCCATCGGCCGGACGGCCGTGCGCGGGGTGGCCGGGACGTCCGCAATCGGGTACATACGAACGGGTAGCGCCGATCAGTAACGTACATCCCCCAACGTGCCGAGACACGGCGAGGTGCCTCATGTCCGCACCGCCCACCCCTTCCTCCCGACCCACCGTCACCGAACGCGAGGCCCGCCAGGTCGCGGAGGCGGCCCGCGACCAGGACTGGCGCAAGCCCAGCTTCGCCAAGGAGCTGTTCCTCGGCCGCCTCCGCCTCGACCTCATCCACCCCCACCCGCTCCCGGACAACGAGGCCGTCCGCCGCGGCGAGAAGTTCCTCGCCGAGCTGCGCGCCTTCTGCGAGACGCGGATCGACGGCGCCGCCATCGAGCGGGACGCCCGCATCCCCGACGAGGTCATCACCGGCCTGAAGGAACTGGGCGCCTTCGGCATGAAGATCGACACCAGGTACGGCGGCCTGGGCCTGACCCAGGTGTACTACAACAGGGCCCTCGCCCTGGTGGGCACCGCGAACGCCTCGGTCGGCGCCCTGCTCTCCGCCCACCAGTCGATCGGCGTGCCGCAGCCCCTGAAGCAGTTCGGCACCGAGGAGCAGAAGGAGGAGTTCCTGCCGCGCTGCGCCCGCACCGACATCTCCGCCTTCCTGCTGACCGAGCCGGACGTCGGCTCCGACCCGGCCCGGCTGGCCACCACCGCGGTCCCCGACGGCGACGACTACGTCCTCGACGGCGTGAAGCTGTGGACCACCAACGGGGTCATCGCCGACCTCCTCGTCGTCATGGCCCGCGTCCCGAAGTCCGAGGGCCACCGGGGCGGCATCACCGCCTTCATCGTGGAGACCGCCTCCGAGGGCGTCACCGTCGAGCACCGCAACGCCTTCATGGGCCTGCGCGGCCTGGAGAACGGCGTCACCCGCTTCCACCGGGTCCGCGTCCCGGCGGCGCACCGCGTCGGCCCCGAGGGCGCCGGCCTCAAGATCGCCCTGACCACCCTCAACACCGGCCGCCTCTCGCTGCCCGCGATGTGCGTCGGCGCCGGCAAGTGGTGCCTGAAGATCGCCCGTGAGTGGTCGGGGGCGCGCGAGCAGTGGGGCAAGCCGGTGGCGCTGCACGAGGCGGTCGGCGCGAAGATCTCCTTCATCGCGGCCACCACCTTCGCCCTGGAGGCCGTCGTCGACCTCTCCTCCCAGATGGCCGACGAGAACCGCAACGACATCCGCATCGAGGCCGCCCTCGCCAAGCTCTACGGCTCCGAGATGGCCTGTCTGATGGCCGACGAACTGGTCCAGATCCGCGGCGGACGCGGCTTCGAGACCGCCGCCTCCCTCGCCGCCCGCGGCGAACGCGCGGTCCCCGCCGAGCAGATGCTGCGCGACCTGCGCATCAACCGCATCTTCGAGGGCTCCACCGAGATCATGCACCTGCTGATCGCCCGCGAGGCGGTCGACGCCCACCTCTCCGTCGCGGGCGACCTGATCGACCCGGACAAGTCGCTGTCCGACAAGGCGAGGGCGGGTGCGCAGGCGGGCGCCTTCTACGCCGGGTGGCTCCCGAAGTTGATGACCGGGCCGGGCCAGCTCCCCACCTCCTACGGGGAGTTCAAACACGAGGTCGACCTGTCGAAACACCTGCGCTACGTCGAGCGCACCGCCCGCAAACTGGCCCGCTCCACCTTCTGGGCCATGTCCCGCTGGCAGGGCCGGATGGAGACCAAGCAGGGCTTCCTCGGCCGGATCGTGGACATCGGCGCCGAACTCTTCGCCATGTCCGCCGCCTGCGTCCGCGCCGAGCTGCTCCGCTCCCGCGGCGACCACGGCCGCGAGGCGTACCAGCTCGCCGACGCCTTCTGCCGCCAGGCCCGCATCCGCGTCGAGGAACTCTTCGGCCGCCTGTGGACCAACACCGACGACCTCGACCGCAAGGTCGTCAAGGGGGTCCTGTCCGGCACCTACGAATGGCTGGAACACGGCGTCGTCGACCCCTCGGGCGAGGGCCCGTGGATCGCCGACGCGACGCCCGGGGCCAGTACGGAACCGAACGTCCACCGTCCCGTGCGGTGAGACGCGCCGCAGGACGCCCCCCGGGCGGCCCGGCCCGGCCGGGGGACGGCGCACCCCGCGGCCACCAGGCGTGACGGGGTGCCGTGCGGCCGGACGCGTCCCCCGCGACCGGGTGCCCGTCCGCCCGCGCCCGACCGGGGAACGCCGCCGGGTCCCTCGGGGGGCCGACCGCCCCGGTCGGGGCGGACCCGGCGCGCTGCCCGGCCTCGGCCGCACGGGACCGGATGGCTGGAAACGGCGCGTCCACCACGGCCCCCGACGGCCTGTCCCCGGCCACGGGCGGCCTTGGCGCCCCGCCGGTGGGAACCGGTCACGGGCGGCCTCGGCGCCCTGCTGGTGGGAACTGGCCGCGGGCGGCCTCGGCGCTTGGCGCCCTGCTGGTGGGAACCGGTCGCGGACGCCTCCGACACCCTGCTGGTGGGAACCGGTCGCGGACGCCCCCGACACCCTGCTGGTGGGAACCGGTCGCGGACGCCCCCGACACCCTGCTGGTGGGAACCGGTCGCGGACGCCCCCGACACCCCGCCGGTGGGAACCGGCCGCGGACGGCCGGGCGTCCCCGCCCGGCCACCCGGGCCCGGCGGGCGGCGGGCCCGCACCGCCGCCCGCCCGAGGGACGCGCCGTCCTGCCGGACGGCGGTTGAGGCGACAATGGGGGGATGACCGACAGCCCTGCCCCCCTCGCCGACCCGCACCTCGTCTACGACCCCGTGGCGGGAGACGGCGCGAAGGACGTGGTGATCCTCGGCTCCACCGGGTCGATCGGGACCCAGGCCATCGATCTCGTCCTGCGCAACCCGGACCGCTTCCGGGTCACCGGCCTGTCCGCCAACGGCGGCCGGGTCGCCCTCCTCGCCGAGCAGGCCCACCGGCTGCGGGTCCGCACCGTCGCCGTCGCCCGCGAGGACGCCGTGCCGGAGCTGCGCGAAGCCCTGCGGGCGCGGTACGGCGCAAGGGAGCCGCTCCCCGAGATACTCGCCGGGCCCGACGCGGCCACGCGGGTCGCCGCCTCCGACTGCCACACCGTCCTCAACGGCATCACCGGTTCCATCGGCCTCGCCCCCACCCTCGCCGCCCTGGAGGCGGGCCGCACCCTCGCGCTCGCCAACAAGGAGTCGCTCATCGTGGGCGGCCCGCTGGTCAAGGCCCTCGCCAAGCCCGGACAGATCATCCCGGTCGACTCCGAGCACGCCGCCCTCTTCCAGGCCCTCGCCGCCGGCACCCGGGCCGACGTGCGCAAGCTCGTCGTCACCGCTTCCGGCGGCCCCTTCCGGGGGCGCACCAGGGAGCAGCTCGCCGCCGTCACCGTCGAGGACGCCCTCGCCCACCCCACCTGGGCCATGGGCCCGGTCATCACCATCAACTCCGCGACCCTCGTCAACAAGGGCCTGGAGGTCATCGAGGCCCACCTCCTCTACGACATCCCCTTCGACCGCATCGAGGTCGTCGTCCACCCCCAGTCCTACGTCCACTCCATGGTCGAGTTCACCGACGGCTCCACGCTCGCCCAGGCCACGCCCCCCGACATGCGCGGCCCCATCGCCATCGGCCTCGGCTGGCCCGAGCGGGTCCCCGACGCCGCCCCCGCCTTCGACTGGAGCCAGGCGTCCACCTGGGAGTTCTTCCCCCTCGACAACGAGGCGTTCCCCTCGGTGAACCTGGCCCGCCACGTCGGAGAGCTCGCGGGCACGGCGCCGGCGGTGTTCAATGCCGCCAACGAGGAGTGCGTCGAGGCGTTCCGTTCCGGGGCGCTGCCGTACCTCGGCATCATCGAGACCGTCGCACGGGTGGTCGACGAACACGGCACACCGGCCACGGGAACTTCGCTGACCGTCGCGGACGTCCTCGAAGCGGAGACCTGGGCGCGCGCCCGGGCCCGGGAACTGGCGGCACAAGCGGCGGAGGCCCGTGCATGACGACCCTGATGTTCATCCTCGGCATAGTCGTCTTCGCGGTCGGCCTGCTGTTCTCCATCGCCTGGCACGAGCTGGGCCACCTGTCCTGGGCGAAGCTCTTCGGCATCCGCGTGCCCCAGTACATGGTCGGCTTCGGCCCCACCCTCTTCTCCCGCAAGAAGGGCGAGACCGAGTACGGCATCAAGGCCATCCCGTTCGGCGGCTACATCCGCATGATCGGCATGTTCCCGCCCGGCCCCGACGGCAAGCTGGAGGCCCGCTCCACCTCACCGTGGCGCGGCATGATCGAGGACGCCCGCTCGGCCGCCTTCGAGGAACTCCAGCCCGGTGACGAGGACCGCCTCTTCTACACGCGCAAGCCGTGGAAGCGGGTCATCGTCATGTTCGGCGGCCCGTTCATGAACCTGGTCCTCGCGGTGGCGCTGTTCCTCACCGTGCTGATGGGCTTCGGCATCTCCCAGCAGACCACCACGGTCAGCTCGGTCTCCCAGTGCGTGATCTCCCAGTCCGAGGACCGGGACAAGTGCACCGACGCCGACCCGCCCTCCCCGGCCGCCGCGGCCGGACTCAAGGCCGGCGACAAGATCCTCTCCTTCGACGGCGTACGCACCGACAAGTGGGACGAGCTGTCCGACCTGATCCGCGCCCGCCCCGGCGAGACCGTCCCGATCGTCGTCGAGCGCGACGGCGAGGACGTCACCCTGCACGCCGAGATCGCCACCAACAAGGTCGCCAAGAAGGACGGCAGCGGCGGCTACGTCCAGGGCGAGTACGTCACCGCCGGCTTCCTCGGCTTCAGCGCCGCCACCGGCATCGTCAAGCAGGACTTCGGCGACTCCGTGGTCTGGATGGGCGACCGGATCGGCGACGCCGTCGACTCCCTCGCCGCCCTGCCCGGCAAGATCCCTGCGCTGTGGGACGCCGCGTTCGGCGACGGCCCGCGCGAACCCGACTCCCCGATGGGCGTCGTCGGCGCCGCCCGGGTCGGCGGCGAGATCTTCACCCTGGACATCCCGCCCACCCAGCAGCTCGCCATGGCCGTGATGCTGGTCGCGGGCTTCAACCTCTCCCTCTTCCTGTTCAACATGCTCCCGCTGCTGCCCCTGGACGGCGGCCACATCGCGGGCGCCCTGTGGGAGTCCCTGCGCCGCAACCTCGCCAAGGTCCTGCGCCGCCCCGACCCCGGCCCGTTCGACGTGGCCAAGCTCATGCCGGTCGCGTACGTGGTGGCGGGCGTCTTCGTCTGCTTCACGCTCCTGGTACTGATCGCGGACGTCGTCAACCCGGTCAGAATCTCCTAGCCGCCCCGCTTCGCAGGCGGCCCGGCACGTTCGTGCCGGGCCGTCTTCCCCCGAGTGCGCCGACGACGGCGGGATGTGCCCGGCCCCGGTCCGGTGCCGTAATCTCGGGGACCGGAGCCCGCCGCTGACGGGACCGGACCTTGATCCACGACTTGGGGTTGCACAGCAGATGACTGCGATTTCTCTCGGCATGCCGTCCGTTCCGACCAGGCTCGCCGAGCGCCGGAAGAGCCGGCAGATCCAGGTCGGCTCGGTGGCCGTGGGCGGTGACGCGCCGGTGTCGGTGCAGTCGATGACGACGACGCGCACCTCGGACATCGGCGCGACCCTCCAGCA